>NZ_NUQE01000040.1 GCF_002582035.1 Bacillus pseudomycoides
AAGAAGTTAGGTGGGAGATAAACTGCCCGTAAAAGCCCGATTGGTGAGGGCTAATAATCAGTGGGGGATGGAGAAAACCCCCACTGATTAAAGTTTCACTCCTAGCAATACCATATATTTGGTATTGCTAGGAGTGAATGGGGTATCTGCTTTATGTGATAGCATAAAATTGGTTCATCACCGTAACATGGGGTTGATTTTTTGAAAATGAATCATTTTAAATACACGGAACGGAAAGCGTCCACTCGGAGTGGAGTGTACATCTATCTATATGTCACCCCCATCTTTTGGTGATGAACCATAAAATTGACTTTTTCTAAAGATGATACAATAATCATGAAAGAGGTGATACGATGAAACGATTATGGAACGTTGTTATAGGCGTAATGCTTATGATGATACTTGTATTAAGTGGATGTTCAGGACAGCAACAAAAACAAACTACGTCGAAAGAAAATAGTGCAGCAGTTGAAAATGTTAGTGACAACATTTTAGATGAAATGGAAGGACCGCCGAAAAATGGTCATACGTTAGAGCGTCACGTTGGCAAAACAGAAGAGCAATTAAAAGAACGATTGCGTACAGATAAAGTATCTGTTGCAAGTACATATTACGATAAAGAAACGGCAACAAAGGCGGTAAAAGATAGTTTAAAGCAGCATGAAAAAGAAATTAATACATGGCTGAAAGAATCGAAGGAAAACCGTCTTGTATTGAATACAAAGCATGCATTCCCAGTTGGAAAAGCAGTATTTAAAAAAGATATGCGTGTAAAAGATGGGCTTCGTAATACAGTGACTGTGTTGCAGAAAGATAAAGGAAGTGAGCTCGGTTTTAAAATTGTTACTTCTTATCCTTCTGATAAATAGGAAAGGGGAGGTATTTATGTATTTAACATTTCAATATTTCCTTAGGGCATATTGTACACTAAGTGTATACGAAGAAGAAATAGCTGATCTTATGCAGCAGTTTAAAGAACAGGAAGAACAAGAAACGAAAGAGAAGTTATTACAGGAACTTGCTCAAATGCAAAAAACAGCAGATTGGAAGAAAGTGTGCCAAGAAGCTGAGCGGTATGGAAATCGTATGTGGACAATAGAAGAAACAAAAGCACATATTAGTAATTTTGTGTCTATATTACAAAACAAAAAGGCGTGAATCATCACGCCTTTTTGTATGTGCTTTTTGAAATTTGGCCGTTGGAAAGCACTTGCCCATTTTGTGTTACCTTTTTATATGTTACAGCTACAATGTTTTTGTCAGTTTCACTTATAACTTTCGAAGAAACTTCTACATTTTTTCCTGTTGGTGTACCGAAAATACGAGCAGTTACACTACTGCCATCCGTGAATGATTGAATGTAAATATACTTACCAGTATTATTTGTAAATTTCAAATCAGGACCATAGTCAGCAACAGCTGCATCTTGACCAAGTGGTAAGTAATGGACTGGTAAAGAATGATTACTCCGGGCTACAACTCCTAAATCAGCACGCAATACGGCACCGTATAATGTACTACTTACTTGGCAAACACCACCGCCAGCACTTTGTTCAACTTTTCCGTTTACATATACAGCCGCTGATTTATAGCCATGTGCTGCATCTGTAATGCCAACACGGTTGTTAAAGCTAAATGTTTCACCTGGTGCAATAAGTACTCCTGTTAATGTGTTAGTAGCACGTTGTACGTTAAATGTTTGATTCGCATTTCGGCCAGCCAGCGGAGTAGAATATTCAGCGATTACTTCTTGAATCCCCATGTTTTTCACATCTTCTGTTGAGTGTTCTGGTTTCACCGCTGTGATGGGAACTTGGATGTCCTGTTTATTTGTAGTAATTGCTTCTGCTGTTAACGATTTTAATTTTTCTTTATCGACTTTTTCGCCATCTTTACTTTCACTAATATTAACCGTTGTTCCAGAAACAGATAAATCTGCATTGACAGGGTCTACTAGGAGGTCATTGTATTTATCTTTTATAAATGCATCGTATTTTTCTGTATTTATAGAAGGATCTAGCTTATAATCACGATTTAGTTCACCTTTTTCAGCTTGTTTACGCATTTTATAACGATTGGAAATATTGCCTTTTTGCTCCTTAAAAATTTTATCTGCAACATCTGTACCTTTATATTCAACCCCTAATTCTTCCCAATTATACGTGTTTTTGTTGTCCTGGAAGGTGTAGTTCACGGATTTTTTATTTAATTCATCAACTTTTTGTTGAATAATTTGTTGAACGTCTGCTTTCGTTTTGCCATCTAAGGATATGTCTTCAAATGTTGTGTGAGGTAAAACGTATGTATCTAATTGTGTATTTAATTTTGGAACATACTGATAAGCAACAACACCGCCAGCACAAAGAACAATTCCACCAGCGATCGCGGAACCAATAATCCAATTACGTAATTTCATTTATTTCCCCCCAAAATAAAGTTTTTAGGTTATGTATTGTTTCTAACGTATAAAATGATAAAAAGAGTAGTAATTACACACTAGTATACTATTAATTTTATAGTCTGTGTAATATTTTTGTAAAAAAACGTTACACTTTTGTAATATAATTACCTTTAATTAGAATTTTTATCTCGCTATTCGCGTGCAGTAAGCCTGATTGGTGAGAGCTTTCCATCAGTGGGGGGAATTAAAGAAATTCTTTCTTGTATTGCAGTATAAAATGTATATTTCGATGTGTAATGGAAAGATAAGTGTGTATAATAAAAAAAAGCAGCTGTTGTATACAACAGCTGCTTTTTTTTATAGTTTCTTATGATCTGATTTGCCTGTAACACCTAGGTGGTTTTGTAGTTCTTCAGAAATATCTTGAACATTTTGTTCATCAGGGATGTAATAATATCTACCATCGATATATTCGTCTTGCCCTTTTATTTGTAATTTGTCCATTTTTAGGTCAGGACCCATCATATTTTTGGCAATTGCCATCATATCATCGAAAGTTAAGTTTGTTTTGATATCTTGGTCTACCGCATCCAGTAAATCACCAAGTTTATCAATCGAATTTAAAGATAATGCTTTTTCAGCGATTGCTTCTAAAACAAGTTGTTGACGTTGACCGCGCATATAGTCAGTATCAATATGACGTGTTCTCGCTAGCGCAAGTGCTTCTTCGCCATTTAAGTGTTGCTGACCTTTTTCAAGGTGAATAGCATCAGGATTGTCGTGACTATCTTGTTCAGTAAATGTAACTGGTACATTTACATCAATGCCGCCAAGAGCATCAACAATTTTTATAAATGATTCAAAGTTAAATTTTACGTAATAATCAACAGGAACATCTAAAAAACGTTCTACAGTATCAATTGTACTATCAACACCACCGAATACATGTGCGTGGGTAATTTTATCTTCTTTCTTTTCTGATGGAATATATACTCGAGAATCACGAGGTATGCTTAGTAGTTTTACAGATTTATCGTGTTTATTAATTGTTGCAAGCATTAATGCATCTGTACGGGTTGCAGTTCCGTATTCTTTTGCTCGTGTCTGACTTTCATCTACACCCATAATTAAGATGGAAACATTATCTGTCATCGGTTTCACTGCTTTGTCGCGTTTATCCGATTTATCTCCTCGTCCTAATTGAGAGTATGCGCCATTTGCAACAGCTTGTGCTTTGTTATATATGTGGAAGAAATAGCTGCCTCCCCCAATAACCACAAGGAATAAGGGAATGAGAACAAACCATAGTATACGCTTTTTCTTAGAACGTTTTTTTGACGCTCTATGTGTCGTTTCTAAATCAGGTTTCATTAATCTTTCTCCTTTTAAAAAATCAATTAAAGTATGTTCTTATAATTTTAAAAAAAAGGCACACTTTCTATTGTACATAAATACAATAGGTTTTCACTATAAATTTTTAATTGACATGAAAATGAAATATATGAAATATATAAATTTATATGTTTTATCAGTCACACTGTATAAAAAGTTTCTATACAAAAAACAGATGCCTTACACATAATTAAGGCATCTGTTAAAAAATATTGTATATAAAACATAAAGGAAAAAGATTGGTTCATCACCAAAAGACAGGGGTGACATATATAGATGTACACTCTACTCCGAGTGGACGCTTTCCGCGGGCGAGAGCGATCCTCCTCGCTATTCCCGCAGGAGTCGCCACTCTCCGTTCCGTGTATTCAAAAGGATTTATTTTCAAAAAATCAACCCTATGTTACGGTGATGAACCAAAAGATTAAAATTTTACCTATTTTAAATCATTATACTGACAATAATTGCAGATAGAATACTCACTAAGGTTGCACCATATAGAAGTTTTAGGCCAAACCTTGCAACGACATTTCCTTGTTCTTCATGTAAGCTTCTTACTGCTCCTGAAAGAATTCCAATAGAAGAGAAATTTGCAAAAGATACTAGAAAGACAGAAATAATACCTACCGTACGAGGAGAGAGTGTATTTGCAAGTTTATTTAAATCCATCATGGCTACAAATTCATTTGTAATAAGCTTTGTTGCCATAATACTACCTGCTTGTACAATTTCTGTAGCGGGTACACCAATAATGAAAGCAATTGGAGAAAATGCATACCCGAGTAATTGTTGAAATGTAATACCAAAAATAATTGCAAATAAACCGTTTATAGCGCTTATAAGAGCAACAAAGCCGATCAACATTGCTCCAACAACAACTGCGACACGAAATCCGTCTAAAATGTACTCTCCTAGCATTTCGAAGAAAGTTTGTTTTTCTGCCTTGATTTCTAAAATATCTTCTTCGTCTTTCACATCGTATGGATTAATAATTAATACGATAATAAATCCACTAAATAAGTTTAATACGAGAGCAGTTACAACATACTTTGGTTCAATCATTGTCATATAGGCACCAACGATGGACATGGATACTGTGGACATTGCTGAAGCGCATAGTGTATATAGACGATGTTGTGGAATTTGTCCGAGTTGTTTTTTTACAGTAATAAACACTTCTGTTTGTCCGACAATAGCAGCCGCAACTGCGATATAGGACTCTAGTTTACCAAGTCCATTTATTTTACTAAGTATAAAGCCCACCCAGCGAATAATAAATGGTAAAATTTTAAAGTGTTGTAAGATTCCAATTAACACCGAGATAAATACAATTGGAAGTAAAACATTTAAAAAGAAGGACATTTCTCCTTTGTTTAAAAGACCGCCAAATACAAAATTTATACCTGTAGCAGCATATTCTAATATTTTATTAAGTAAGTTGGAAATTGCTGTTACAAGGATAAGTCCCATTTGTGTATTTAATAATAGGAACGTTAAGATTAATTGTATAATAAGCATGATAAGAATCGGCTTGAACTTAACATGTTTTCTATTGTTACTTGCTATAAAAGCAAGAAAAAAAACAACAATGAGTCCGAGCACAAATGTGAAAAATTTCATAGCAATCCTCCTTATAAACAGTTTTACCCTGCTATTCACGGGCAGTAAGACCTCCACCTTAAGATTGAGAGAAGTGAAGAAGATAGGTGGGGGATAACTGCCCGTAAAAGCCCGATTGGTTCAACTAATAATCAGTGGGGATGAAGAAAGCTCCACACTGATTAAAGTTTCACTTTATATATAGGTTTTTCATTTCATAGGAGAATATGCAAGAAAGGAAAAGATACGATGAATATTACTCATGTTCACCACATCGCAATTATTTGTTCAAATTATGAAGTATCAAAAAAATTCTATACAGAAGTACTTGGTTTCCAAGTTCTACGTGAAGTGTATCGAGAAGAAAGGGAGTCATATAAGCTCGATTTATGTGTTGGAGATACATATCAAATTGAATTATTTTCATTTCCTAATCCTCCAAGGCGAAAAACTTTTCCGGAGGCAGCGGGATTGAGACATTTAGCGTTTGCTGTTGAATGTATAGAAGAAACTGTGTCATATTTACAGCAGCATGGTATACAAACTGAAGCAATTCGAATCGATGAAATTACCGGAAAACGTTTTGTATTTTTCCAAGACCCAGATGGTTTGCCGCTTGAATTATATGAGGAATGAAAATTGGTGAAATTTATACAGTTTTTCTTATGAGGGAAAGAGAGAAAATATAAAAAGCTAAACTTATCTTTGCAGGAGGTGTAACCTTAGTTGTCTGCAGCTAAGGAAGATATTTGGAAATAGGAAATTTAATACTGGTTGCAGTTTTAATTGCGTTAACGGGTTTTTTTGTTGCAATTGAATTTGCGATTGTCAAAGTACGCAGTAGTCGCATTGATCAACTCGTAGGAGAAAAAAGGCGAGGAGCAATAGCGGCAAAAAAAGTTATTTCTAATTTAGATGAATATTTATCAGCCTGTCAGTTTGGAATTACAATTACAGCACTTGGACTTGGATGGTTAGGTGAACCAACTGTAAAACGCGTATTAGAGCCTATATTAATTAAATTTCAAATCTCTCCTTCAATTGCTAGTACCGTATCTTTTGTTATTGCATTTGCCGTCATTACTTTTTTACATGTTGTAATTGGTGAATTAGCACCAAAAACATTTGCAATTCAAAAGGCAGAACAAATTAGTCTGATGCTTTCAAGGCCATTAATTTATTTTTATTACATTATGTATCCATTTATTTGGACATTAAATCATGCCGCTCGTTTTGTGACAAGTTTATTTGGATTAAAACCTGCTTCTGAACATGAAGTAGCGCACTCAGAGGAAGAGCTCCGTCTTATTTTATCAGAGAGTTATGAAAGTGGAGAGATTAATCAAGCGGAATTTAAATATGTAAATAATATTTTTGAATTTGATAATCGTCTTGCAAAAGAGATTATGGTACCGCGAACGGAAATTGTTGGATTATACGCTGAAGATTTATTTGAAACACATATTGAAATTATTAGACAAGAAAAATATACGAGATATCCAGTATTCGGTGAAGATAAAGATGAAGTTATGGGAATGGTAAATGTAAAAGATTTTTTTATCCATTACATTGATGGAGAGAATCAAGAAGTAAAATCAATCACAACATATACAAGACCAGTTATTGAAGTAATGGAAAATATTCCAATACATGATTTATTGTTGAATATGCAAAAAAAACGTATTCCACTGGCTATTCTATATGATGAATACGGTGGTACCGCAGGACTTGTTACGCTTGAGGATATTTTAGAAGAGATTGTGGGAGAAATTCGAGATGAATATGATGAAGATGAACATCCACCTATCCAACATATTAGTGATACTTGTAAAGTAGTTGATGGGAAAGTGTTAGTAAGTGAAATTAATGACTTATTTGGCTTGCATCTGGACGAACATGGCGTTGATACAATTGGTGGTTGGCTAATGATGCAAGGACAACAGATTGCAGAAGGGAATGCTACTGTTGCTGGTGATTGGAAATTTACTGTTCTTGAAAAAGACATTCATCAAATTAAACGAATAGAAATAAAAAAAATGGAAACAGCAGAAAAAACAGTAATGCGAGATAAAGCAAAAGGCTGATGAGCGAGTCATCAGCCTTTTATATTAAAAAATATGAAACACAGAGTTAAGTTGAAGTAAGCTAATAATTACTAAGAAGATTAAGCTGTATTTCATTGTTATTTTAAATAGCTCTGATTCTTTACCAACTATTCCAACTGCCGCGCAAGCTACAGCAACTGATTGTGGTGATACCATTTTTGCCATTGTACCGCCCACTACGTTTAAGGCAACAAGAGTAGAAGGGTCGATATTTATTTGAGCGGCTGTAACAGCTTGAAGAGGTGCAAATAGAGAGCCGCTGGATACTACAGAACCAGTTATGAATACGCCAATCCAACCTAAGATCGGAGATAATATTGGGAATATTTTTCCAGTAGATGATAAGGCTAATCCAAGAGTTGAAGACATACCAGAATAGTTTGTTACATATGCTAATGCAATTACACTACAGATTGTATAAATTGGTGCTTTTAACTCTTTTAATGTTTCAACAGTTAATTCTTTTATTAACTTACCACTTACACGGAATACAATTAAAGATACAATAATTGCAAGTACAATCGCAGTAGTTGTTGATGAGAATACATCTAATTTAAAGATTGCTGCAAATGGTGTATCTGTGTTAACAATTGGCGCTGTTTTAATCACGTGATTGTGCAGGCCAGGTACTTGAATATTCCATATTAAGTTACTTAATGCACCATTTGGAGCGAATAAGGCTTTTACTGCTTTTAAGTTGAAAATTGTTACAAATACAGTTAAGAATACAAATGGTGACCAAGCATATAAAATTTGTTTCATAGTATAACTATGTTTTTCTTTTTGTTTTTCTTTATTTTTTGCTGAAGATTTTGGTTGCCATACACGTAAGAATAGAGCTAATGCAACCATGCTGACTACAGCTGCGAAAATATCAGTAAGTTCTGGGCCAAGGAAATATGTTACAACAAATTGTGTAATAGCAAATGCACCACCACTTACAATGATACCTTGCCAAGTTTCTTTAATTCCTTTTAAACCATCTACCATTGCAACAAGTAAGAATGGTAATACAAAGCTAATGAAAGGTAATAATGTTACAACTTGACGACCAACAATTAATGGATCTATTTGTGTTAATTGAGCAGGTACTGTAACTGGAATACCCATTGCTCCCATCGCACCACCAGCAATATTGGCAACTAAACAAATACCAGCTGCTTTTAATGGGTTAAAGCCCATACCTACAAGTAATGCTGCTGTAATAGCGACTGGTACACCGAAACCTGCTGCACCTTCTAAGAAAGCACCGAAAGAATAAGCGATTAATAATACTTGAAGACGAGGATCGCTTGTAATGCTAGAAATGCTATCACGAATGACGTTAAATTGCTCAGTTTTTACAGTTAGTTTGTAAAGAAAAATTGCTGCGATAACAATTGTACAGATTGGATAAAATCCGGCTACTACACCAAAGGCAGCGGATGATACAGCCATAGTTGCTGGCATCTTATAGACAAATATAGAAAGAATAATAGCTAAAATAACACTATAGAGTCCAGATAAGTATCCTTTAATTTTAAACACTGTTAAACATAGTATAAAAAATAAAATTGGTAGAGCGGCTACAAGTGCTGATAGCCAAATGTTGTGTAACGGGTCATAAACCTGTGTCCATGTACTCATAATTGCGACATCTCCTATATATAATTTGTGAAGTTATTCACATTATTTGTGAAATCGTTCACAATCAACTTACATTGTAAGTATAGTATTACTCGTCACTATTGTCAACGTGGAAAAGTATAATTATTCCATAGAACATTTAACTGTAAAAATTCTGCTACATTTTATGAATAAATTGGAAAGAACGAAAAGAATCTGTATACAGGAAAGAGTGTATATAGATAGGATGCGTTATAAGCTGTTTATCTATTCTTTCATAATTTTTATATATTTCATCCTGAACAAACGGACAGTAAGATCTTTACCTTAGTAACAAGGAAAATGGATAGGGGATATGATATGTAAAAAATATAACAAAAATGTTGAGAAAATTATTTTGGAAGGCAATGAATGTCCTTACAGATACTTTGCTTTTTTTCAAAGCCGTATAGTATAATATTCAAACATCAAAAGAGAATTTTCTCTTTTTATATAAAGGGGGCAGGTAATTTTTAGTGTTGTAAATTATTCAGTATAAAATGTAATAATAGGAAGAAATATAAAAATAAACATGTACAAATAGAAAAATAAAAATAAAAATAAAAAGAAAAAATGAGGGGAAAGTATGTATCAAAATCAGTTTGAGTGTCGTATTTCAGAAGAGGATGTACAAATGTTGCGAGCGCTAGCTCATCCGCTTCGTCTACGTCTTGTAATGGAGCTTATGCAGCGTGGAACTTGTAACGTAACACAGCTACAGGAAGTATTAGAAATTCCGCAATCTACAGTATCACAACATTTAACGAAGTTAAAGCAAAATAAAGTCGTTCGTTTCGAAAGACGTGGTTTGGAAGTATATTATCAAGTGTACAGTGATAAAGTAAGTGAAGTTGTAAAAACATTATTTTCTTAAAATTTTAATATTATGGAAAAAATAGGTGTGTACTTGTACACATCTATTTTTTTGTAAGTTGAAAAAACTCCAAAGTGAAACTGTGAGTTTTGGTTATCCCGCTATTCGCGAGCAGTAAGACCCCCACCTCAGGATTGAGAGAGCTTTCCATCAGTGGGGGCTGAAGAAAACCCCCACTGATGGAAGTTTCACTTTATAGAAGTGAAGGGAGTTAAATGGGATAAAATTCAAATAGACGCGGCAATATAAAAAAGGATGCAATAAATAATAAGGAGGAAATGATCATGGATATAAAGCGAGTAAAACAAATTTTATCATCATCAAGTAGAATTGACGTTACATATCACGGTGTGCCTGTTTGGATTGAAAACTGTGATGAGGCAAGTGGGCTTGCTAATGTGTACGATATAAAAACACCACATGAAACAGTACAAGTGGATATTACAGCGTTAGAGGAGCAATAAAAAACGGAAGTTAGCTCCTGAAAGCTAACTTCCGTTTTTTAT
>NZ_NUQE01000041.1 GCF_002582035.1 Bacillus pseudomycoides
AATCGCAGGGCGCCCGCGCCCACGACAGAGAGGCGCTTTTTGCCTCGTCCGAGAGGGGCGAAACGACCGGAGATTCTAGCCGCTAGAGCTGGACAATGCTTCACCGAATTTTGAGGTGGGAGTATTACTGCCCGCAAATAGCGGGATAAGTAAAAATTTACACAACCTTAGCTCGTACGCAACATATTTTGCAAAAGGGGGGGAAGACCCTTGAATCGACATTCACTATACATAGCACTTCGACTTCTCTTTGTCATTGCATCAGCTATATTGGGAGTATACGCACTCGTGTATATAGCAGGTCTTGTATACCCATTTATTATCGCTTTTGCAATTGCATATATGATCAATCCAGTTGTAAACTTTCTTGATCAAAAACTCCGATTTCCTCGTGCTTTGTCTGTGTTCATCAGCCTTATCCTTGTGTTTGGGGCTATCGTTGGACTCGTTACGTACCTTGTAACAGAAGTGATTTCTGCGACAACTTACTTATTACAAATTGTACCCGAAAAATTCCCGGCTATGGTTCAGTATCTGCAAGAATTTGCGCTCACCAATATTATGCCGCTCTACAACGATTTGATTGCTCAATTTAATCATCTTGGTGCAACACAACAAAATACGATTACAACAAACATTCAAAACCTCGGTACAGAAGCAACGCAGCAAATGAAAGCTATTTTGACAGCCATTATAAGTGGATTAACAAACTTCATTAGTGCTCTTCCGACCACCTTAACCGCTCTTGTATTCGTCTTATTAGCTACTTTCTTTATTAGCTTTGATTGGCACCGTCTTGCCCATAAAATTGAGAAATTATTGCCAAATCGGTTACACGGTTATGGAAAAACAATTTTTGTTGATTTAAAAAAAGCTTTGTTTGGATTTGTAAAAGCGCAATTTACACTTATATCAATGACCACCATTATCGTTCTAATCGGCCTATTAATTTTGCGTGTACCATACGCAATTACTATCGCCCTTATTACAGGAGTTGTCGATTTACTTCCATACTTAGGAACAGGGACTGTTTTCGTTCCATGGATTATTTACTCATTATTTACAGGAGACACTGCTTTCGCACTTGGTTTACTCATTTTATATATTGTTGTCATTGTACAACGACAATTAATGGAACCAAAGGTATTATCATCTAATATCGGGCTTGCCCCACTTCCAACATTATTTTCTTTATTTATCGGATTTAAATTATTTGGTTTTTTAGGACTGATTATCGGTCCTGTAACACTCGTTTTATTAAATACATTACATAAAGCAAATGTATTTAAAGATCTTTGGAAGTTCATAAAGGGGTAAAGCGAAACTTTCCTCAGCAATTATTTGCCCTTGCTGAGGATTAGTTGAGCCAATCGGGCTCTTACAATCGCATAAAGTAAATTTTCATTAATGAAAATCAGCTAAAAACAAGGAGAAATCCCTCCTTGTTTTTTTATTTACTAAAACGAATAAAAATACAACCCTTTTCTTCCTTTTTCTACAAATGAATATTTATTCATTTGTAGTTTCGACAAAAAAATAACACTTGAAGAGTTTCCTCTTTCAAGCGTTATTTTTGTACAATAATAGTGTTGTTTCGGTTTATTTTTCGTTCCATCCATTTGATTATCATATATTTCACCGGTTTTCTCGCTATCGGAATCAATAAAAACAATCCTATACAATCTGTTATATACCCCGGAATCAACAAAAGTATACCACCTGCAAAAATACAAATCGCATCTAATACAGCATCACCGGGAATCTCACCTCTACTTAACCGATACTGAATATCTCTCCAAACCGCTAGTCCTTGCCGTTTCGCTATATACGCTCCCATGATACTCATTACTACAATCACACAAAACGTCGGCCACAGGCCAATCCATTGACTCGATGCAATTAACACCGTAACTTCTAATGCTGGAATTAAAATAAATAAAAAGAGAAATACCTTCATTCCTCTCACCTCTTTTTCTAAATCTTTATATTTTCGAATTGTGTAAAAAAAAAGAGAAGGATTTCGATCCTTCCCTACATATTATTTCTTATAGCACTTCCGCATGTCCATTATATACAATTCCACGCGCTGCATCAACTGTTACTTCTTGGCCATTTTTTAGGATAGCAGTCGCAGTTTCTACACCAACGATAACTGGAATACCAATTGTTACACCAACAACCGCTGCATGGCTTGTTAAGCCGCCTTCTTCTACAACAAGAGCCGCAGCTTTTTCAATTGCAGGAATCATATCTTTGTCAGTGCTTGTTGTAACAAGAACTGAACCTTCTGTTACATTTGCTAATGCTTCTTCAGCTGTTTTCGCTACAACAACTTTACCTTTTGCCGTTTTACGGCCAATTCCTTGTCCTTTAGCGATTTCTTCGCCAACAACATGAATTTTCATTAAGTTTGTTGTGCCCGTTTCAGCAACTGGTACACCAGCAGTAATAACAACTGTATCACCAAGACCAACCAGACCTGTATCCATAGCTGTTTGAATAGCAGTTTCTAACATTTCGTCTGTAGATTTTGCCTTTTCCTCTGCCATATATGCTTGTACACCCCATGCAAGTGCAAGACGACGGCATACTTGTTCATTAGATGTTACTGCTACGATTGGAGATTTCGGACGATATTTAGAGATCATTTTTGCAGTATGGCCGCTTTCTGTAGGAGCTACGATTGCCGCTACATCAAGTGCGATTGCTGTATGTGCAACAGATTGACTAATTGCATCTGTAATTGTGCTAGATTGCTCTTTAAGACGTTTTCGGAACATGTCTTCATATTGCAATGATTTCTCAACACGAATCGCGATGTTTGCCATCATTTGTACCGCTTCAAGTGGGTATAAACCTGCTGCTGTTTCACCAGAAAGCATGATCGCATCTGTGCCATCGAAAATAGCGTTCGCTACATCACTTGCTTCCGCACGTGTTGGACGAGGGTTACGTTGCATAGAATCTAACATTTGCGTTGCAGTAATGACTGGCTTACCTAATACATTACATTTTTTGATTAGACGCTTTTGCACTAACGGTACTTCTTCTGGTGGAATTTCTACACCCATGTCACCGCGCGCTACCATTAAGCCGTCAGAAACTTCTAGGATAGAGTCGATGTTGTCGATACCTTCTTGGTTTTCGATTTTTGGAATGATTTGAATGTGTTGTGCTCCATGCGCTTCTAATAGTTCACGAATTTCTAATACGTCAGATGCTTTGCGTACGAAAGAAGCTGCGATAAAGTCAACATTTTGCCCGATACCGAAGATGATATCTTGAACGTCTTTTTCTGTAATACCAGGGAGCTTAATGCTTACATTTGGTACATTTACACCCTTTTTATTTTTTACAAGACCGCTGTTCAATACTTTTGTGCGGATATCGCCGTTTTCTTTCCCGATTACCTCTAACTCAATAAGACCATCATCGATTAGAATGCGAGAACCTGTATCAACATCATCATAAAGCCCTGCGTAAGTTACAGAGAACTTTTCAGCAGTTCCTAATACTTGTTCTGTAGAAATAACAACTTCTGCACCTGTTTTCAGTTCAGCTTGTCCGTCTACAAAGTCATGTGTACGAATTTCTGGACCTTTCGTATCAAGTAAGATTGCTATAGTTTTACCAGTTTTCTTCGCAGCTTCACGAATGCTTTCAATGCGTGCTCCGTGCTCTTCATGACTACCGTGAGAGAAGTTTAAACGACAAACATTCATACCTGCTCCGATTAATTGTTCTAACTTTTCAATACTTTCACTAGCAGGACCAATTGTACATACAATTTTAGTTTTGCGCATAACGCACCTCCGAATATTTCTGAAAACGTTACCACTAATCTGACACTAGGCCAATTAGATGGATAACTCTTTCGATAACTGATACACATCTAAATCAAGTTGATGTTTTTGCGCTAACGCTTCAATAATATCATGATCAACAAGTTGGTTGTTTTGAATACCTACGCAGCGGCCACCTTTTTCTTCTAATAAAAGCTCAACTGCTCTTGCACCAAGACGGCTTGCTAATACACGGTCCATCGCACTTGGAGATCCTCCGCGCTGTACGTGACCTAATACTGTAACGCGTGTATCAAAGCTTGTTGCTTCTTCAATTTGTTTCCCGATTTCAATCGCGCTGCCAACACCTTCAGCTACAACGATAATACTATGTTTCTTCCCGCGTTCGCTACCGCGTTTTAAACGAGCAATTACATCGTTCATGTCATAGTCTGCTTCCGGAATTAAAATTGTTTCTGCACCGTCTGCTAAACCAGCCCATAACGCAATATCTCCCGCATGACGACCCATTACTTCAATTACATATGTACGTTCATGAGATGTAGCTGTATCACGAATTTTATCAATTGCATCAATAACAGTGTTTAAAGCCGTATCAAAGCCAATTGTGAAATCAGTACCCGGAATATCATTATCAATTGTGCCTGGTACACCTATACATGGGAAACCATGCTCTGTTAATTTTTTTGCACCTTGGTAAGAACCATCCCCACCAATAACAACAAGTCCTTCAATACCAAATTTCTTTAATTGTTCAATCCCTTTTAATTGTCCTTCTAGTTCTTTAAATTCAGGACATCTCGCTGTATATAATTTCGTTCCACCACGGTGGATAATATCGCCTACAGAACCTAACTCTAATTTTTCAATATGACCAGAAATTAATCCTGCGTATCCATGGTAGATACCATACACTTCTAGATCGTGGTACATCGCTTTACGAACAACCGCACGAATAGCAGCGTTCATACCAGGTGAATCTCCACCACTTGTTAACACACCAATACGTTTCATTAGTACTCACCTCATAAAGATTATTTACCTTATAATAAAATAACATGAAGAAAGACAAAATGACAATGGAGAAGATGTGTCTTTTCATAAGAAAAACGTGCATTCGCGAGATGGAACGCACGCTTTTTCTATTTTACCCCAATGGAAGCGTTTGAAAACGAAACTTGTCCAATTTTCATATATTTTGTATAACGATTTTCAGCCAATTCCTCTTTCGAAACACCTTCTAATTGTTGGAACGTTTTTTGTAAGGTACGGTTTATATATTCCGCTTGTTCTTTAACGTTGCGATGTGCACCGCCGCGAGCTTCAGGAATCATTTCATCAATTACACCCAATTCTTTCAAATCAGCCGCCGTAATTTTCATCGCTTCAGCAGCTTCTTTTGCTTTCCCTGCATCTTTCCAAAGAATCGCTGCCGCACCCTCTGGAGTAATAACAGAATAAGTGGAATTTTCTAGCATATGAATGCAATCTCCTACTCCAAGACCCAACGCACCGCCGCTACCACCTTCACCAATAACAATACAAATAACAGGCACAGTTAAACCTGCCATTTCAAATAAATTACGAGCAATGGCTTCACTTTGACCACGTTCTTCAGCTGCTTTACCAGGATAAGCCCCTTTCGTATCAATGAAACAAATGATTGGGCGGTTAAACTTCTCCGCTTGTTTCATAAGGCGCAATGCTTTACGATAGCCTTCTGGGTGAGGCATTCCGAAATTTCGGCGAATATTTTCTTTCGTATCTTTTCCGCGCTGATGGCCAATTACCGTTACAGGCATTCCATTATATTTCGCAATACCGCCGACAATCGCTGCATCATCACCAAATAGGCGATCTCCATGACATTCAAAAAAATCGGTAAATAAGTGCTCAATATAATCAAGCGTTGTCGGTCTTTCGGCATGACGAGCAATTTGAACACGGTCCCATACTTTCATATTGCCGTATATTTCTTCCTCTAAATGCTCTAACTTATCTTCCAAAATACGGATTTCATCACTGAAGTCCATCTGGCTGTTTTTCGTATACTCTTTTAATTCACGAATCTTATTTCTTAGCTCAACAACCGGCTTTTCAAATTCTAATTCTGCCATGACGCCACTTCCTCCCCTTGATGAACTTCTAAAATCTTGCGGAGTGTATCTCTCATATCATTACGGTGCACGACTGCATCTAATTGTCCATGTTCCAGTAAGAACTCTGCCGTTTGGAAGTCCTCCGGCAATTTTTCACGAACAGTCTGTTCAATTACACGACGACCTGCAAATCCAATTAATGCGCCTGGTTCTGCTAGATTGTAGTCACCAAGTGAAGCAAAGCTCGCGGAAACTCCACCCGTTGTTGGATGCGTCATAATAGAAATGAATAAACCACCTGCATTGCTATGCTTTTTCAAAGCAACACTTGTTTTCGCCATTTGCATTAAACTTAAAATACCCTCTTGCATACGAGCTCCGCCTGATGCGGTAAAAATAAGAAACGGCACTTTCATTTCATGTGCTTTTTCAACAGCACGCGCAATTTTTTCACCTACAACAGAGCCCATGCTTCCCATTCGAAACCTTGAATCCATAACCGCAACAACAACGAGCATATTCTCGATTGTTCCTTCTCCTGTCACAACTGCTTCGTTTAATCCAGTTTTTTTACGATCGCCCTCAAGTTTCTCCTCATAATCAGGGAAGTGAAGCGGGTTTGCCGAAATCATTTCTTTGTCATATTCACGAAATGAATTTTCATCTAACAAACTTTCAAGGCGCTCCCATGCGTTCATCGGATGATGATACCCGCAGTTAACACATACTTTTAAATTCTTCAGAAGTTCTTTCGTATACATGATTTTTTTGCATTTCGGACATTTTGTCATGACACCGTCCGGTACATCTCTTCTTACTTGCTCTGAAGGAATTGCAGCATATTTTTTCTTCTTTTGGAATAAATCTCGTAGCAAAGTTTGACCCTCCTTTAGGTGATAAAAGAGCTAAGGTTAACGAGTAAGAAAATGCGACTAACACCTACATCGATAGGTGTTAGTCTTGTTTTCTCAATTTGCCTTATAACTCATCTCTTTACGTTTAACTTTAAACGTTGTCTGGCAGAATGTTTGTCAGAACGTGTCATGGTCATTTCGACAAATTTTGTATAGATGTATTTCATTACAAATGAAACTGTATGTTCTCTATGATTGCATCATAAAGCTCTATTGCTGTTTGTTCCTGCTTATTCTCTAAGGCTTTATATAACTTTTCATGCAACTCTCGCGCGTTTAAATGAATATCGCAAGAAAGCGTCGAAGCGTAGTCATGTACAATCATCCAAACACGATACATTAAAAAATTATCTACTTGCTCTACAAGCGTTTTTAAAAAGGTTTGATGAAATTCAGTGATAGATGACTGTTCATCAGAAAAAATTGCCTTAAGTGCCTCTAAACGGCCTTCTGTCTGTATTTGACATAGGACACGAATTGCATCTTTCTCAAGTAATTCCTTCATTTGTAACAAATCTCGCTGCGTTTTTTCATCTTGTAATACGAACGGTGCAATTAATTGCACAAGACCATTCTCATAAAAATTTCGAATGAACGTCCCTTCACCGCGCCGCGTTTCAATTAAGCCGACTAATTCCAACGCTCTGAGCGCTTCACGAACAGAAGAACGACCAACATTTAAACGTGCGCTTAGCTCTCGTTCAGATGGCAGACGATTGCCTGCTTCTAATCCATCCTCTTTTATAATAGAACGGATTTTTTTCACTATTTCTAGGTATACTTTTGTTTGTGATGATGTCAATGGACACTCCTCGCTTATTCTTTACCGATAATCGCTAGTTTTCTTGTTTTCTCAGCTACTTCATTCGGATCGACTTGACGGCGAGCAACACCTGTTTCCATTGCAGCTTTCGCTACATACGCTGCCACTTGCGGTGCTACGCGCACATCGAATGGAGCTGGAATAATATAATCCGCATTCAATTCTTCAGCTGATACAAGCTCAGCAATTGCTTTTACTGCTGCAACTTTCATTTCTTCATTAATTTGCGTTGCATGTACGTCAAGGGCACCGCGGAAAATACCAGGAAAAGCTAGTACGTTGTTTACTTGGTTCGGGAAGTCCGAACGACCTGTACCTACAACAGCTGCTCCAGCTGCTTTTGCAATTTCCGGCATAATTTCTGGATTTGGATTCGCCATTGCAAAGATAATTGCATCTTCATTCATAGTACGAACCATTTCTTCTGTTAATGCACCTTCTGCAGATACACCGATGAAGACATCTGCACCTTGAATTACTTCTGCTAATGAACCTTCTGCACGATTTTTATTTGTATATTTTGCAACTTCATTTTTCACAGGGTTCATACCAACAGGACGACCTTCAAAAATCGCACCTTTCGTATCGCACATAATAATGTCGCGTACACCGTAGCGATATAAAAGTTTAATAATCGCAATACCAGCTGCCCCAGCACCGTTTGCAACAACTTTAATATCAGACATTTTCTTTCCAACTAGCTTTAATGCATTCACAAGACCAGCTACTGTTACAATTGCTGTACCGTGCTGATCATCGTGGAATACCGGAATATTTGTTTCTTTCTTTAAACGCTCTTCAATAATAAAGCAGTTTGGAGCTGCAATATCTTCTAAATTTACGCCACCAAAAGTTGGCTCCATTAATTTTACAGTTTCAACAATTTTATCTACATCATTTGTATTTAAAGCAATTGGAAATGCATCTACACCAGCAAAGCTCTTAAATAATACAGCTTTACCTTCCATAACAGGAAGTGATGCTTCCGGTCCAATATTTCCAAGACCTAACACAGCCGTTCCATCTGTTACAACTGCTACCATATTGCCCTTCATTGTATATTCGTATACCTTGCTCTTATCGTCATAAATAACTTTACATGGTTCTGCAACCCCTGGAGAATACGCAAGACTTAAATCTTTTGCATTTTCTACCTTTACTTTTGATACAGTTTCTAATTTTCCTTGATGCACTCTATGCATGTGAAGTGCTTCTTCACGAAGTGTTGACAAACTATCCACTCTCCTCATATTTTCTTGCTGCATAGCGTTATTCATTCTCCAAGGTGGTCTGACCACGAACGCTATTACTACTATAATCGAAATAGAGGGAAATTGTCCATTATATTTTTACAACGACATTTTCCTTCCCGACTACATCATAAAGCGCTTGTAGGCATTCTTCACTTGGATGAATGGATAAACTACGAGATAATTGTACCATCTTATGCTCTTTTTCATAATAAATTAGTACTTTCACAAAACCTGAATAGTGAAACAATACTTTTGTTATATTGTTTAATAGCCTTTTTTCATACTGTGATGGTATTTTCACGTAAATAGAAGCGTCCTTCATTTTATCGTAAGTATCCATTTGCTCTAACGGATAGACGCCATTTATAATCCATTGCAGCTTGTGATTTCGCTGTTCAATTGTACCTTCTATTAAAACAATTTCACCTTCTTGCAACCGCTCTGCAAAATGGATATACGTTTCAGGAAATACAACTGCTTCCATCTCATTGTTTTGATCACAAAATGTAACAAACGCCATCTTTTGTAATTTTTTTGTCCGAATGACTTTTATACTTGTCAAATACACAATCGCCCGCTGCACTGTTTTTTGCCGCTTCATCGCTTGTGCAAGTGTAGGAATTTCCAATTGTTTAACAAGCGGTGCGTACTGCGCAGTTGGATAACTTGATAAGTAAAAACCTAGCGCTTCTTTCTCTTTATTTAATTGTTCAATAAAAGATAGCTCTGCCTCTTGTGCATACTCTGACTTCGGTACAAGCTCCTCACCAATTTCACGTGCTAAGCTCGCATATTCTAACGCACCTTTAATACTGTTAAACAAGGATGAACGTGAAACCTCAAAATCGTCAAAACACCCCGCCCAAATCATTGTTTCTAAATTGCGTTCTGTTACAAACTTCGCCGGCATGCGCAAACAAAATTCAAATAAATCTTGAAATGTTTTTTTGTTCCTTTCTTCAATCAAAGCTTTCACTGTCGCCATCCCTACATTACGAATAGCAAGTAAGCTATACCGAATTGCATTTCCTTCCACAAGAAAATCATAACTGCTCTTATGAAGAGATGGAGGTAAAACATGAAACCCTTTTCGCTTCGTTTCCCGAACATATTGTACAATCTTCTCTTCATTTCCGATTGCACTTGATAATAGTGCTGTCATAAACTGCAGCGGATAATTCGCTTTTAAATAGGCAAGTTGATATCCAATCATACTATAAGCAACTGCATGACTTCTGTTAAATCCATAATTCGCAAATTGAACGATTAAATCATAAATTTTTTGGGCAGTTTCTTCATCATATCCATTTTGCAAACAACCTTTTACAAAGTGAGTACGTTCTTCGTCCAAAATATCACGATTTTTTTTACTTACTGCACGGCGTAATAAGTCAGCCTCACCAAGAGAAAATCCCGCTAAACGAGAGGCAATTTGCATAATTTGTTCCTGATAAACAATAACCCCATACGTATTTTCTAAAATTGGCTTCAAATCAGGATGAAGATAATGAATCGCACGTTTCCCGTGTTTCGATTCAATAAACACTGGAATTTGCTCCATTGGTCCTGGTCGATATAGCGCGTTGACTGCAACAATATCTTCAAACTCATTTGGTTTTAACGAACGCAAAACATTTCGCATTCCGCTTGATTCAAGCTGGAAAATTCCAGTCGTATCTCCTCGTCCAAGCAGTGCAAATGTTTTCGCATCTTGAAGAGGAAATTTCTTTATATCTATATTTGTCCCAGTTGTTTGTGCAACAAAGGTACGAATATTTTCAAGCAATGTTAAATTACGAAGACCCAGAAAGTCCATCTTTAACAATCCAAGTTCTTCTAATACCTCTGCGGGATATTGCGTAACATATACGCCATCATGCCCATCCTGAATGGCGACGCTATTTGTAAGCGGTGCTTCACTCATAATGACCCCAGCTGCATGAATAGACGTATGACGAGGCAAACCTTCTACACGTTTTGCAATATCAAATATCCTTTGAAATATGAGATTACTTTGTATATAATTTTGCAGTGCTTGCGATTCTGCATAAGCTTCCTCTAATGTAATCCCAACCCTAGATGGAATATGCTTTGAAAAAATATCAATTTCATTTGGCGGCAGCCCCATTACTCTTGCAATGTCGCGAATCGACGCTTTTGCTGCAAGTGTTCCAAATGTTACAATTTGAGCAACACGTAATTCTCCGTATTTATCTTTCACATAACGAATCATTTCATCGCGGTGAATATCTGGAAAATCAATATCAATATCAGGAAGTGTGACACGCTCTGGATTTAAAAATCGTTCAAACAGTAAATCATACTGAATTGGATCAATATCGGTAATTTCCAATACGTAAGACACGAGTGACCCTGCTGCCGAACCACGGCCTGGTCCTGTTAAAATGCGACGCTCGTGAGCGTATGTCATAAAGTCCCATACAATGAGAAAATAATCACTAAACCCCATTCGAGAAATAACGCCTAATTCGTGCGTTAGACGTGCCTTATGCACATCTGTCACTGTTTCATAACGCTTCTTCAGCCCTTCTTCACAAATACGGCGTAAAAAGTGATCTGACGACTCATTTGTTGGTACCGGAAACTTCGGAAGTTGATTTGTATGAAACGGAATCTCTACATGACAGCGCTCTGCAATACATACAGTATTTTGAATCGCTTCTGGCATAGCAGAGAATAACGCTTCCATTTCAGAAGGCGATTTCATATAATATTGATCCGTTTGTAAACGCGGCCTTTCTGGATCCGTCATTTTTGCCCCGCTATGAACAGATAATAAACATTCCTGTACAATCGCATCACCTTGTTTGACATAACGAATATCATTTGTCGCAACAAGCGGGATTTCAAGTTGCTTTGCAAATGGCAAAAGCTCTTCCTGCAGCAATAATTCTTCTTGAATGGCATGGTGCTGCAAGCTTATGTAAAAGCTTGCAAATATACTTTTATACATATTCGCTACTTCTTCAGCAACCTCATGTTTACCCTGTAATACAAGTTGTTCAATTTCACCATCTTTCCCTGGAGAAATCGCAATTAATCCGTCTGCATAGTGTGCAAGCCATTTCTTTGGAATACCATCTTTTGACTTTGTCATAATGCTGCTAGAAATTTTAAGCAAATTCCGATATCCCGTTTCGTTTTCAGCCAGTAAAACAAGTGGATAAGACCGGTCCTCTTCTTCATTCCATATCGAAGCTGTTAATCCGATAATTGGCTGAATACCCGCTTTTTTACACGCTTTATAAAATGGAACAACACCATACATCACATTTTCATCTGTAATCGCTAATGCTGTAAAACCAAGTTCTTTCGTTTGATGAACAAGCTCATCTATTTTACATGCACTTTTCAATAAACTATAAACGGTTTGACATTGTAAATGCACAAACTTCACTTTTATGCCCTCTCTTTATCTATTTGACTACTTCCTATTATACGTGAAATCAAAACATACTTCTCCTTCTTTGTCCATATACATGAAAAAGAAAGGAGCATGATGATGGAAGTGAACCAAAGCTTTTTCTCTCTTCTCGTTACAAGTTATTTCATTGCCCTTGGTGTTATGATTGGTGGATCGTTAATCGGCGGGGTCGGCGCTTTTTTAGTTGGGAAACCACCCCTCACAATGATTACGCAGTTTGCAGAAAATTTACGGATTTGGGCACTTGTCGCTGCTATTGGCGGGACTTTTGATACATTTTACAGCTTTGAACGCAGCTTCTTTGGAGGAGATACAAAAGATATTGTGAAACAAATTCTGCTTATTTTCTTTGCCACAGGCGGTATGCAAACAGGATTCATTATTATTAATTGGATTACACAGGAGCATGTATGAGAGTTCCAAGCTCACTCTCCAATCGATGGAAGCTTTTTTTAGGCGGCGCTGCTGTTGGCGGTATTTTAAGCTGGATTATTTTTTTGTACATATATGGCGTATTTCAAGAAGTACAAACAAAAACACTAGAACAACAAGAAGCAAAAATAAAGAAGTTAACAGATGACTTACATGTAATCATTGAAGATCAAAATAAAGAAAATGAAAAAAATAAAAAAGTATTAACGATTCAAGAAATTGAAATTGAGATTGTCAATCATGATAAATATAATGTAGACTCTCTAACTGTTGAAACATTAAAAACCTCGATTCGCGATGATCTCCGCCACTTGCTTACCCAAAATATTCAGAGCGTCGCAAACAATAAAGAACTACTAAAAAAGGTCATTGAAAATAAAGTATATAAATATTATGACCGTGTTTATCGATTCGAAATCGAAACGGTTTCGTTTGACACTACACTTGAAATTAGCGTAAAGATAAAACAAGAAAGGTAGAGCTCCCTCTACCTTTCTTATTATTTACACAATTCACGTAGGTCTGCAAAAAGACGATCTGCTTCTTCCCAAGAAAAAACTTTTGCACCGGACGCCATCGGATGTCCTCCGCCATTATATTGCATTGCTAATGTATTAATTACTGGTCCTTTTGAACGAAGTCGAACACGAATTATATCTTTTTCCTGTAAAAATAGAACCCACGCTTTTAAGCCTTCAATATTTCCAAGCGATCCAACAACTCCTGATGCCTCAGACGGAAGTACATCAAATTGCTCTAATACTTCTTTCGTTAGCTTAATATAAGCTGCTCCTTCTTCTGTCATTGTGAAATTTTGCAAAATGTAACCATTTAAACGTGCAATGCGCTCATTTGTTTTATACATTTCATCGTATAATGCAGGGAATTCAACTCCCGTGTCTACAAGTTCAGATGCATAACGAAGTGTTTTTGCAGATGTGCTCGGAAATAAGAAACGCCCTGTATCACCAACGATACCAGCTAAAATCAGACGCGCTGCTTCTTTTGATAACGTTAATCCTTTGTCTTTACCATATAAATAAAACTCATAAATAAGTTCACTTGTAGAACTAGACGTTGTATCTACCCAAACAATATCTCCGTACGGGTCTTCATTTGGATGATGATCAATTTTAATTAATTGCTTTCCTTTTGTGTAACGTTGATCGCAAACGCGCTCTTGGTTTGCTGTATCACAAACGATAACAAGCGCCTCTTCGTATGTAGCATCATCAATTTCATCCATTACGCGTAAATATGCTAAAGATGGTTCGTTGTATCCTACCATATAAATCTTTTTCTCTGGAAACGACTCTTGCAGCATTGTACCAAGTCCGCACTGCGAACCTAATGCATCTGGATCCGGACGTACATGACGGTGAATAATAATCGTATCAAATTGCTTAATTGCTTCTAAAATCTTCTCATGCATATGTAAAAGTCTCCTTTTTCACCAATTTATACCCATTATAACCCAAAACACTTCATACAGGTCGAGAATTGATTTACAATAAAATAAATAACATACAAATAGATGGGGGATTGGGATCATGCCAGTATTAGTCTTTTGTATTATCGTTACATTTATGTTGTATCTTTTCTACAAAACGAAATATTTCCGTACAAACCGTTCCATGGAGAAAGGATGGCTTGCTGGAAAATCAGCGATTGCACTCGGATTATTTGTTGCATTATTTGGCCTGAACCAATTTTTCTTGGATCTTTCAACGACTCGTATAATTGTTGGAGTTTTATTTGTAATTGTTGGCGGAGCTAGCATCTACAACGGTATTCGCCAATATAAACACTTCTTACCGCTTGCGATTGAAGAGGCAGAGCAGTTACAAAAATAATTTGAGGTGAGATAAAATGGACACCTTTCTAAGCGATTTTTTCAACCGCATTCAATATGAAAAACAAGATGTAACATTTGAAGATATTCGTGTGTTACAATCACAATTTGCTAAACACGTGCCCTTTGAAAATATTAGTATTATACAAAATGAAAACATTGATATTACCTTTGAAAACTTAAAAAGAAAGATTATAGACAACCAGCGCGGCGGTGTTTGCTATGAGCTGAATCCTTTGTTTTACTACACTTTAAAAGAACTAGGATTTCAAGTCCATATGATATGCGGCACTGTATTTAATGATGGAGCAGTCCGGCTAATTGGAACACACTTTGCAACGATTTTACATCATAATAATCAGTCATACCTAATCGACGTTGGTTTCGGTTCACATCATGCCCTGCAGCCTATTCCGCTTACGGGAGAAACAGTGACATCTTCAACTGGTAAATACCGTATTCAAAAGAAAAAAACAGATTTAGGAGAATACGCATTTGAAAAATATCAAAATGGCACTCTAGAAATTGGCTATGACTTCTTCACATTACCAATTGATGAAACAGTTTTACAGAATGCACAACAAATTATTACCCACCATGAACAATCACCATTTAATAAATCGCCGCTTCTTGCAAAACTAACAGACGATGGTCACATTACGCTGACAGACAAAACCTATACCGTAACGAAAGGGAATCATAAATCTAAACAAACAATTGATATGCAGACTTTTCAAGCACTTGCTTTGCGTGAATTTGGTATTGCAATTTGAATAGGAGTTATTCAGACAAAAAATAACTCCTTTTTTGTAAAGAAGTTCTCTAATAACACCGTACTTTGTAGTTGGAATCACTCAGTAATTCACAAAAAAACGCTTAGAGTTTTTTACTCTGAGCGTTTTCATTTTATCCCACTATTCACGGGCAGTATAGTAAGCTCCCCACTGATGGAAGTTTCACTTTATTGTAGGACTTAATCTCATATTTGAACTGTTCCTATTTACGATAGCGCAGTTTATATATAAGACTCGCAACAATAGCCGACGGTAGATTAAACAAATTCCCTTGCAAACTGAAATGCGCTTGTTCTTCTTCAAATGACATCTTTTCGTATAGCTCACTTTGTGTAAGCCCAGTCTTCTTCATTCTTTCTTTTAGGCCTGATATATAAGAGTATTGGATTGGAATCATGATTAAAAAGTAAAGGATAGCAATGCTCCCAAAAAAGATACTAGCAGATAACACATACACAAATCCCTTTATTTTCCACTATAACATACCGAATGAAACATTAAGATATTTATTCATACAAAAAAACTGCCATTTCAGACAGCTTTTCCTCCTTAACGATCAATCAATTGAACCATGAGCAATGCTTTTCCAACAACATTTCCTTCATGTCGTACTTCTACTTCAACTTTACCAAATTTACGTCCAATTTCTAGCACTTTTGGATGGACGGACACAACGTTATCAATTTGAACCGGCTTTACAAAGTAAATCGTTAAATTCTCAACAATGACGTCACCTTTTTTCTGTGCACGAAGCACACGATTGGTCGCTTCTGTCACAATTGTTGTAAAGACGCCATATGACAAAGTACCAATTGAATTTGTCATTTGTGGTGTGACAGAAAAATGATAAGCGGAATCCTGTTTTGCTTCTTTCGGATTCATAAATTGATTCGTTACAATATCATCAATCGTTTCTCCCACTTGTGGCTGACGCTGAATCATTTGGAGCGCTTGCAGTACATCTTGACGACTAATAATACCTTGCAATGTATTGCTATCATCAACAACTGGAAGAAGTTCAATCCCTTCCCATACCATCATACGTGCCGCTGCTGCAACAGACATTTTTCCGTTTACAGTAATCGGCTGTTTTGTCATTACTTTTTCAATTGGTGTTTCTTTTATTACACCAATCATATCTTTGGACGTTACAATACCAAGCACTTTATTTGCTTCATCTACAATCGGATAACGGCCATGCATCGTTTCTTCATTATATTCATGCCATTTTTCCACTGTATCACTTGGCTGTAAATATACCGTCTCTTCAATTGGCGTTAAAATATCTTCAACAAGAACAATTTCTTTTTTGATAAGTTGATCATAAATAGCGCGGTTAATGAGCGTTGCTACCGTAAATGTATCATAGCTACTCGAAATAATCGGCAGCTTTAATTCATCTGCTAATTTCTTCACATGCTCTTCTGTATCAAATCCACCTGTAATCAGTACAGCTGCTCCTTCTTCGAGCGCTAATTGATGCGCTTGTGTACGGTTTCCGATAATAAGTAAATTCCCGGCTTCTGTATAGCGCATCATCGCTTCTAGCTTCATTGCTCCGATTACAAATTTATTTAACGTTTTATGTAAACCTTCTCTTCCGCCAAGTACTTGACCATCCACAATGTTAACAACTTCTGCAAATGTCAACTTTTCAATATTTTCTTTCTTTTTTTGTTCAATACGAATTGTCCCAACCCGTTCAATTGTACTTACATATCCTTTATTTTCCGCATCTTTAATCGCACGATATGCCGTTCCTTCACTTACACTCAACTCTTTTGCAATTTGGCGCACAGAAATTTTATGCCCAATTGGCAAACTGTTGATATATTCTAAAATTTGGTTATGTTTCGTAGCCAAATGGTTTCACCATACTTTCTTTTCCCTAAATTCTTCACGTGTTATCTTTTTAGTATACTATATTTCCAAAACTGTTACACTGTATGTTTCTATATCTGTACTATTTTTTTTATAACAAATCTATACAAGTTTCTTACAATAATGTAATTTGCTTGTCATCTCATTCGATGGCTTATTCCATTTCCTTATCGTACAATGAAAACAAGAAATAAGAGAAAAGGAGCGATATGATATGAAAAAAGCTTTAAAAATAATTGGTGCGGTATTGTTAGCATTCGTGGACGGAAAGAAAGTAGCGATAGGATTAAACGAAACAGCAGAAATAGAAACAGGCACACCACAATCTAAAAATGATATAACAAATCCAACCTTTTCATTATGCCCTTCTCATACATGAAAAACCTTCACTTTGCCGCGCAAAATGAAGGTTTCTTTTTTTACCCCGCATTAACGGGCAGTAAGACCCCCACTGATGGAAGTTTCACTTTATAACTCAATACCTTCCCCAGCTTCTAACACTTTCCCTACACTACCGGTTAATTTCCCTACAAATTGATACGGATCTTGTTCGATAACTGGGAATGTATTATAGTGCATCGGCACAACAATTTTTGCTCCAATCCATTCTGCCGCTAATACGGCATCTTCTGGACCCATTGTAAAGTTGTCCCCAATTGGTAAAAATGCCACATCAATCGTATGTCGAGAGCCAATTAATTTCATATCCGAAAACAACGCTGTATCCCCGGCGTGATAAATTGTTTTGCCTTCTGCAGTAAATACAATCCCCGCTGGCATACCTGTATATGTAATCGTTTGATTTTCTTCATCAATATAGCTAGAACCGTGAAATGCTTGTGTAAACTTCACTGTTCCAAATTCAAACACATGAGAACCGCCAATATGCATCGGATGTGTATTTACACCTTTCCATCCTAAAAATGTAGCAAGCTCAAACGGCGCAATGACAACTGCATTATGTTTTTTAGCTAATTCCACTGTATCCCCAACATGATCACCATGTCCATGAGAAAGGATAATCGCATCAACTGTTACCTCTTCTGCTTTTAAATCTGTTTTCGGATTCCCTGTAATGAATGGGTCAATTAAAATAACCTTTCCGTTCGTTTCAATCTTTACAACTGAATGACCGTGATAAGATACTTTCATCTTTTCATTACCTCCCTTGTTTACATTCATACCTTCTATTCTACACGATTTCATAATTTCCTGTCTTTTCAAACATCGATTTGCTTGTCATAACGCTTTCGTTCGATGTAAAGTTATACATGTAATTGAAATTTCGGAGGTGCAGATCTATGAATACTAGATTAGAAAAATTAATGCAATGGCTACAAGAACAAAATACAGAAGCTGCATTCTTAACTTCTACACCGAGCGTCTTCTATATGACGAACTTCCACTGCGAACCGCATGAAAGACTACTCGGTCTATTTGTATTCCAAGAAAAAGAACCAATGTTAATTTGTCCAAAGATGGAAGAAGGACACGCAAGAAACGCTGGCTGGACTCATGAAATTATCGGATATACAGATACAGACAATCCATGGGATATGATTGCAAAAGCAATCAAAGCACGCGGCATTGATGCAAATGCAGTAGCAATCGAAAAAGAACATTTAAATGTAGAACGCTACGAGCATATATCACGATTATTCCCAAAAGCAGCTTTCAAATCTGCTGAAGAAAAAGTGCGTGAACTTCGCTTAATTAAAGATGAAAAAGAACTTGCAATTTTACGTCAAGCTGCTGCTATGGCTGATTATGCAGTTGAAGTTGGAGTAAATGCCATTCAAGAAAATCGCAGTGAACTTGAAGTGCTTGCAACAATTGAGCATGAATTAAAGAAAAAAGGCATTCATAAAATGTCCTTTGACACAATGGTATTAACAGGTGCAAATTCTGCTCTTCCGCATGGTGTACCAGGTGCAAACAAAATGCAACGCGGTGATTTCGTCCTATTTGATTTAGGCGTTATTATCGACGGTTATTGCTCTGACATTACACGTACAGTTGCCTTTGGCGAAATTACAGACGAACAAAAACGCATTTATGACACTGTATTAAAAGGGCAATTAAATGCAGTTGAATCATGTAAACCTGGCGTGACATTTAGTGAAATTGACCGTGCTGCTCGCTCTGTGATCGCAGATGCTGGCTACGGTGATTTCTTCCCGCACCGCCTTGGTCATGGACTTGGTATTAGCGTCCACGAATATCCAGACGTAAAAGATGGCAACAACTCTCCATTACGAGAAGGAATGGTCTTCACAATTGAACCTGGTATTTACGTACCAAACGTAGGCGGCGTTCGTATTGAAGATGATGTTTACATCACGAAAGATGGCGTGGAAATTTTAACAAAATTCCCGAAAGAATTGCAGTTTGTAAAATAAGCATAATTCGAATGCAAAAAGAAGGTACTTTAGAAAGTACCTTCTTTTCTTTCACTTATTTTTAATTGGAAGAATTCTTTTCTCACTAAACTCCTCATACCTGCTCCACGATAACCGTGTCGGCATCTACACCTTCAAAACAAAGGTTTACAGTACGCTCTAATGCTCTTGTACGATGAATCGTCCCTGCCGGAATGCATAACGTATCATTTGGCTTTAAGGCCATCGTTTCTCGATCTTGAAAATCAATCAATAGTTCTCCTTCTAATACCATGAATAATTCATCCGAATTCGAATGGAAATGCCAATCATATTCTCCCGTAAATACAGCAATCCGCAAACAGTGATTATTTACATTTGAAACAACAAAATTTTTATGTTGCTCTGCAATATTCCTTGTCATCTCTAATAAGTTGATTTTTTCTAGATTGAATGCTTTTGTAAGTTCATTCTTCATATTTATCTCCCTCTTACTCATCATCCAAGTGTTATATTACTATTTCTTCTAATTTCATCATATCAAATATTTTTCTGACTTATCAGGCAAAAACAAAAATTAAAATGTGGATTTAAAAGTTAACTCATGTTAATTTATTAATAAGAGTTAACTTTTATTAACGAGGAGCATATCAATGAAAGAGAAGTTACCACTACGAGAAATCAAAAAAGCACGAACAAAAATCAAGCTATTTCACACTGCATTAGATATCATTGGAGAAAAATCATTTCGAGAAGTATACGTTGAAGAATTATGCGAACAAGTAGAAATTTCAAAGGTGACATTTTTTAAAATGTTCTCCCGCAAAGAAGACATTCTTATTTATTTCATGAGGTTATGGTTAACGGATCGGATGTTGGAGTTGAAAGAAACAAACAAAAAGGGAATGACCGCACTCCGTCATATTTTTGAAGGAGTTTCAGAATATGCAAAAGAAAAACCTGGACTGATGCTAAGTTTGATTGCATTTCTCTCTGAAGAAAAAATGCATCCTTGTATGCCCGATTTAACCGATGCTGAAATTCACCTACTATATCCCGAAAAAGAAGAGCAAGTTCGAAAGCTCATTCCAAATTTAAATGAAGTATTTGCAAACTGCGTCGAAGAAGGAAAAGCCGCAGGAGAAATTACACTCAAGATGGATACTTCCCAGATTGTAAAACTATTACATTCTATTTTTTACGGTGCCTATTTAACAACGCATGTCTTTCAAACTCAAAATGTAATGGAAATGTATGACCTTCATTTAAACATATTAAATCCATAGTAAAAGAGGGATGAATAATGAAATCTGTAATATCTGGACGCTATACTGCACAGATGGATGATTCCTTTGTAGTGTTTGTAATTGGTATGCGAATTAATAAATTTTTCGCTGTTTCAAAGTGGTTACCTGTAGCTCTGTCAATGGGTGGAATGCTAAAAGAACTATATGAAAATAAAGAACTCGGTTTTCTCGGCACAGAATCTTTCTTCAACGGCCGTACAATTGTACAAATTCAATATTGGAAGTCATTCGAAGCCCTTGAACACTATGCACGCCACGCTTCCTTACATTTAGAAGCATGGAAAAATTTTAATCAAAAGGCTTCCAAAACTGAAACGGTTGGTATTTTTCATGAAACATTTGTTGTTGAGAAAGGGCAATACGAGAGTTTATATGCAAACATGCCTCTATTCGGTTTAGCAAAAGCAGGTGCTTTTCTTCCTATAAATAATCAGCGAAAAACTGCAAGAGCACGTATGAAGCCTCAGTAAAGCGAAAGTAACAAACGAGCTTTTATAGAAAAAAAAGCGACTACCCAATAGGTAGCCGCTTTGCATTCTTTATTATGATAAAGCAGGTGCTTTTTCAAGAAGCTCTTTCGCATCTGCATATTGTAAATCATGTGCTTCTGCAACTGCTTCGAATGTTACATAGCCATCTAATGTATTAATACCTTTTAATAAGGCACTGTTATCTAAGCAAGCTTTTTTGTAGCCTTTGTTTGCAATTTGTACAGCGTATGGTACCGTTACGTTTGTTAGCGCAAGAGTTGACGTACGTGGAACTGCACCAGGCATATTTGCAACTGCATAGTGAACTACGCCGTGTTTTTCGTAAGTTGGGTTGTCGTGTGTTGTAATACGATCAGTTGTTTCAAAGATACCGCCTTGGTCGATTGCGATGTCAACTACAACAGAACCTGGTTCCATTGATTTAATCATTTCTTCTGTTACAAGTTTTGGTGCTTTTGCACCTGGAATTAATACTGCACCGATAACAAGATCAGACCCTTTTACAGCTTCTGCAATGTTGTAAGGATTAGACATTAAAGTTTTTACTTGGTTACCGAAAATGTCATCTAATTGACGAAGACGTTCTGCACTTAAGTCGATAATTGTTACGTCAGCGCCTAAACCTACTGCGATTTTCGCTGCGTTTGTACCAGCTTGACCACCGCCGATAATTGTTACTTTGCCGCGTTTTACCCCTGGAACGCCTGCAAGTAAAATACCTTTTCCGCCTTTTGTTTTTTCAAGGAATTGCGCACCAATTTGTGCAGACATACGACCAGCTACTTCACTCATAGGTGCGAGTAATGGTAAAGAACGGTTGTCTAATTGAACTGTTTCATACGCAATTGCGACTACTTTATTTTCAATTAATGCTTTTGTTAATTCTGGTTCTGGAGCTAAGTGTAAGTACGTGAATAAAATTAAGCCTTCGCGGAAATAGCCGTATTCGCTTGCGATTGGCTCTTTTACTTTCATAACCATCTCTTGATTCCAAGCTTCTTGTGCTGTTTCTACAATTGTTGCTCCTGCTTCTACATATGCTTCATCTGTAAAACCAGATCCTAAACCAGCACCTTTTTGAACAAAAACCTCATGACCATTGTGAATTAAATGAACAACACCCGCTGGCGTCATTGCCACACGATTTTCATTGTTTTTAATTTCTGTTGGTACACCGATACGCATTGGAAATTCCCCCTTGAGATTATAAAATTACCCCTGAATAGCCATAGCATATACGCTTTTCATAAAGCGCTTTCTATTCTCTTATATTTTACCATAATCCCGCATTTTTTGACAAAAATAATGCAAGTTGTCCGATAGAATTTGTCTAGTTTTGACGATATCGATGAATGACATCAACTGCTCCAGTTACTTCTATAATTGTTCCCGTAATCATGTCCGAATCTTCCTCACATAAAAAGGAAATTGTACGTGCGATATCTTCCCCTGTACCAGAACGACCGATTGGTGTACGATGATCGGGTAGCGTACGTGCCATAGCAATTGTCGCCTCTTTCATCTCACCAATAATGTCACCCGGACATATCATATTTGATGTAATACCGTATTCTGCTTCCTCATAGGCAATCGTTTTCGTGAGTGAAACTAGTCCGACTTTTGCAGCTGCAAATGCGGAACGATACATCCATCCCGGCGCACTATCTGCTCCTTGAAATCCGTAATTCACAATGCGGCCAAATTTCTGCTGTCGCATAATCGGCACAACGAGCTTTAATAAATGAAAAACTGCCGTTAAGTTACCATGAATCATTTCATTCCATTCATCATCTTTATACTCAACTAATTTTTTACGTTCAAATACGTAAGGACCCGCATTATTAATAAGAAAATCGATACGATTAAAACGCTCCATCGCTTTTGTTACTACTTTATGTAAATCTTCTTGTTTCGTTACATCTGCTTGCACAAATTGCATACGATGTGCAAGATGTTTATATTGCTGTTGTAACGTTTCCATCGCTTGTACATCACTGCGATACGTTACCGTTACCGAATATCCTTTATCTAATAATTTCTCTGTTACTTGCTTCCCTAAACCTTTTGTACCGGCTGTAATGAGCGCATGTCTCACAAAAATAAGCCTCCTTTTTTCTTGCTATAATTCATATGTAACAACTTCTTCGCACAATTACAACTAAAAAGTTTGAACAGATTTTTCAAAATTCTGTAACGTTTCTGACATACTTTTTTCCATAATTTACTTTATAATAAAAGTGTAAAGAGTTATAACACTTATACAATCGGGAGGAATCGTTCATGAATACTACATATACAAATATTTTAATCGCAGTTGATGGTTCTAAAGAAGCTGAAAGAGCATTCAAAAAAGCAATTCAAGTAGCAAAGCGTAACAACGCTACATTAACAATCGCTCATATCGTTGACGTTAAAGCTTACTCTGCAGTAGAAGCATATAGCCGTGCTATTGCAGATCGTGCAAATTTATTTGCAGAAGATCTATTAGAAGACTACAAAAAAACTGCACTAGAAGCAGGCCTTATAAAAGTAGAAACTGTATTAGAATTCGGTAATCCAAAATCAAAAATCTCTAAAGATATCGCACCGAAGCACCACGTTGATTTAATTATGTGCGGTGCAACTGGTTTAAACGCAGTAGAGCGTTTCTTAATCGGTAGCGTCTCTGAACATATTATTCGCTATGCAAAATGCGATGTCCTTGTTGTTCGCGGTGAAGAAGAGCAAGGTGAAATTTAATAACAGCACCAAGCCTTTATTTTATGGGCTTGGTGCTTTTTTATTTGCTTTTAATAAAATGATTCTCTACGGTTATGCTAATAGAAAAAGGAAATGAGGAAAACAACTTGGAAAGTCACGAACGTATTATACTGGATTTAAGCGGACAAGAAATTGATATGGTTGAAACAATTTGTGGTCACTTCAAAGAAAAACATGGTGTGGAGCTAAGTCACGGTGCACTTTTTCGCGATTTAATGGATATAGAATACATTCGTATTACAGAAGGAAAGCATAAATACGAACAGGAAAAAATATAGGCGACTGGTTGCTTGCATCGTACAAGCAACCTTTTTCTTTATGCATAGATTATATATATGTCCAAGCATAAAGGTGTGATCTTTTTGAGTGATGAAAAGAAAAGAAAAAGCAAATCCGCTACCCCGATTATGAACTTATGTATATTTACTCTTCCCGGCTGTAATGTAACTGAAAAACAAATTAAGCAGCAAGTTGCGTTAGCAACAAAAATATGGAACATAGACTTTATTATCACAAGTATCACAACGCTGAAAGATTTTTCTGTTCAAACGAATGATACTTCATTTCGTAAAAAACAAAGCAAAAATATACAACGATTATTTCGTGAAAGAAAGTATCTCTTTCCAAATCCAAATAGTATTTCAATATTCTATACAAATGCAAGGCACCTCTCGAGTAATACGACAGGACGAACATTCTCTTCCTTCACGACGAAAAGCCGTTTCAACCATATTGTCCTCACAAAATCTTCTCTAGAAAATACACTTGCGCACGAACTCGGACATATCTTATTTTACTCCCACCGAAAACTACAAGGAAAAAATCCAGATACAAACTCTTATCGAACGCACAGTCTAGACCCTGAAAATATTATGTTTGGAACTGCTACAAGCCGTAAACGAAAAACAACATCTCTGCAAAGATCAAAAGCATTAGAAAGCACATTAATTAAATATACGTAACAATCATGAAAAATCCCGCGAAACATTACATGTTCACGGGATTTTCTACTATCTCTTTTGCCTTTTGAAGCGCCTTTTCAATTTGTTCGAACCCTGTACCACCTGCACTGTTTCTGCGTTTTACTGCTGCATATGGCGAAAGCACTTCATATAAGTCTTCCTCAAATAATGAACTCATCTCTTGGTAGGTTGTTAACGGTAAATCTAGCAAATAAACACCTTCGTTAATGCAATGAAGGACAAGTTTCCCTACAATTTCATGTGCCTGACGAAACGGTAACCCTTTACTCGCTAAATAATCTGCAATCTCTGTCGCATTTGAAAAATCTTGCGTTACGGCCTGTGCCATTTTATCTTTTTTCACCGTCATCGTTTCAAGCATCCCTGCCATTACATGTAAACAACCCTTTACTGTATTTACCGTATCGAACATGCCTTCTTTATCTTCTTGCAAATCTTTATTGTAAGCGAGCGGCAATCCTTTCATAACTGTTAATAAGCTAAACAAGTTGCCGTATACTCTTCCTGTTTTCCCACGAATAAGCTCTGCCATATCCGGATTTTTCTTTTGCGGCATAATGCTGCTACCCGTTGCATAGCTGTCGCTCATTTCAATAAACTGAAATTCCTGGCTGCTCCATAAAATAAGTTCTTCACAAAAACGTGATAAATGCATCATTAATATAGAAGCATTACTTAAAAATTCAAGAATGAAGTCACGGTCGCTTACTGCATCTAAGCTATTTTCATAAATCCCTTCAAAGCCAAGCAACTGCGCACTATACTCTCGATCAATTGGGAATGTTGTCCCAGCAAGTGCCCCGGCTCCAAGCGGAGAAATGTTAATACGCTTTAACGAATCTTTAAAACGATTCGCATCGCGCTCTAACATCCAAAAATATGCAAGGAGGTGGTGGGCAAAAGAAATCGGCTGTGCACGCTGCAAATGTGTATAACCTGGCATAATTGTTTCGATATGTTTTTCAGCCTGCTCTGCAAGTACAATTTGCACCTGTTTTACCGCCTCGATGATGCCTTGCACTTCATTTCGCAAATACAAGTGCATATCCGTTGCTACTTGGTCGTTACGACTTCTTCCTGTATGCAGCTTACCGCCGACTTCACCAATATGCTGAATTAACATCTTTTCAATGTTTAAGTGAATATCTTCTGATTCAACAGAAAACGTAAGCTCTTGATTCTTTGCCTTTTCAAGTAAATACTGCAAACCGTTTTTAATTTTCTCTCCTTCTTCATCCGTTACGATGCCGCATTTCGCAAGCATCGTAACATGCGCTATACTACCTTGTATATCTTCTACTGCTAATTGCTGGTCAAAGGAGATGGAAGCTCCAAACTCCTCGACCCACTGTTCAGCCTGTTCCGTAAAACGGCCGCCCCAAAGTTTGCTCATGCCTCCACCTTCTTTTGATTCACTTGGCTGTATACTTTTGTTGGTAAACCGAATAATGAAATAAATCCAATCGCTGCATCGTGATTAAATTCATCATCTACTGTATACGTCGCTAATTTTTCATCGTATAGAGAATACTCTGATTTACGTCCTTCTACAATCGCATGTCCTTTAAACAGTTTCACACGTACTGTACCTGTTACATTTTTTTGCGTTTCTTGTAAAAAGGCAACAAGAGCATCTTTTAAAGGCGAGAACCATAAACCGTTATAAATTAACTCTGTTAATTTTTGTTCAATCATCGGTTTAAAATGTGCTACTTCTTTTACAAGCGTTAAATCTTCTAATTCCTTATGTGCAGTAATCAATGTCATCGCCGCTGGGCATTCATACACTTCACGTGACTTAATACCAACAAGACGATTTTCTACATGGTCGATGCGCCCAACCCCGTGCTTACCAGCAAGAGCGTTTAACGTTTTAATTAACTCTGAAAGTGAATATGATACACCGTTTAACGTCGTTGGCACCCCTGCTTCAAAACCAATTTCTACAAATTCGGGTTTGTTTGGTGTGTCTTCTAATGCTAGCGTCATTTCATACGCATCTTCTGGCGGTGCTGCCCATGGATCTTCTAAGATTCCGCATTCGTTGCTGCGTCCCCATAAATTTTGATCAATTGAAAATGGGCTGTCTAAGTTAATTGGAATTGGTACATCATTTTCTTTTGCATACGCAATTTCCTCTTCACGTGACCATTTCCATTCACGTACCGGTGCGATCACTTCTAAATACGGGTTTAACGCTTGGATAGAAACTTCAAAACGTACTTGGTCATTTCCTTTTCCTGTACATCCATGTGCAACTGCGCTTGCACCTTCCATCTCTGCAATCTCTACCAATTTCTTAGCAATTAACGGACGAGATAATGCAGATACAAGTGGATACTTCCCTTCATATAACGTGTGAGCTTGCAATGCTTTCAATGCATATTCATTCGCAAACTCTTCTTGCACATCAATCATATATGATTTAATCGCACCAACGGATAATGCTTTTTCTTTTACAAACTCTAAATCTTTTCCTTCCCCTAAATCTAAACAAAGCGCAATAATATCGTATCCTTTTTCTTGTAACCATTTAATCGCAACAGAAGTATCAAGACCTCCGGAATATGCTAATACAACTTTTTTGTTCTCCATTTTATATCCTCCTAAAGAATAATTATTCATTATTATTAATATTAATTCATAATTTATCACCTTTCACAAAATGTTGCAAGGGATATTCATAATTATTTTTAAAACAATTTCGTCGAAGTTCTTTCTCTTTTTCGATACAATGAAGACAGAAAATGGAGGGGACAATGTATGGAACAATATTTCACATATAATGAACACCTAGGGATTGAACTACCCGATTTCCAAGAAGAATGGGAAGATATACCTGAAACAGTGCAACATGCAATTTTATTAAAGTGGGAACAAATTCGCGGAAAAATACCAGATCGGATTAAAGAGCTTGAACATAACATTAACACGAAACAACACCGGTTAAATAACGAAGAAAACTTTGAAATTTCTTGTAGACTCAATACAGAAATTGCAGATCTCGCTTCCATTATTAACGACCTTTGGCTTTGGTATCGTCTAACTCAAAATGTGTCTGAAGGGAAAGCACATCAGTAAAGTAAAACTTCCATCAATAGAGGTTTTCATTCTCCACTGGTGGTTAGTTGAACCAATTGAGCTTTTACGGGCAGCTATCCCCCACTTATCTTCCTTGCTTCCCTCTGAATCTTGAGGTGGGGAACTTACTGCCCGCGAATAGCAGGATAAAAAGGTCGTTGAGAATATTTTCTCAACGACTTAAAAATTTTATAAAGTAAAACTTTAATCAGTGGGGGGTTTCTTCATTCCCCACTGATTATTAGTTCAACCAATCAGGCTTTTACGGGCAGTTTATCTCCCACCTAACTTCTTTAGAAAAGCGGAAGCGGCTCGCTCAGAATCGCAGGGCGCCCGCGCCCAAGGCAGAGAGGCGCTTTTTGCCTTGTCCGAGGGGGCGAAACGACCTACGATTCTAGCCGCTAGAGCTGAACAATGCTTTCACCAAATTTTGAGGTGGGGGTCTTACTGCCCGCGAATAGCGGGATAAAACAGTTCTATCCTTTATTTGTTTATTTATTTAACTCTTCATCAAACCATGCACAAAAACATTGAGAGTTATTATAAACGTTTTCAATATCAGGTAAACAATAGTGATGGCTTGTCTGGTAGATTTCAGAAATTATTAATTAATATATTTCGATATTATAACGGTAAAAAACATATTCTTTTCTATTCCGTTGAACGTGTAGTGGTAATCGTGTTTTTCTTTTCATGGATATAAAACGCCTACTCTGTGCATGCAACAATTTCCATCAAACGGTATAATAAAATATCTAATTCTTGACTACATGTAATCACTCTATGATGGGTAACACCGTACTTTCTTATAAGTTCAATCAATTCCTCCCTTTTTTCTTCTATGCTTGCCTGTATCTCTATCGTTTTCATACGAATCTCTCCAGTTACCATAGATAATATAATTCGAATTATAGGAAATGTTTCATCTAAATTGAATATTTTGTAATTAATTAAAGTAAGTTTTAAGGGACAACGAACAAAATTTAATTTTCCTACAGAAAACCTTTCGACAGCAAATATTTTTTTATTGCACCATTTTTCATGAAAGTTTAAATGAAGTTCACCTAAAGCGTCCATATTTACGAAATATGGAGGTTTTTCTTTCTCCATTGTCGTTTTCCAACAACATACATTTTCCATAAGTATGATATAATAGTATAAAATCTTTTATAGAAAGGATTTAGATATCATGATCGCTCGAAGGAGCATGTGGCATCGAAAAGACTCTTCTTACACGTAGCGTATTGTTTTGCTTAGATACTTTGTCTAGCGAAAAAAATACGAGAGTGGGGAAATTATGATTGCCCGAAGGATAATTTGGCAACGAAAAGACTCTTCTTACACGTAGCGTTTTGTTTAGGTTGTTTGATACTCGCTAAACAAAACATAGAAGAGGGCAGGATTGCTAAATAAAGAATCCTACTCTAAGTTTTGTTTAGTCTATTTTAGGCCTAAACTAAAACGAAAGTAGGGAGAATTGATGGACGAGAGGATTATTCGTTATTTCTTCAGTGATATATAGCGTAGTTAGACGTATATAAACTAACTGCTGCTATGTAGGCGTAGTTAGTTTATGAAAAAACAAAAAACTACTAACTACGGAGAGAAGGAATAACGATGCAGAACATCCAAAGTCGACGAATTATTAAAGAAATTTTTATGGTTTTACTTGGTTCATTTACTTTAGCTACCGCGCTATATCACATTCATTTTCAAAACCACTTAACTGAAGGTGGCTTTGTTGGAATCGCACTGTTTTTACAAAACTTTTTTGATATTTCACCGTCCATTTCAACTGTTTTAATGGATATTCCAGTCATTTTACTATGTGCTACATTTTTAGGTAAAAAAATGGTCGGTTATTCATTTATTGGTTCGATTTCATTCGGAGTATTTTATTCTTTAATGGAAAATTATTCTCCGTTCACGGTTGATTTATCTAATCATTTATTTGTAGCTGCAGTAGTAGGCGGAGCTTTAGCTGGAGTTGGACTTGGTTTTATTTTACGATTCGGTGGTGCAACAGGCGGGGATGATATTTTAACAATTGTATTAAGCAAAAAAACACGCTTTACAATTGGGCAAATTTTCTTCGTTTTTGACGCAATTGTCATTGCACTTTCATTATATTATTTAACATGGACTGAAATTGCTTTTACGATTCTTTCCCTTGCTGTGCAGGCAAAAGTACTAGATTTAATCTATTATCCAGCAGAGGAAAAGAAACCAGTGGCAGTTCCATTGTCAAAACAACATGCAACAAATTAAAAGCGAAAGGCAGCTGCCTTTCGCTTTTTATATTTTTTGGTGTAAATAACGCATTTGATAAAATCGATTCGCAAATTCTGTTACGCTCCGCGTTAACCGATAATTCGCCGTTGATCCAACTACAATCCCAAGTACCGGTACACCTTGAAACAACTTACGGCGCAGTGAATAAATAATGAACGTTTTCAAAATTTGTTTTAGTAGTACCTGTACAGATGCTGGATTTAGTACTTCCTCTTCTCCCTCATAGAAGAATGGAGCCGCTTCTTCTTGTTCTAACTCTTGCAGTAAGTTATACCAAGCATACTGCTGCAAATGCGCTGGCAATATGGCTGCATGGAATACTTTTAACGCTAACATTATTTCATACGGTTTATTCACATCATGGCCAAATGATGTAGCGATAAGCTGCACAGCTTTCACATTTAAAGCAATCAATACAGGGAAATCTGCACTTAACAATAAAAAGCCGCCAATTCCTGTTACTCCTCCTTGCACGAAAGAATATAAACGATGACGAGCTGTTTGTTGTTCTGCTATGTATGTTAATTCATGAATGGATAGTTCTCTCATTTCTTCAATATGTTCAATGGAATCATCGAATAAACGTGCCGTTCCCAAAATCCGCCCCCGTGCATCAATCTGCGACTGTGAGCTTTGAATGAACGCATGTAAATGAAAAAGCCATCCATCTGCTTTCGAAAAAAATTCATTTCGTTTCTTCTTTGGCAACTTCGAAAATGTACGATTTAACCATTTATCAAACATTTGCTGAAAATCCGTTGATTCGTGTTGTATAAGTTGCTGCTCCCAGCTTTTTAGATCATGTAAAATTCGTTCCTCACCCTTTGACAGCATACAAACAACCCCTTGGATTATTTTTTTATATTGTAACATATTTGCTATAAAGGTAAGAACGCCCTGTTTTTTTCTAAAAAATAAAAAAAGACGGGAATATTCCCGTCTTTTTTCACTTTATATTAACCAATATTTCCAAGACGTACTACGTCACGAGCAATCATAACCTCTTCGTCTGTTGGAATTACGATTACTTTTACTGGAGAGTGCGGGAAGCTAATGAATGCTTCTTCACCGCGAATATTGTTGCGTTTCGCATCAAAGTATACACCCATGAACTCAAGGCCTTCTAATACACGCTCACGAATTAATGCACTGTTCTCACCAATACCAGCTGTAAAGATGATTGCGTCTACACCTTTCATGCGAGCTGCATAAGAACCAATATATTTGTGAATACGGCCTACAAATACATCCATTGCTACTTCTGCACGGTGATTTCCTTCTTCTTCAGCTTGTTCGATGTCACGTAAATCACTAGAGAATCCAGAAAGACCTAACATACCACTTTTCTTATTTAATACGTTAAGAACTTCATCTACATTTTGTCCTGTTTTCTTCATAATATATGGAATTAACGCAGGGTCAAGGTTACCAGAACGTGTACCCATTGTTACACCAGCAAGTGGAGTGAAGCCCATAGACGTATCAATTGATTTTCCGCCTTCAACAGCTGCGATACTTGCACCGTTACCTAAGTGACAAGAAAGTAAGCGTAAGCTTTCAAGTGGACGGCCTAATAATTCAGCTGCGCGCTCTGTTACGTACTTGTGAGAAGTACCGTGGAAACCATATTTACGGATGCCGTATTTCTCATAGTATTCATATGGTAAGCTGTATAAGAAAGATTCTTCCGGCATTGTTTGATGGAATGCTGTATCGAACACTGCTACTGAAGGTACGTTCGGAAGAACTTCTTGGAACGCTTTAATACCAACAACGTGTGCTGGGTTATGAAGTGGCGCTAACTCACTTAAAGCGTCGATTTCTGCTAATACTTGATCGTCAATTAGAGCAGAATCTGGGAATTTTTCACCGCCGTGTACAACACGGTGACCAATACCGCTAATCTCATCAAGAGATTTGATAATACCTGTTTCAGTTAATTTGTTTAAAAGCATATTAACCGCAACCCCATGGTCTGCGATATTTGTTACTTCTGTTTGTTTCTCGCCGTTTACAGTAATTGTAAATACGCTATCTTCTAAACCGATACGTTCTACTAAACCTTTTGTTAATACTGTTTCATTTGGCATTTCAAATAATTGGAACTTTAAGGAAGAGCTTCCTGCATTAATCGCGATGATTTTTGACATCTAGTCTTTCGCCCCTTTTTTTCTTGTTAGCCGTGTGGATTCTCTCCACAAACCGCTCAATTTTATGTCTTCAACTAGCTGCCAGCTAATACAAACGTTTCACCGACAGAAGTTTAATACTCACGATTTTAATTTAAACATCGTACGACATATATTTCAAGTGAAAAAATTGTAACACAAAGATTTTTTTTATATTACAGATTTAAAATTTTTCATTTTTACTCTTATATATATTACTGAATTTTGTAAACACTATAAAACTGTACTATATATTAGTATATATCTGTTACATACAAACACTGTTTACTTTTGTTTAGCAAACCAACCATTAATTTGATTCATAATATTCTCCATTGCTTTCATATTTGAGAATTTTGGTAATTCTACTAATAGCGCTTGTTTTGGCATTTGTGTATCTTGCCCTTTCTTTTGGAGAACAAATATACTTTTTGCATTTTTTTCGTTTTTAAACATGGAAACAGGTAGCTGTAGTAGCCCTTGCACAAAACATGTTTCTTTAATAAATGCATGAAGTTTTGGCGCTTGATCACTTTCAAATATGAAATTTGGTACTAAGAAAAATAAATATCCGCCTTCTTTTGTATGTTTTACACTTTGTTCAATAAAAAGATGATGCGCATAAGACATGCCTTCATCTGCTTTTAAAGTATATTCACTTGCACCAATTTCGTTTGGATAATAACCGATTGGTAAATCACATACAACTGCATCAACTGGATCAATATAAAGATGGGCTAGTCCATCTTTATTAAAAAACTCAACTGCTTGTTTTTGTAAATTTGCATTGACTAAAGCAAGCTTAACAAGCAAATCGTCCACATCTACCCCAAATCCGCTCAAGTTTGTTCCTTCTGGGCAACCATTAAAGATTGTCATCAATAAATTTCCCGTTCCAATTGCAGGATCTAAAACAGTCATTTCCTTTTGATCCTTCATAAATTTCTGGAATAAATAGCTCATAAACATCCCAACTGCATCTGGCGTCATTTCATGATTTGCTTGTACGCCTTCTTTCATTCCTTTTAAGATGGCAAGTTGAAACGCTTTGCGAATTTCTTCGCCTTTATAGTTTTCTTCATTAAACTTGCTATATTCACGCTCTAGTCGTTCAATTGTTGGCTGTTCTAATCCCTCTTGTAAAATTGTTCCTTCAAATAAATTATCACCTGTTTCTACAAGCGCTTCTAAATAGGTTATGTCTAATTCTTTACGTAAAATTACGGCAGAAGAATCAAAGATAGAAAATAATGTTTCTACTGTTGAGCTCACGAAAATTCCTCCTTAAAACTAAAATACACATAACTTATATCATACCACACTCTAAATTCTTTCCAAAAGAAAAAGCGATCCCTTTTCACAAGAGATCGCTTTTTGCTCTTTATATTACTTTGCAGCTTTTGCCGCTTCTAATGCAGCTTCATAATTTGGATGGCTTGTACCTTCGCTTACATATTCTACGTAAACTACTTTGTCGTTGCTATCTACTACGAATACTGCACGTGCAAGTAAACGAAGTTCCTTCATTACAACACCGTATGCTTCACCAAAAGAAAGGTCACGGTGATCAGAAAGTGTTACAACATTTTCTAAACCGTTAGCTGCACACCAGCGTTTTTGAGCGAATGGTAAATCAACGCTAATTGTTAATACTTTTGCGTTTTCAATACTAGCTGCATCTTCGTTAAAACGACGAGTTTGCGCATCACATACACCTGTATCAATAGATGGTACAACACTAATTAATTTTACTGCACCTTTGTATGTTTCTAAGTTTACTTCCGATAGGTCATTTGCTAATACTTGAAAGTTAGGTGCTTGGTCGCCTACTTTAACTTCTGTTCCAACTAAAGTGATTGGGTTTCCTTTAAACGTTACGTTTGCCATTCGAAAATCCTCCCTTTTCTAAAACGAAATATGTACAGTGTAAATGATAGATGTTCAGCAAACAGAATGCAAATGAATCGCTCGATTTTATGAAAAAAGAAGCTAATCAATCGATTAGCTTCTTTTTTCTATATTTCATACTCCAGCTGTTCATCTTTTTGTTTGTTCATCATTTCTTTCACTTTATCGACTGCTTGCGGTGCTAATTCCATTATTTTATCAAGTATGTGCGTCTGTTTATCTAAGTGAAGTACTTTCACACCTTCACTATTCACAACAATAAACGCAATTGGATTAATGGAAACGCCGCCCCCACTACCGCCGCCAAATGGATGACGATTATTGTTTTCAAGTTTACCAAATTCACTACCACCTGCCGCAAAGCCAAAACTTACTTTAGAAACCGGTAAGATAACACTTCCATCTGGCGATTGAATTGGGTCACCGATAATTGTGCTTACATCAATCATATGATTTAAATGTTGCATCGCTGTTGTCATTAATCCTTGAATTGGATGTTCCACATAATCCCTCCTATGTTCATTGTTGCATAGCATTATTTGTAGAAATAACCCCTTGTTGTTTCAAAAATACAAATATACGAATTGCCGTTTTCAATGCACGGTATATACGAAATGAAGCTGTTAATTCACAATGTGATGCCACAGTTTTCCCTTGAAAAATTGGAGCAACTTCAAGCTGGGGTGCACCGATAATGTCCATATAATGTCCAGTCATACCAACAATCATTCCTTTTACTGACCATACATAACCTGTTATAACTCCAGTGCTCGCTGCATCACCTGTTCCAACTTGCGAACGCCATCTCCAATTTTTGATTTTCACTTTTTGAAGAAAACCTTTAAACATAGTATGGATTTCTTGCATCCTTTTTATAATCTCCGCTATGCTGTCAAGCATTGCTACAAACTTATCTTCTGCTCCGCCTTCTTCTCCTGCTTTTTCAATTTTTTGATCTGTTTTCTTTTGTTGTTTTTCTATCCGCTCAAGTACATCAAACGTATAATGAATCATCCATATTTTCACTTGAATCAAACATTGTTTTTCTGTTTCTGTATATGACAAACTAATTTTCAACGATAATTTCGATAACAAAATAAGCAAGACGAACAAAATAAGTATTCCAATTCCAATTGCAAGCCACTTCATCGTACCATCCTTTCATTCCGTATCCATTATCGACACAATATGAAAAGAATAAACGAAATTGAAAATATAGATTTTTCTAAAAAAGAAGGATTTTTGATACTTTTTATCGAAATATAGTATTTGAACATATTATTTACTGCATGGAGGGATACAAAATGGCAGATCGTCGCAATTTATTTTTCTTTTACGGTGATGATAAAGCAACGCTTGTCGAAAAAATGAAACCAGTATACGACATTCTAAAAGAAAATGGATTTACAATATTAGACCATCCAAAACACGCAAATGCTATCGTTAGTGTTGGCGACGACAGTACATTCTTGCAAGCTGTCAGAAAAACAGGATTTCGTGAAGATTGTTTATACGCAGGAGTCTCGACAACAGATGATATTTCCTTTTACTGTGACTTTCACATCGACCATGTCGATAGCGCCCTTCAAGAAATCACAAAAAATGAAATTGAAGTGAGAAGATATCCAACAATTCAAGTAACCGTTGATCACGATACATCTTTTTATTGCTTAAATGAATTTTCACTGCGCTCTAGCGTTATTAAAACGTTTGTACTAGATGTGTACGTTGATGACTTATACTTTGAAACATTCAGAGGCGATGGCCTAGTTGTTTCTACACCAACAGGAAGCACAGCATATAATAAATCACTACACGGAGCTGTTGTGGATCCATTAATTCCATGTTTCCAAGTGAGTGAGCTCGCTTCTTTAAATAACAATACGTACCGTACACTTGGTTCTCCATTTATCTTAAACAATGATCGTACATTAACACTAAAATTAACTCCAAGTGGCAACGACTATCCTGTCATGGGCATGGATAACGAAGCATTAAGTATTAAACAAGTCGAAAAAGCCGTTGTTCGTTTAAGCGATAAGCAAATTAAAACAGTAAAACTGAAAAATAATTCGTTCTGGGAAAAAGTACAAAGAACGTTTTTATAAAAAATAGAGGCGGCATATGCCGCCTCTATTTTTTATATACAATTTCCCCATCGATAACCGTCATCACAACGTCTATCTCTTTTATTTCATCTTCCTGAATTTCAAATATATCTCTATCTAACAAAGTGAAATCCGCCTCATATTCTGCAGCAATTTTCCCACGGCTTTCTTCTTTTCCAATCGTATACGCACTTCCTGTTGTGAATAACGAAGCAGCTTCAAATACTGTTAACTTTTCTTCTGGTATGTAACAGTTTCCATCAACAAAACTTTTCCTTGTTACGGCGCTGTATATTCCTAAAAGCGGGTTCACCTGCTCAATCGGTGCATCTGAACCGCCTGCGCAGTGCAAGCCAGCATGAAGGAGTGTTTTCCAGGCATATGCATAACGAAGTCGATGCTCCCCTAGTTTTTCAATAACAGATGGAAAGTCAGAAGAAACGAAGACAGGCTGAAGATCTAAAATTGCAGGGAGCTTCTTCATTCGCTCAATTAATTCTTCTCGTACAAGCTGACAGTGAATAATGCGATCACGCTGCCCTTCTTTTGGCGGATACATTTCGAGCGCATCTATCACATATTCAAGTGATAAATCACCAATTGTATGAATTGCAACAGGCATATGGAAATCTCTCGCTTGTTTTACGAGTAGCGCAAGTTCATCACGCGAAAAGATGGCAACTCCATTTGTTTCCTTTGCATCTTCATATGGTTCACTAAGCAGCGCTGTTCGTCCGCCAAAAGAACCATCTGAAAAGATTTTCATTGCTCCAAACTCAATATAATGTGTATTATCATAGCGCTTCCGTTCATGTGCCACCTCATGATGAACAAGAAGGTGCGCTTTAAACGGCATATCTCGAATCACTTCTGTAAAGGCATTATATGTTTTTTGAAAACCACCGTAATAGTTTAAGTCTTCTGTATGACCACCAACTAATCCGTATTTCCAACAATCTTGAATGGCCGTTTTCAGTGCGTTTATTAAATACTCTGCATCGATTTTTGGTTGAATAGGAGCGATCAAATCCTGCGCTTGTTCGTACAATAAACCTGTTAATTCACCAGTTTTATTTCGCCCAATTTTCCCGCCTTTCGGATCTTCTCTATCCTGTCCAATCCCTGCTTTTTCAAGAATATAGGAATTTACCCAAGTCACATGACGACAAACGCGTTTCAATAAAATAGGATGCTGAAGTGACAGAGCATCTAAATCACATTTATGTATGTCTTTCCGATCTGTAAAATGATTTTCATTCCAGCCCTCTCCAATAATCCATTCCCCTTGTTTAGCTGTTTTTACTCGCTCAGCAACAAGATGCAGCACTTCTTGATAGGATGTACATGTTGATAAATCTAAGCGAAGCAATCGTTCCCCATGTCCAATAAGATGCATATGACTGTCTACAAGGCCAGGGAGCATTGTTTTTCCTTCTATCTCAAATAACTGCTTCGGATGATAACGAGCTTCTAACTCTTCTTTCGTTCCAACAGCAATAATCTTACCATTTTCTACATAAACAGCTTCTACAGTCATTCCTTCTTTTTCCATTGTATAAATCTTTCCGCCATACCAAAGTTCTCCCATTTTTTATCCCCCTTTGCTTCTTACTTTTTAGTGTACGAAATTGTCAGCAAGAAAAAAAGCAGGCAGATTTCTCTGCCTACGATTCTTTCGTACTTACAATCCCTCTTTACTCCGCTATTCACAGGCAGTAAGACCCTATCTTAAAATTCGGAGAAAACCAAGGAAGATAAGTAAAGGTTAACTGCCAGTAAAAGCCCGATTGGGCGGGCTTTCCATCAGTGAGGGATAAAGCCCCCCACTGACGGAAGTTTCACTTTACCTCGAAGCTATTTCCATTTCACGCTTTCTCAGTTCAATGCGGCGAATTTTACCGGAAATTGTTTTTGAAAGTTCTTCCACAAATTCAATCTTTCGCGGGTATTTGTAAGGTGCTGTTAATTTTTTTACATGCTCTTGCAGAAGCGGAATTAACATTTCATCTTGTTTCTCGATCCCCTCTTGTAAAACAATAAAGGCTTTTACAACATTCCCTCTTATTTCGTCTGGACTTGCCACAACAGCACATTCTCTTACGTATGGATGCTTCACAAGTGCATCTTCCACTTCAAATGGTCCAATTGTGTAACCAGAACTAATAATAATATCATCGCCTCGCCCTTCAAACCAGAAGTAGCCATCTTCATCCTTTTTCGCCTGATCACCTGTAATATAATAATCACCGCGAAATTGCATAGTTGTACGTTCCGGGTCTTTATAGTACTCCTTAAATAGTGCTGGTGTTTTAATGTGTACCGCAATATCTCCTACTTCTCCCGGAAGAACTGGTTTACCATCTTCATCAACAATATCAACTTGATTACCTGGCGTTGGTTTCCCCATCGAACCAGGCTTTGTTTCCATTCCTTTTAATACACCAACAAGTAATGTATTTTCTGTTTGACCATAGCCATCGCGAACCGTTACATGAAAATAATTTCGAAATGTATCAATAACCTCTCTGTTCAGTGGCTCTCCTGCTGAAACAGCACTATGCAAGGAAGACAAGTCATATTGCTGCAAGTTTTCTATTTTTGCCATTAAACGATATTCAGTTGGCGTGCAACACAATACATTTACTTTATTATCACTTAATAATTGTAAATATGTTGATGGATCAAATTTCCCGTGATACACAAATCCCGTTGCCCCTGAACCAAGCGTTGCAAGAAAAGGACTCCAAACCCACTTTTGCCACCCCGGACTTGCTGTTGCCCATACAACATCATTTTCTTCAATTGCTAACCAATTTGCAGCGCTCGTACGAAGATGAGCATACGCCCAAGCATGTGTATGTACAACACCTTTTGGATTACCTGTCGTTCCAGATGTATAGGATAAAAAAACCATATCATCACAATTTGTCTCTACCATTTCTAGTACGTCACTCTCTGTTTCAAGCGCTTCTCTTATATTGTTCCAACCGTCCAGCGGTCCGTCACTTAATACAAATTTATTAAGCGAATTCATCGCTTCGATTCCATCGAATTGTCTAACGTACGGCTCATAACTCACAATCGCTTTTACTTCCCCATGCGCAATGCGGTATTCAATATCTTTTTTACGCAGCATTTCTGAACTTGGAATAACAACAAGTCCCACTTTAATAGCTGCAATATACGTCATATATGTTTCAATAAGACGAGGCATCATAATGAGAAGCTTGTCCCCTTTTTGGAGACCACTTTTTATAAAAGCGTTTCCAATTTTATTTGCCCCTTGTAACAATTCCCCATATGTCACTTTCTTTTTATTGCCTCGATCATCTTGCCAAATAAGCGCAAGCTTATTTGGTTGCTTTGCATAACGCTCCATCTCTTCTACTAAGTTATACTTCGGCGGTGCTAATAGCTCTTCACGGTTCATACGCTTCCCCCTTTACAATATACGACTTCCTTTTAATAATAAAGAATTTTCTGTCAATAATAAAGGGTTTTCTGTCGATGATGAAGAATTTTCTGTCAATTTAAAACTATCTTCTTTTGACAAATCGGTTTATATTTTGGCTAGTTGGCTACAATAGTAGATGTTTTCTCTTATTTTTTTACAAAAAACAACAAAAAAAGAAAGAGCGGGGAATCCCGCTCTCTCTAAGCCATTATATATGGTTATTATTTTTGGAAACCGCCTAATTGTTGTTCAGCCATTGAAACTAGACGTTTTGTAATTTCGCCACCAACAGATCCGTTAGCACGAGATGTTGCATCTGGCCCAAGTTGTACACCAAACTCTTGAGCGATTTCGTATTTCATTTGATCTAAAGCAGCTTGCGCACCAGCAACTGCTAATTTACTTGTGTTTGCCATATGGTATCACCTCCTTGTGAGTATAGAGTGTGATAAACCATATGGCTTCATACATATCTTTTAATGGTAATTTATGGTTTTAAAATAAATCTTCGAATTGTTCTTCCTCTGCTACTTCTACTGTTTGTAATACTATTTTTTCTGTATTAGCAACTGCTTCTTCAATAAGCGGTGTAAAATCATAGTATGATTCAAATTTATTTGCTTTTTCACGCTTCGGTTTTGTTGTTGGACTCGCTGGAGTAAATACTGTACAACAATCTTCATACGGACGAATCGAAATGTCATACGTACCGATTTGATTTGCAATTTTAATAATTTCTAACTTATCCATCGCAATAAGTGGACGGATAATTGGATAATTTGTCACTTCGTTAATCGTGTGCATACTATCTAATGTTTGACTCGCTACTTGGCCAAGGCTTTCTCCTGTCGCAAGAGCAAGCGCGTTACGCTCTTCTGCAATACGCTCTGCAATGCGCATCATCATACGACGCATAATTGTCATCGAATAGCTAGATGGAATTTCTTTATTAATTGTTTTCTGTACCTCTGTAAACGGTACGAGATGAAGTGTTACACGTTTACAATACTTCGTTAACTCTTGCGCTAAGTCAATTACTTTTTGCTTCGCGCGCTCACTTGTAAATGGCGGACTATGAAAATGAACAGCTTCCACTGATACGCCGCGTTTCATTGTTAAGTAAGCAGCAACTGGGCTATCAATACCACCAGAAAGAAGAAGCATTACTTTTCCACCAACACCAACTGGAAGACCGCCAGCTCCCATGCGCTCATCACACATAATATAGCTATAACCGCTTCTAATTTCAATACGGATATTAACATCTGGATTATGAACATCTACTGTAATATCCTCTGTATTTTGTAAAATATACCCACCGATTTCTGGAAGCAATTCCATCGTTTGCATCGGGAAGTGCTTATAAGAACGGTGAACCGTAATTTTAAATGTTTTTACTTCACGCTTTACTTGCAGAAAGGCAGCAAGTGCACCTTTTTTAATTTCTTCTAAATCTGTGGGTACTTTCATTGCTAAATTAAATTTATGAATACCAAACACATCTTGCAGCTTGTCTGCAACAGCTTCATGATCTTCACCATTCAATTGAATATACATCCGATCATGCGTCGCATCGATTTTTAAGTTTGTAAATTTCTTTAACTTATGTTTTACGTTGTCTTTCAATGTACTTACAAACTTAGAACGGTTCTTTCCTTTTGTTGTCATTTCGCCGTAACGAACTAAAATATATTCGTATGTCATCATCTTTCCTTACCTCATCACTTCATATAATTTTGGCAATATTTCTTTTACAATTCCTTCGAATTGTTTTACTTCTTCCATCGTATTTTCCGGTGCTAGACTCACGCGAATCGCACTTGCTGCTACTGTATGCGGCAAGCCCATCGCCAGTAAAACATGACTGACTTCGTTTGCTTTTGAAGAACAAGCAGATTTTGTTGACACATACACATCACGTTCTTCTAAGGCATGTACAACAACCTCTGGCTTTAATCCTACAAATGATACGTTTAAAATATGTGGTGCCGTATGTTTATTAGGCGTATTAATCGTAACATCATCCATATCATTAAAAACATGAATGAGTGCTTCTTTTAATGTTTGAAGATGCATGATATTCTCTGTTTGCTTTTCTAATGTCATTCGCAACGCTTTTATCATCGCAACAATTCCTGGTAAGTTTTCCGTACCAGAACGGTAACGCAACTCTTGTCCACCACCTGATAAAACCGGATCAAGTCTAACACCATCACGAACATATAAAAGCCCTGTCCCTTTTACACTATGGAACTTATGTCCAGAAACCGTGCAAAAATCAATATGATTTTCATAAAAGTCAAGTGGTACTTTTCCAATTCCTTGCACATGATCTACATGGAATCGTACTTTCGGATAGTCCGCTAACAACTTCCCAATTTCACCAACAGGCTGAATCGCTCCTGTTTCATTATTAACATGAATCATAGAAACAAGAATTGTATCCTCTCTAAGAGCACGTTTTACATCTTCTACCGATACAACACCGTTTTCATTTACAGGTAAATATGTAACGTCAAAACCAAGATTTTCTAGCTGTTTATATGCTTCAGACACAGAAGCGTGTTCAATAGTTGTTGTAATCATATGCTTGCCGCGGGAGCGATTTCTCATCGCAATTCCCTTAATTGCAAGGTTATTCCCTTCTGTTCCTCCAGACGTAAATATAATTTCTGAAGGTTTTACGCGAAGAAGCTGCGCTGCAATCGAACGTGATTGCGTTAATAAACGCTCTGATTCTCCTCCAAGGGAATGAATAGAAGAAGGATTCCCAAAATATTTCCCTGCAACTGTTACATAAGATTGCAATGCTTCCGGGTATGGTTTTGTCGTCGCACTATTATCAAAATAGATCATCATTCTTCCCCTTTCAGCGATATCGCATCACACAATCATATCATAAAGTGAAACTTTAAACAGTGGGGGTTTTCTTCATCCCCACTGTTTATTAGTTGAACCAATCGGGCTTTTACGAGCAGTTTATCTCCCACCTATCTTCTTTGCTTTCACCGAATTTTGAGGTGGGAGTATTACTGCCCGTTAATGCGGGATAAAGTGAAACTTTAATCAGTGGGGGGTTTTTCATCCTTCACTGATGGAAAGCCCCCCAAATCGGGCACATGTCAGCAGTACCCTCACAATCTTGAGGTGAGGGTCTGACTGCCCGCAAATAGCAAGATAAGTTCATGCGTTTATGCTATAGTTTCCGTCATTACAGCGGAAGTATGCTTTTCTGCTGTAGCTAAAAACGAGCCATATTCCGCTATTCATTATAGCAATATTACATCCTCATGCATACAAAAGTTGTCTGAACAAAAAACAAACCCCTTAATACATATTAAGGGGTTTGTTCTAAGTCAACAAATTCAGCAATCTTTTGAACAACACCTGGCTCAATTTGTTCTAATACAGAAGCTGCTTGTTCTAGTGCTGCATCATATTCATATTCACGGAATAATCGCTCTGCATTATCTAAACTTTGTGCCAGCATATCATCATGACTGCGATAACGGTTACCATACTGAATTAACTTCTCTACTAAATGTGCTTGCTCAATTAATTCCTGCGTTACTTCGTATACACCATTTACAATAGCAACTGCTTCTTCTAATGTACCATTTACCGCACCCATATTCAGCGGCTTTACTTCTAGCTGCTCATACACACTTTGCATCGCTTGTTGGCCGTTTTGCAGATCAACCATGATGCTATCTGGCAAACCTGGTAAATTTGATTTTTGCATTATACGTTTTGATTCCATCATTGTATGGCGCATTTCTTGTAACGCTTCACGTGCTTCAAATTCATCTTTACGCATTGTTTGCAACATATCTTTGTGCTCAGCGTGAAGTACTTTCAATGTTTCACATTGCTCGTAAATTTCCTCTAACTCTTCTCGAATGACAGAGAATGCGATATCTTGCTCTGCAATACGAAGTTGCAATACTTCAAAACGCTTCATCAAAATGTGCAATTGTTTTTCAATCACTTTTTGTGATTCAATATCTTTATCTTGCAACTGATAACTTTGCTTCACAAATTGTGTTTCTGCTTTCGTTTCCAGCGCTTGCTCTCGAATTATTTCTAAATCTTCGTATACAGCTGCTGTCTGCTGTTCAACATAATATTTCGCTCTTACTTCTAATTCCAATTGTTCATATAACGTATCAAGCTTCGTTTTTAAAACATCGATTTTTTCTTTTGCTTCTAGCACATGTAGATATTCTAAATCCGCAAGACATGTTTGCAGTTGTTTGTTCATCTCTCTTACTTCTTTTGGGATTTCCAAATGATTTAATACGTAGCCTTGGTTTTTCATATCGTCATGACCTTGTGTTAAGTCTTCTAGTTGTACTGGCAAAGTCGCTTGACATTCTACTAATAGATCAGGAACCTCATGCACAATCAGTTCTAAATTTGAAAGTCCTTCTTCTAAACTGATAACAATTTCACGCGCTTTTAAATAATCTCCATTTTGCGTTGCTTCTTCAAACGTTTGAAATTTCTCCGACTCTACATCAAGTAACTCTTCAATTTTCTGTTCTGCTGAGCCAAACATATGACGATGAGCAAGCACACTCTTTTTCATACTCCGATATGTATCACGTAACTGTTCAATTTCTGAATTATTTTTTTCATAGCTTTCCAACAACTCTTGCAATTCATTTAAAATATCAGTAATCCGATGGTCTGCTTCATCTAAGCCGCTAATGGATTCATTCATTATATGTTTTGCTTTTCGGAAGGAAAATTGCGCGGCAAGTTTTTGAGCACTTTCTAATTCTTTTTCTGCTTTTGGAAGAATATTAGCAACTATTTCATCCCATTCATTTCGCCATTTTCCAAACAGTTCTTCTGTTTGTCCGGTCATATTTAATTCTTTTACTCTCTTTAGCTCATCTGCAACAGGCTTATCCTTAATTTCTTGATTCCATTGCTGCAATGCCTCGATATCTTTATATAAACGATTTCTCATCACGAGCTCTACTATGAGGAAGAGCAAAATAGCGCTTACTATGATGATAACGATCGTTAAAATTGAATCCATTAAAAAGCCTCCTATTTATCTTGTTTTTTGTCCGTTCCGTTTTTGAAATGGAAGGCGTTATGTAAGAAAAGGAAAATCCCCTAAATTTAACAACTTGTCAATGTACTAATCATACCATGTAATTATGTGTTTTTGGCCTAGTTTTTAGAAAAATTTCATGAAAGAATTTATTACCTATTTATTGATATACTACTATATAGTAATCAAAAAAAGAAGATGCTATTTCATTGGGAAGTAAACATAAAAACAGCTCGTTCCCATATATACTGGCAACAAGCTGTTTTTATGTTTTTCGATTTTCTTTATACATAAGCCGCTCTCGGCAGACGATAATACAAATGCTCTACACAAAGAGTTTTCTCTATCCACTGCTCAACTTCCTTCATATACATTTCAATAAAAAACACTTCTGACGGAAATGAATGCAGCACTTCCGATATATATTGCGGATATAAATATGGCATACTGATCATCCCCTTCAGCTGCGTCATAAACATCGTGAAGGATATTTTTTGAAATTCTTTATTTTCCTGACCTTGTCTAATAAGCTGTTCCATATAATATCTCTCTTTTGAAAAATAAATTGTCATTACTTCTCGAATTAATGTGCTATCTAATGAAAGTTCTCTATAAAAGAAACGAGTAAGCTCTCTCCGCTCAAATTGATATTGTAAAATATTGCGTACTATCTGAAATAATACTTCTTTTGAAGACAAAAAATTCCGCTGTTCAAATGCTATTTCAACTACATGTAAGTACCCCTCTAAAAAGTCTGACACTAACTGTTCCAGCAATCCTTGCTTTCCGGCAAAATAATACGAAATATTGGCAGCATTGACATTTGCTTGTTTTGCTATATCACGCACCGATGTACCATTATATCCTTTCGCATAAAATAGCGAAATTGCCGCATCAATAATCTTCTGTCTCACCTGTGTCACATACTCACTCCCTTTCATTGAACAGCTTTTATCCCGCATTAACGGGCAGTAAAAGCCCGGTTCATTCAACTAATCACCAGTGGAGGATGAAATCCTCTACAGATGGAAGTCTCACTTTATGTAAATTTCTTGACTTTTAAGACAAATTCCTTTAATTTTCTATCGACAAAGTTATGCGAATTATAGCTGATTTTGCAATGATTTTACATTTTTTTAGGGAAAGGACGGCGTTTTTATGTTTACATCAGAAGGATATACAGGTACACGCGAGGAGCAATACGAAACGGTGATAAAACAGCTTGATGCATTATTAGCAGGTGAGTCAAATGTAGTAGCTAACTTAGCAAATGCATCTGCTTTGCTCAATGTATTTTTACAAGATATTAACTGGGTAGGCTTTTATGTAACGGAAGGGAATCAGCTTGTTCTCGGACCATTCCAAGGATTACCGGCTTGCGTTCGCATCCCATTTGGCCGCGGTGTATGCGGCGTAGCAGCAGAAACAAAAACGACGCAACTTGTCGCTGATGTTCATCAGTTCCCTGGCCATATCGCCTGCGATGCAGCTTCTAATTCAGAAATTGTTGTACCACTTATCAAAAACGATGAAGTTATCGGCGTACTGGACATCGATAGCCCAAATAAAGGTCGTTTTGATGAAATCGATCAAACATATTTAGAGAAATTTGTAGAAACTTTATTAAAGCATATATAAGAAAAAACGGCTCTTAAGATAGAGCCGTTTTTTCTTTTTGCAGCGCTTGTGCTAAATCTACTACGATGTCTTCCCACGCCTCAAGCCCTGCAGATAAGCGTAGTAAATTATCATAAATGCCCATCTGCTCACGAATATGCTTTGGAATAACCGCATGTGTCATCGTCGCTGGATGCTGAATTAACGTTTCTGTATCACCAAGACTAACTGCAATTGCAATTAACTTTAAGTTGTCCATCAAAGCTTGTGCCTCAGCTTTTCCACCTTTTACTGTAAACGACAGCACACCGCCCCCGCGCTTCATTTGTTTATTTGCAAGCATTCCTTCTGGATACCAAACATCTTCTACTAACTCATGATTTCGCAGAAAAGCAACAATTTTTTCTGCATTTTCAGAATGGCGATCCATTCGCACTGCTAATGTTTTTAGTCCTCTTAAAAGCAGCCATGCATCAAAAGGTGACATAATCCCTCCAACATCTTTGCGAATCGGACGAATTTTTTCTGCAAGCTCTTTTGTTTTACAAATCGTAACACCAGCGACAACATCACCATGACCGCCAATATATTTTGTCGCACTATGCAAAACAACATCGCAACCTATTGTAAGCGGTCTTTGTAAATATGGTGAACAAAACGTATTATCAACAATAACAAGAAGTCCATGCTGCTTTGCTACTTTTACAACAAGTTCTAAATCAATGAGTTTCATCGTCGGATTAATCGGAGTTTCTACAAAGATGATCTTCGTATTCGGTTGAATACTATTTGCAATCTCTGCTTCTGTTTCCATATCACATAATGTATGCGTAATTGCAAACTTCTCCTCTAACACTTCTAAAAATCCATACGTACAACCATATAATCCGTTAGAACAAACAATATGATCTCCCGCTTTTAAAAAGGCCAAAAGCGTTCCTGAAATAGCTGCCATTCCAGAGCCAAATGCAAGCGCAGCTGCCCCCTCTTCTAGCGCTGCCATTCTTTCCTCTAATAACTCGACTGTTGGATTGCCAAGTCTAGAATAAATGTGAGCTGAATCATATCCAGCAAAACTTGCTTCCCCTTGCAGAGCTGTTTCAAATGTATACGTAGATGTTTGAAATAACGGCGGTGTTAAACTCCCTTTATGCTGCATGGCATCATACCCGTGATGAACTAACGTCGTTTCGATATGTTTCTTTTTCATACAGACATCCCCTTTATACCTTATATTATGTAAGCGTTTTCTATCTGTTGCTATCCTTTCCATGAGCATTCACAAAATTCCTTCTTGCATTTTTCCAAAATTTATATGTATAAAATGAAAATTGATGTTCTTGACTCCCTCCTCATAAACAGATATAATAGCTTTTGTGTAAAATAAAAAGGCAGCCTTGTAATATGAGTTTATTGTTTGTATTTTGTTCCTCATGAAGAGGTGTATCGTGTAACTCCCTGCTGCTGGAGCGAGGGTACATGAAAATGAAATACGCATAAATGTCAATTACGTCTGTTTTTATTTTACAAAAATAAAAACATCTAAAGGAGGAGTCATTCATGGCTCGTTATACAGGTCCATCTTGGAAACTTTCTCGTCGTCTTGGAGTCTCTCTAAGCGGCACAGGTAAAGAATTAGAAAAACGCCCTTACGCACCAGGTCCACACGGTCCTAACCAACGTAAGAAACTTTCAGAATACGGTTTACAATTACAAGAAAAACAAAAACTTCGTCACATGTACGGCATGACTGAGCGTCAATTCCGTCGCACATTTGACCAAGCTGGTAAAATGATGGGTAAACACGGTGAAAACTTCATGATCCTTCTTGAAGCTCGCCTTGACAACCTAGTTTACCGCATGGGCTTAGCTCGCACTCGTCGCGCTGCTCGTCAATTAGTAAACCACGGCCACATCATGGTAGATGGCGCTCGCGTAGACATCCCATCTTACCGCGTAAAACCTGGTCAAACTATCAGCGTTCGCGAAAAATCTAATAACCTTTCTGTTATTAAAGAAGCGATCGAAGTTAACAATTTCGTACCTGAGTACTTAACTTTCGATGCTGACAAATTAGAAGCTACTTTCACTCGCTTACCAGAGCGCGCTGAGTTAGCTGCTGAAATCAACGAAGCGTTAATCGTAGAGTACTACTCTCGTTAATGACGAAAAGCCAATCCTTTTGGATTGGCTTTTTTCGTTGTATAAAAATTCTTATTTAAGCTTTATATTCATGGTTTCATTACGTTCTGGTTTCTCTACATAAACATGTTGTTCACTTTGATTTTTTTGTAAGTGAGTTTTTTCATTTTCTGCTAGCTGTCCTGCGTTCAATAACGAGAAGATAATTAATGCTTCTAGTGACATATAGTTAAACTCCTTTTTTGTATCACTTATGATATATATATATCATACACACTCGTTATGAACTTGAAGTGAACATACAGAAAATTTTCGAACAAAAAAGACTCCGGGATCACCAAAGTCTTTTTTCATCTATATTCTCTTACACTATTTCTTTACGTTTTTCTCCTAAAGAGTAGTTCACAACTTTTGTAATTGAGCTTTTTCCCCTAAAGAGTAGTTCACAACTTTTGTAATTGAGCTGTTTGAAATGAAGTAAATCTCTCCTTTTTTTGCAACTAGCCGCGTCGTACGAATCCCTACTTCTTCGATAGTACCATCGATATCATTAATTTTCACTTTATCGCCAACTGAAAATTGATCTTCAAAAATAATAAAGAATCCTGTTACAACGTCTTTTACTAAGTTTTGTGCACCAAAACCAATTGCTAAACCGGCAACACTCACCCCAGCAAGAAGTGCTTTAATATCGACTCCTACTGTGTCTAAAACCGTCACAACTACCATGAAGTACACAACATAATGAACAATATTTTGACAAAGCTTCGTTAATGTCGCCTCACGTCTTTCGTTCGTACGCACAGGCGCTTTGCTGCTCATCTTAAAAATTTGTTCAATCCCTGCAGAAGCTACGCGAATAACTACTTTTGCAACAATAAAAATAAGAATAATTTTTAGGATGGTTCCCCCAAAGCTTATTAATTTTTCCGGGTCTAAAATATACTCTTTAAAAAAATTACGAATATCCAAAATGGTAACTCCTCTCTTTTAATATGCAAAAAGCGTAAGGATTCTTACGCTTTTTGCATATTAGTAACGAATTAAGAAATATTTTTTTGCGCGGATTTTAAAAACATAAAAAAATCGTCCCTTCAATAAGGGACGATTTTACTCATCGCGTTACCACCCTAGTTACAAGCAAAAAGCCTGCCACTTCATTCACATAACGGCTTATCGCCGTCTTTCCACTCTCGAATCAAATTCAATCGAAAAAAGATGCTCCAGAGGTGTAATTCGCGATCATTTATGTGCTGATTTTCACCGATCATCAGCTCTCTAAAACAGGGAAATGATCACTATTGTTCCCTTTCCACGCTCAATTATTTATATACCTCTTTTTATAACATCATTTATATATGCCTGTCAAATGAGCTTCTTCCTTTTTTATCCCACACTAATGCACAGCAGTAGCTTGATTGGATTAGCTTGACTAACCATAAATGATAAATGAGCTTTACTTACAAAAAGGACTACGGTCGTTTTTCCAGCGCTAATTTAATACCAAATGCCACAAGTACAAAACCGCTTATACCTTGAATAGCCCGCTCTGTAGACGGCTTTTTCATCCATGTCCGAATTGCATTAATTAAATAAATATAGAGTATAAACCATAGAAAGGTTAAAACTGTATATGTCATTCCCATAATAAAAAGTTGAAAAAACGTATTTACATCATGCTGTATAAATTGTGGTAAAAATGTTAGAAAGAAAATAGCTACTTTTGGATTTAACAAATTAGTAAGAAAACCTTGCCGGAAGCAAGGAGCGCCCTGATACTTATTTTCAACTGTAAAATCCTCTATTTGTTTTCCCTTCTTCCGTAAAGACCATAATGATACGCATCCTAAATAGATAAGATAAATAGCACCAATATATTTAAAAATAGAAAATAAAAATGCCGATTTAACAAGAATTGCGGAAATCCCAAGTACAGCTGCTAACGTATGAATACTTAAACCGCATAGAATACCAAAAACAGTTTTCATTCCGCCTTGTTTTCCCTGCAGCATTGTATTCTGAGTTACTAATCCCGTATCAGGTCCTGGCAAAATAATAAGAAAAATTGACATAGCAATAAAAAGATAATATTGCGTCACTAACATCCCTCCACAGATTAAATCTTTTCTTTATCCCATTGTATTAACCTTCTTGCATTCTCTATTGCATTTTAAATATTACATATAAGTTATATGCAATGCTGAATAATTTGACCACAATTTCACTATACTCTAAGAAAGAAAGGCCTGAACCAAGTGTGGTTCAGACCTTTTTTATTAATCTTCCATCGTTGACAAGTCACCCGTTGGCAAGTTTAACTCCCAAGCCTTTAATACACGGCGCATAATTTTACCGCTTCTTGTTTTCGGTAATTTATCTCGGAATTCAATTTGTCTTGGCGCTGCATGAGCTGCAAGACCTTTTTTCACAAATTGGCGAATCTCTTCTTTTAATTCATCGGACGCTTCATATCCTGCGCGCAGTGCGATAAATGCTTTAATAATTTCTCCGCGCACTGGATCCGGAATACCAATTACACCAGCTTCAGCTACAGCAGCGTGCTCGATTAATTTACTTTCTACTTCAAATGGACCAACGCGCTCACCTGACGTCATAATAACATCATCAATACGCCCTTGGAACCAGAAGTAGCCATCTTCATCCATATATGCAGAGTCTCCTGACACATACCAGTCTCCTGGCATGAAATAAGACTCATATTTTTGCGGGTTATTCCAAACAGCACGCATCATCGATGGCCAGCCCTTCGCAATCGCTAAGTTCCCCATTGTATACGGCGGCACTTCATTTCCTTCATTATCAACAATTGCTGCCTTCACGCCTGGAATTGGTTTTCCCATTGACCCTGGACGAATTTCCATACAAGGATAGTTACAGATAACTTGTCCTCCCGTTTCTGTCATCCACCATGTATCATGAATGCGAAGATGAAACACTTTCATCGCCCAGCGAATTACTTCTGGATTTAATGGCTCACCAACACTCAAAATGTGACGAAGTGCTGATAAATCATATTTTTTAAGCGTATCTTCACCAGCACCCATTAGCATGCGGAATGCTGTCGGAGCACTATACCAAACCGTTACACCATAATCTTGCAACGCTTCATACCATGCCTCTGGACTAAAGCGTCCTCCTACAATAACGTTTGACGCCCCGACTAACCACGGTGCAAATATACCGTAGGCAGTTCCTGTTACCCAGCCTGGATCAGCTGTGCACCAGTATACATCGTCTTCTTTTAAATCCAACACCCATTTTGCTGTTTGATAATGCTGCACCATTGCATTTTGAACGTGCAGTACCCCTTTTGGTTTCCCTGTAGAACCAGATGTATAATGTAAAATGAGTCCATCTTCTCTTCCAAGCCATTCAATATTTAACTTATTGGAAGCTTGTTCAAAGAGTGGATTGAATGCTGTAATTTTACCGCCTTCTTCTACATTTTCACCAACAACTAATACCGTTTTTAATGCTGGTAAATCATTAAGAGGTATACGCTCTAACAATTCTGGTGTTGTTACAAGCACCTTTGCTTCACTATCCACTAAACGGTCGCATACAGCCGCTTCCATGAAAGCTTCAAATAGCGGTCCTACGATTGCTCCTAGCTTTACCGCACCAAGTAAAGCAAAATATAATTCCGGTGAACGCGGCATAAAAATAAAGACGCGATCGCCTTTTTCAACATCTCCATAATTTTTCAAGACATTTCCTGCTTTATTCGACAACTCCATCATTTCTTTAAATGTATATTTTTCTTTTCTCTCGCCATCTTGATAATATAATGCTACTTTATTTTTCCGGTGGGATTTTGCATGTCGATCAATTGCTTCGTAAGCCATATTTACTCGCCCAGTTTCATGCCAAGAAAAGTTTTGATTTACTTCTTCCCAATTAAAATTTTGATATGCTTCATCATAGTTCAACAAATTATTTTCACCTTTAATTACTGGAAGCGTTTCTACTTTCATTCTTTACATCCCCCTTCTATGTACTCTATGTATCTATTATAAATATATTTTTTATAATTTTCAGTATTTTTTACAAATTTCGCACAAATTTTTTACTGACAAATTTCGATTCACATCGCATACTGAGTACAGTAGTATGAAAATAGATAGTAGATTCACAAAGCTCTAAAGGTGGTGAGCCTAAAATTGATTCATAGTAAAGTGTACAATGTAAGAAACTTGAAAACGCCGAAAGGAACTTTAGTTATTGAAGGTCCTGTCCAAGCACATAATTTAGAAATGTATGAGTTTCATTCTGATTTAGTTGCCTTTCGACCTGCCGATCAACAATATAAAGCCATTGTCGAAATTTCTAAGTTACCGGAAGCCCGCATCATTATTGCTCGTCATGAACAAATAATTGTTGGCTATGTAACCTATTTATATCCCGATCCGCTTGAAAGATGGTCTGAAGGGAAAATGGACAATTTAATCGAACTTGGTGCCATTGAAGTTGCATCAGATTTTCGTGGATGTGCTGTCGGAAAGAGTTTATTAGAAGTTTCCATGATGGATGATCACATGGAAGATTATATTATTTTAACAACTGAGTATTATTGGCACTGGGACTTAAAACAAACCGGTTTAAATGTTTGGGAATATCGAAAAGTAATGGAAAAAATGATGAATGCCGGTGGACTTGAATGGATGGCAACGGACGATCCTGAAATTTGTTCACATCCAGCAAACTGCTTAATGGTTCGCATCGGAAAACGCGTTGACACGCAATCCATTCAAAAGTTTGACCGCCTACGCTTCCAAAATCGTTTCATGTACTAAAAGGGGGATTACATCATGATTGTTGAAGAAATTATGAATCAAAATGTAACAGCGCTGCGCCCAACTGACACGATTGAAACAGCTTTAAGAACATTAGCAGCAAAAAACATCCGTCACATTCCAGTTGTAAATGAAAAATATGAAGTTGTTGGGATTATTTCCGACCGTGACGTTCGAGATGCAAGTCCATCTATTCTTGATGAACACGTTTCAATGGATGCTCTTAAAGAGCCGATTGAACGTATTATGAAGCATCCCGTTATGACATGTCATCCCCTTGACTTCGTTGAAGAAATTGCCACTTTATTTTTTGAAAATAAAATTGGCTGCCTTCCTGTTACAAAAAGCGGTAAGCTTGTAGGTATTATTTCAGAATCGACTGTACTGCATACGCTCGTCAAATTAACAGGTGCTCATCAACCAAGTTCACAAATTGAAATTCAAATAAAAAATGAACCTGGTATTCTCGGAAAAGTTGTTGCTGTTTTCAGCGAATTGAAAATTAACATTGTGAGCGTTCTCGTCTATCCAGCAAAAGAAGAGAGCGATAAAGTTCTTGTTTTCCGCATTCAAACAATGAATCCTCTTAAAGCAATTGAAGAGCTAGAACAAAAAGGCTACCATGTGTTATGGCCGAATATCGCGGGGATGGGAACATGAAAAATGTATTCATTTACTCAGAAGATTATCAGGGCTATTCCTTTAGTCCTGATCATCCTTTTAATCAGCTTCGTGTAAAGCTGACATATGATTTGCTACAAAAAGGAGGATTCATACACCCTTCACAAGTCATTCCACCACGAATTGCAACAGATGAAGAAATTGCTCTCATTCATACAGAGGAGTACATAAATGCGGTAAAACGTGCTGGAGAAGGAACGCTAGAAAAATCGATTGCAATGTCCTATGGTCTTGGAACAGAAGATACGCCAATGTTTGCCAATATGCATGAAGCAAGCGCCCTTCTTGTTGGGGGGACATTAACTGCGGTCGATGCAATCTTTGAGGGAAAAGCAGAACATGCCCTAAATTTAGGCGGGGGATTGCACCATGGATTCCGCGGCAAAGCATCTGGCTTTTGTATTTATAATGACAGTTCAATCGCTATTAAGTATATGCAGCAAAAATATGGTCTTCGTGTTTTATACATTGATACAGACGCCCATCATGGCGATGGTGTGCAGTGGTCCTTTTATGATGATCCTAACGTATGCACAATTTCCTTGCATGAAACAGGACGTTACTTATTTCCAGGAACGGGTGCTGTAAACGAACGTGGTCAAGGGAATGGATACAGCTATTCTTTTAACGTTCCTCTTGATGCTTTTACAGAAGACGATTCATTTATACATGCATATCGCACCGTTATTCGTGAAGTCGCTGACTATTTCAAACCAGATATTATTTTAACGCAAAACGGGGCTGATGCTCATTACTACGACCCTCTAACACATCTTTGTTCAACGATACAAATTTACCGTGAAATCCCGAGACTTGCTCATGAAATTGCTCATGAATATTGTAACGGCCGCTGGATTGCAGTTGGCGGAGGCGGCTATGATATGTGGCGCGTCGTCCCAAGAGCGTGGGCACTCATTTGGCTCGAAATGAACAACATCCAAAACATCTCAGGTTATCTCCCTCCAGAATGGATTGAAGCTTGGAAAGGACAAGCTCAAACAACTCTCCCACTTACCTGGGAAGACCCAGACAACATGTATAAACCGATTCCACGCAAACAAGAAATTGAAGAGAAAAATGAATTAACTGTAGCCAAATCTCTTGAAATTATTCGGAATAATACAAAAAAGGCGTTATATTAAATAAAAGAATAGGAGATTTTCTCCTATTCTTTTTTATGGAAGGAGATATTTTCATGTGGAAACAACAATTTATACATACAGAGAGAGGAACATTTGAACTATTTACAAAAGGAAACGGAGAACCTCTCTGTGTGACACACCTATATTCACAGTTTAACGAAACAGGAGACTACTTTGCTGATAGCTTTACATCATCACATCAAGTTATATTAATTAACTTAAAAGATGCAGGTAATTCCGTAACTGCTTGTAAAGAAGAAGAATTAAGTATGGAAGAAACAGTTGAAGACCTAGAAGCAATTCGAGAAACGCTGAACATTTCATCATGGCATTTTGCGGGACATTCTACCGGCGGCATGCTTGGGCTGATGTACGCTATAAACCATCCACAGTCATTACAATCGTTAGTAGTAGTTGGCGCTGCTGCTAGTGATTACACAAAAATGAAAGATTGCATTTACCATCCAGAGCATCCTCAGTTTACATATATGCAGCAACTCATTGAAGATCTGAAACTGCCTCATCTTACGAAAGAAGAAAAACACGCCTTATCAATCAAGCGTACAAAGTTATCTTTATATCATCCAGAGCAGTATGAAACATACTTTTCAAAACCAATTTATAAAACAATGACCGCAAGCCGTATGAACTATTTTTCAAAAGAATTTCGTAGCTTTGATTTAAGAGAACAACTTTCTAGCGTAACAACAAAAACATTAATCATTTGTGGAAAACACGATGTTCAATGTCCCATTGCCTCTTCCCTACAAATACATCAAGGCATACGAAACTCTTCTTTTATTCCTTTTGAACACAGCAATCATTATCCGTTTTTAGAAGAGAAAGAGAAATTTCCATCTGTTATTACAGCATTCTATCATTCTTTGAAAGAAGGAAGTGGACAAGTATAATGCTTCAAAATGAGATAAAAGAGCATTGTTATTTGAATACGAGGAGCTATTTTTATGGAAACCAATAAGTATTTTTTGTATTTAGGAGTGATATGGACACTACTATTTTCTGGCTTGAGTTTCTATTGGGCAGCAGGAGGCATGTTTGGTGTTAGATCCCTAGGAGGTGCAATTTATGAAATGGCATTAAATCCAACGCCATCGTTTGTAGCAATAGTTTGGATGACTGGATTCATAAAATTGCTCGGAGTAGTATTACTCATAATGTTGTTAATTAAATGGGGAAATTCTCGGGTTCAAAAGTCTCTCTATCTCATAATAAAAGTTTGTGGACTTTTACTTTTTTTATACGGCTTGTTCAATTTCATAACAATATCTTTGAGTACAATTGGTGTTTTAAACCTTGCATTAGATAGATATGCTACCTTCTGGCGATTAGTACTTTGGGAGCCTTACTGGATGATCGGAGGTATATTTTACTTTTTTTCTATTAAAAAAGCTAGAGAATGTAGAGTTGTAACGACATAGCGCTCATTTTCCAGATATTGAAGAAACAGAAACGTATGCGATGATCATTAAAGAGTTTCTTCATCTACAAATCAAGTTTCTTTTTGTATCCTTAAACCAAATCCATTATCTTTTGAATATTTTCATGAGAAATGAAAGAACTTAATAAAAAAGGCGCTATCATGACAACATGTATGGCACTACATCAAGAAGGTGAGTACCATGAAACGATTTCTAATTTTATTCTCCCTATTTACAGTTATAACAGGCTGGTCTGCTAAACAATCTTCCACTAAAGAGCACCAGTCCCGTTCCACTCATGAAGAAACCGAAGTAACGAAAAATGTAAAATATTCACCGCAACCTGCAGCTCCCCCAAAACAAGAAAAGGTTATTTTAGATGTACCGCTCATACCTCAAAAACCCGAGCTGAAATTCGGCTGTGAAGTAACGAGCTTAGCAATGGTACTGCAGCATGCTGGCGTGAAGGTCAATAAAATGCAGTTAGCAAATCATATAAAAAAAGACAATGATCCGTCGTCTGTCGGCAAAGACGGGGACATTCTTGAATGGGGAGACCCTAAAGAAGGTTTTGTTGGAGATATAACGGGAAAAACTATGGGATTTGCCGTTTACGTTGAGCCGCTACAAGAATTAATGGAACAGTATCTTCCAAATCGCACAGTCAATTTAACAGAAAAATCTTTTGATGATGTGCTAACTCAAGTCAACATGGGTAAACCTGTAGTAGTTTGGACAACAGGGGATTACAAACTTCCTGACAAATGGGCATCCTGGAAACATGGCAACGAAGACATTATAGCCCCTCTAGATTTACACGTTGTTGTACTCGTAGGTTTTGAAAATGGATACGTTTATATTAATGATCCTTTAACTGAGAAAAAAGCACTTAAGGTAAACAAAGAAACGTTTATTCAATCTTGGAATGCATTAGGAAAGCAGGCGTTGTCGTATCAATAAATTGTCACACGATAATAAGTAACTAAGGGACATGAACTTGTTTCCCAAAAAAGAATGTGCGCATTACAAGCACATTCTTTTTTTGTTATCTTGTTAGAAACTTACATAAAAGGAAAACGTATTCAGTTTTCCGAATTCACTTTCATTTCCTTTCACTCTTTATTTCTACATTAAATCTATATACAATGGGATAGAAATTATAATTTTATATATAATCGTAGAAAGGAATGAACTCATACATGTTAAACGAATTCAAAAAGTTTGCTTTAAAGGGAAATGTTGTTGATTTAGCTGTCGGGGTTATTATCGGTGGCGCATTTGGTAAAATCGTAAGTTCTTTAGTAAGCGACATCATTATGCCTTTACTTGGTTTACTAATTGGGGGCGTTGATTTTACAGGACTACATTTCAAAGTTGGTAATGCTTCTGTAGAATACGGAAACTTCATTCAAACAGTCTTTGACTTCTTAATCGTCGCATTCTCCATCTTCATGTTCATCAAACTATTTAATAAACTAACATTCAAGAAAGAAGAAGAAAAGAAAGAAGAAATCCCAGCACCAACAAAAGAAGAAGTGCTTCTTACAGAAATTCGTGATTTATTAAAACAACAAAACGTATCAAAAGACAAAGCATCATAATATAGACAAAAGAGAGCAGACAATAGATCTGCTCTCTCTTTTTTATAACGTTTCTGAGTTTGTATGAATATACAAAATAATACCTGCGACAAGTAAAATAATAATAGCGCCTACAAATAATGTAGTGGACAAAAACACAAAACTATCATGTATTTGTTCTCCAGCGCTTTCTAAAAAAATCGAAGTAACGTATGTGATTAGGGCTATCCCTGCCAAAACACCACCAGGAATAAAGCGTCTCATACCACTCTGCTTTAACGTCATATAAGCAAATATAGCCGTCATACAAAGCGTAATTCCCCAAAGAATTATCATTTCATCTCCCCCTCACATAGTTTTATCACGCATTAACGAACAGTATGATCTCCCACTGATGGAAGCTTCACTTTATAATCATTATACATTAGGAATAGTGGTAAAGCGAAACTTCCAGCTAAAAACAAATATCACAGTAGCTATTGAGCTCTTTATAAAACAAAAAACTCGTGGGTGTATTTCCACGAGTTTTCTCCTTATTATTTTGTTGAATCCCTAAACTTAATACGGTGCGGTAAGATAACAGTATGATCTTCTACCGTTTCTTTGTTCATGTATTTTGTTAATAAGCGCATTGCAACTGCTCCGATGTCATACATTGGTTGTACAACTGTTGAAAGCTGCGGGCGTACCATAATTGCAAGACGTGTATTGTCAAAACCAAGGACTTCTAAATCATTTGGTACGTTTAGACCTTTATCTTGAGCTGCATGAATCACACCTAATGCCATTTCATCAGAGGATACGAATACTGCTGTTGGCTTTTCAGCAAGTTCCCATAACTTATCTAATGCTTCCATACCTGAATCGTATGTGTAATCACCATCAACAACAAGCTCTTCGTTGTAAGCAATACCAGCTTCTTCTAATGCTTGTTTATATCCTTGCAACTTTTTAGCGCTACCTGCTTTATCAACATAAGGGCCAGATACGAAACCAATACGTGTATGACCTTGGTCTAAGAAATGCTTTATTGCATCGTATGCTGCTTGTTTGTAATCAATATTTACAGATGGTGTAATATTTTGCTCATCAAACGATGCCGCAAGTACGATTGGAACAGGAGATTTTTTAAATTCTTCTACATGAATGTCTGTAATATCTTCTCCCATAAATACGATGCCATCTACTTGCTTACCAAGCATTGTATTCAATAAGTGGAATTCTTTCTCTGTATTTTGGTCAGAGTTACTTAAAATAATATTATATTTGTACATTGTTGCAATATCTTCAATACCACGTGCAAGTTCTGCATAAAACGTGTTAGAGATATCTGGAATAATAACCCCTACTGTTGTTGTTTTCTTACTTGCTAATCCGCGTGCTACTGCATTTGGACGGTAGCCAAGGCGCTCAATCGCCTCAAGTACTTTCTTTCTTGTTGTCGGTTTTACATTTGGATTGCCGTTCACAACACGTGATACTGTTGCCATTGAGACATTTGCTTCGCGCGCTACATCATATATTGTTACGTTCATCTTTTCACACACTCCTTTATAAAATTCATCTATATAATATGTATCAGTTAACTTGAATGAAAAAAAGACATCAACTCTACTTGAAGATGTCACTCCCGAGCCCTTTTACTAATGATACGATACAAATAAGGATTGATACAATATTTTCCCGAAAAAGTTTCGAAAAAATTCGTTCCTTTTCTTATATTTTCATATTTTAAGTAGAAAAATACTTATTTTCCAGAAAAAAATCTATGCAGCATTCAACTGCATAGATTTTCAAGCCATTCTTATCCCGCTATTCGCGGGCAGTAAAAGCCCGATCGGTTCAACTAACCTTTTGGAGAAGAGCGCTCCAAAAGGAAGTTTCACTTTATCTCATACGAAATGCTTTCAATTCATTCATAAATGCATTAAATTCTGGAATATCCATTTGTTGTGCTGAATCTGAAAGTGCTACAGCTGGGTCAGGATGCACTTCTGCCATAATTGCATCTGCGCCGATTGCCATTGCTGCTTTTGCAGTTGGCAATAATAAATCACGGCGTCCTGTTGAATGTGTTACATCTACAACAACCGGCAAGTGTGTTTCTTTCTTTAAAATTGGTACAGCGGAAATATCTAATGTATTTCGCGTTGCTTTCTCGTATGTACGAATGCCGCGCTCACATAAAATAATATCGCCGTTCCCTTGTGCAATAATATATTCTGCCGCATACATAAACTCTTCAATTGTTGCGGATAACCCTCGTTTTAATAATACTGGCTTATTGACAGAACCAGCGGCTTTTAATAGCTCAAAATTTTGCATATTGCGCGCACCAATTTGAATTACATCTACGTAATCAAGCGCCATTTCAATATCATTTGGATTTAAAATTTCGCTAATTACAGCTAAATCATACTCATCTGCTACTTGGCGTAAAATTTTCAATCCTTCAACACCAAGACCTTGGAAATCATATGGTGATGTACGCGGTTTAAATGCTCCGCCGCGCATAAGTTTTAACCCTTGTTCTTTCATCGCTTTCGCTACTTGACGAACTTGCTCATAACTTTCAACCGCACATGGACCCATAATAAAATGAGCATTGCCATCACCGATTTTTTCACCTTTAATATCGACAATTGTATCTTCTGATTTTTTCTTACGAGATACGAGAAGTACTTTACGATGATCATCTTCTTGCAATTCTAAACCTGTTTTAAAAATTTGTTTAAATAAGTGTTGAAGCGTTGATGTTTCAAATGGTCCATCATTGTTTTCTGCGATCAAATCGAGCATTTTGCGCTCGCGTACTGGATCAAAACGTTTCACACCTTGAACTTCTTTTAATTTACCAACTTCTTGTACAAGACGACCACGCTCATTTAATAATTTTAAAATTTGTAAGTTCTTTTCATCAATTTGAGAACGTAAACGATCTAATTCCTGTGATGCCATAATCAAGCCACCTCTTTCAAAATTTATATGTATACTAATAAAGAGTATAATTATTGTTAATAAGATAACTTATTATATATGATACATATGCAGATGTCACTTCATACACTTCGCATTAGACTGCGTATGGAATCGTTATTTTTTCTTAATTTAATCGTAAAACGCATGGCACGTCAATGATATTTTCGAAAAATTAAAAAAGCAAGCGCATTTGCTTGCTTTTCCTTATTTAACCCCGCATTAACGGGCAGTAAGACCCCCACCTCAAAATTCAAAGAAAAACGAAAAGATAGGTGGGGCTAACTGCCCGTAAAAGCCCGATTGGTTCAACTAACCATCAGTGGAAGATGAAGCGTCCCCACTGTTGGAAGTTTCACTTTATATTCTCTTGTAACGCTTGCTTTGTAATATTCCAATGTGATGCATGCCATAGCACTTTATCATCTTTTATGTATAATACTTGCGGTGATTCATGTCTAATTTCAAAATGCTCGGCAATCTTATTTGAAACAGGACGTGCATCTTGCACATATAAATAATATGCCGGTACAGCTTGCTCCTCACTGCGATATTCTTGAAATGCTGTGAAAGCACCGTGACTAATTGGACATGTTGTACTATGTTTAAACAAGATATATGGTCCTTTACTTGCTATTACTTCATCAAATTGCTCCATTGTTTCAATCTTCGTCATGCTCATTTCATTCACCTCTCATTCGAATCGGAATTCGCGGTAATTTCTTTTCTTTTTTCGGTTTTTTCTCTGGCTTTTCAAATTGCTGCTCTACTTCATTCTCTTTCTTTTTTGCACGAAAGCGGTTGTACACCTCAATGACTGCATTACTCCATTGCACTACTTGTGCTACTTTATCTGCATTATTTTCTACTTGATCTGCAACAGAATCAGAAACGCCGCGTAATCTTGTGTTTAAAGAATGAATCGTTGTACCAATTCCCTCTACACCTTCCACAACTTTATTTAACGACTGTGATTTCTTTTGAATATCTTCTGCTAATGCATTTGTTTTATGAAGAAGTTGCTCTGTTTCTACAGTAATGCCCTTCATTTGTTTTTCAAGGCCTTCCATCGTACTTGCTACATTTTCTAACGTTTTTTGGACAGACATTAATGTTCTACATACATACACAACTAATACGGCAAACGCAATTGCGATAATGGCTACACTGACGTATAAAAGAATTTGCATACGAATCACTCCTTTATCTTTTTATGCTTTTTTTCTATTATACAATCATTTTCCGTTTCATTCTAATTGTTCCATATTTCGTATTAATTTTCATATTTGTTTGGCAAATACAACCTAAATTATTAAACAAATTCGGACAAGTAGGGTACAATAAGAAAGGATACATATATAAGGGAGGCTTTACATATGAAAGACCCACGTATTGAAACATTAGCAAAAAATTTAATTAATTACTCTATTCGTTTACAAAAAGGCGAAAAAGTATTAATCGAAAACTTCGGCTTACAAAAAGAGCTTGTAACAGCACTTGTAAAAGCTGCATATGAAGCTGGTGGTTATTCATTCGTACTATTAAAAGATCATCAAGTAGACCGCTCTTTAATGATGGGCGCAACAGAAGAACATTTCGAGCAAATCGCTGCATATGAAGCAAGCGTAATGAAAGACATGGATGCTTATATCGGCCTTCGCTCTGGTGATAACGTAAATGAACAATCTGACGTTCCAAGCGAGCGTATGAAAATTTATGGCAACACAGTAGGTAAAAAAGTACATAGAGACATTCGTGTTCCAAAAACAAGATGGGTTGTACTTCGCTATCCAAACGCTTCTATGGCACAGCTTGCAAAAATGAGCACAGAAGGCTTTGAAGACTTCTACTTTGACGTATGTAACTTAGACTACGCTAAAATGGATAAAGCAATGGACAATCTTGTTGAGTTAATGAACAAAACAGACAAAGTACGTCTTGTTGGACCTGGAACTGACTTAGCATTCTCAATTAAAGACATTCCAGCAATTAAATGTGCTGGTCACTTAAATATTCCAGACGGCGAAGTATACTCTGCGCCTGTTCGCGATTCTGTTAACGGTACAGTTTCTTACAACACACCATCTCCATACAACGGTTACATGTTCGAAAATGTAAAACTTACATTTAAAGACGGTAAAATCGTTGAAGCGACTGCAAACGATACAGAACGTATTAACAAAATTTTCGATACAGATGAAGGCGCACGCTACGTTGGTGAATTCGCAATTGGCGTAAACCCATACATTTTACACCCAATGGGCGATATTCTATTCGATGAGAAAATCGACGGCAGCTTCCACTTCACTCCTGGACAAGCATACGACGATGCATGGAATGGCAACAGCTCTAACATTCACTGGGATTTAGTATGCATCCAACGCCCTGAATACGGCGGCGGAGAAATTTACTTTGACGACGTATTAATCCGTAAAGACGGCCGCTTCGTTGTACCTGAATTAGAAGCGTTAAATCCAGAAAACTTAAAATAAGATAGAGAAAGTGAGCACAGGTTGTTGTGCTCACTTTTGTTTAACATAGTAAATTTCTAAACATTAATGACTTTTTGAAATGAACACTTGGATCGGTCCATCCCAACTTTCTTTTCTAATCTCCCGATACTCATTATTCGTGTACGCAGAAATGATTTTTCGCCAAAACGATTGAGCTGGAACATTTTCCTCCATCTCCGAAACCTCCCACTCTCCAGAGAATTTACAAAACAATTGAAAAGCCGCTTGTTTGCCTACACCACTTTTACGATACTTTTTCATAACAAAGAATTCCGACATGGAATAGTATGTACGATTACTTTCCTCAACCTCTCGAATCAGTGCAAAACCCGCATATTTCCCATTCACTTTTATAAAGAACGGAAAACGATTTTCTTCTGTGAAATAATGATCTAAATACATATATTCGTACAAACCATGCTCATTCACATCTTCAGGATCAAATTCGCTGAAATCGTATTTATATAGCTCCAGCAAATTCTTTAAAACCGCTTTATTTTCTATGTTTACTTCTTCAATTTCCAAGTTCATGTTTATTTTTCCCCATTCTATTAAGCTACAAAAATGTATGTATTTCGTTACTAATTATTTGAACACGTTCTTTATAGTACAGTCCTTTATCCTTTATTTTGAGCTGAGAAATGAAAAGATTAGCCAGCATTACTGCCGTATCCAGCCTATAAAACAAGCAAACAATTGGAGAAAGAGATTCAAAAATATGCTCATTTTTATACCCTTCCTTAAATTCACTCCAATTCACTTCATTAACTTCAGCTATTCTCATAAGTTCGAGAAGCGGATGGCCAATTAAAGCATTATCCCAGTCAACAATTGCCTTAACTTCCCCGCTATGACTAATTAAATTTACAGGTCGAATATCCATATGGAGGAGCCTCTTTACTTGTTCTCCTTCCTTTAGGGTTACCTCAATTTCTTCTGTTTTTGGAATTTGAATACGTAAAGAAGTAATTTCGTTAAATGATTGTAGTCTTTTAACGAGACGCTCTGCTATATGCTTTTCTGTCGTCTTCCCATTTTCATTTTCATAATTCAAACCTTGAATCGGCATATTATGAAGCTTGTTGGCTATTTCCCCAATTTTGTAAGAAGAAATTGGAATGGAATCAGTAGCTACATAGTCTGAAATTAAAAAATCAAGTTCCTCAGAAAGATGCAGTCCATGAACCGCTGGCACAGGCATTCCTTGAGAATGACAAAACTGAGAAAGCTTTGCTTCCTTTTGTAATGAAAGCCGACTGCTAAAAGTATTTTCATTTATATTGGCGACTTCGCGCTCCCATGGTACACGGAAAGCGAAAGAGTCTGTTTCCGAATCTCCTCGAAAGACAACATTTTGTACGCCGCTCCCTACTATTTCTAAGCTTTTAACGGCTAATTCTTTATATTCTCTAGTTAATATATTTTGTAACTTTGTTCTTAACTCTTCTGTTCTTGAAGCTACATTCGGCATTTCATTCCCTCCAAACTCGAACATTACAAAAAAATAAGCCCAATACTTATCCATATTATACCATTAATTGTCAGTGAATTCAGAAAAAAAGAAGCGTTTCTCTATACGCTTCTTCCTTTTCTATGTTTCTATTTTTCATAAGAACGAGATGTCATTTACTAACCGTAGCATTCTCTACCTGTAAATAATCCGTACTTTCCACTTCATCTTCATCATCCAAATCAACAATAGGTAAAGCAGTATGAACCGCCCAGTAATAGCTAATCAAGGAAACAATACTAACCGCTATCAAATCTGTTGAATTGGTTAAATACCCCTTTCCTTCACCAAACATACCGAAATATGACACAACCATTATAGCTATGTAGTAAAAAACGAGCCATAATGATGATTTGATTTGCTGGGTAAAAGATACTTGTGAAGTTGGTGCCCATTTTTTGCAACATAGATAGATTACAAACATAATAACTTGTGAAGATAATAACCACGAAAGTGTTTTCCAACCAGACCAATACACGATTAATGAGGCAATAACAAATGAAAGTGGTCCAATGATTGACATTCCTTTTACCCAAAACGGACGATTTAGCTCAGGAGCCCGTTTTCTAAGCGCCGCCGTTGTAATCGGCGCGAGAGCATAACTTAATACAAGCGCTGCAGAAACAACATTAATTAGTGCTTCCCATGAAGGAAACGGCAATGTCCAGAAAACAGAAAGCGCAAATGTAAGCCAAAGTGCAGGTCTTGGTATACCTGATTTTGCATCAACTTTAGAAAATATTTTAAATAACGTTCCACTTTGAGCCCAGCCGTACACAACACGAGGAGTCGCTGACATATAAATATTTCCTGTTCCACTTGGTGATATGATTGCATCGGAAACGATAAAATATACCATCCATCCCAGTCCTAACAGAACGGAAATATCCTTAAATGGTAAACTAAATTCATGACTAATTCCCGCCCATCCTTGGCTAAGCATTTCAGTTGGAATGCTTCCAATAAAAGCAACTTGTAAAAGAACATAAACAATCAATGAAGAGATCACAGACAAAAGAAGCGCAATTGGTATCGTTCTTTGTGGATTTTTCACTTCACTTGCAACTGATACAATAGGTGTCAGTCCTAAATAAGCAAAAATAACACCTCCTGCAGAAATAGCTGCTTGTACACCAGAAAATCCAAACGGCGCGAAACCAGCACTTGAAAAATTATCACCATGTAAATGCATTAACAATACAATGATTGTTAGTGCTGGTACAAAAAATTTAAAGATCGTTATGATTAAATTCGATTTCGCAAATGTTTTTACGCTCCAATAATTTAACAAAAAGAAAATGACGAGCAGCCCAAATTGCATAAGCCAGCCACTTACAGTCGGCAAAGTAGAATTTTCTTTCGTCAAGCTCGGCCACCAAGCTGCAGCATATTGCCTAGCCGCTTCTACTTCGATTGCTATTAAGCTTGAAAATGCAATAAGGGTAATAAATCCTAGTAAATATCCAAGTATAGGACCATGAGAATAAGCAGGATAGCGAACAATTCCTCCAGCTCGCGGAAGTGACGCCCCCAATTCGCAATATACAAGTCCTAGTAATAAAATAGCGATTCCGCCAATTACCCATGAAATAATTCCCGCTGGACCTGCTATTCCAGCAACATGGCTAGCAGCAAACAACCAGCCTGATCCAAACATAGAGCCAAAACCGATAAAGGCTAAATCCAATAATGATATTTCTCTTTTAAACTTGCCTTTGTTAGCCATACTTTACCCTCTCCTCTTTTAAACTTTTGTATTCTAAATATTCAGTATTTTTTAGAGAGACTATTGCCATTGTTTCATAACTTTTTAGAAGAATAGTATAAGTTCGATTAGTTCAACTAACCAACAGTGGGGGATGAAGCCCCCACTGTTGGAAGTTTCACTTTACTTCAAGTTCACCCAAATGCTCTTCACTTCTGTATAGTTGTCGAGTGCATAAGAGCCCATTTCACGCCCAATGCCCGACTGTTTATAACCACCGAATGGAGCTGCAGCGTCTTCTAAGTTGTAATCATTAATCCAAACCGTTCCAGCTTTTAAGCGATTCGCCACTTTGTGTGCCGTTTTAATGTTTTCTGTCCATACACCTGCAGCGAGTCCAAATGGAGTGTTATTTGCTCTTTCAATGACTTCCTCAACTGTATCAAACGGCAAAACTGCAACTACTGGACCAAATATTTCTTCTTTCGCAATTGTCATATCATCTGTAACATCTGCAAAAATAGTTGGCTGAACGAAGTATCCTTTTTCAAATGCCTTCTCACCACCAGCTGCAATTCTTGCTCCTTCCGCTTTTCCTTTTTCAATATAACGTAACACGCGCTCTTGTTGCTTTTTGGATACAAGAGGTCCCATCTCAGTCCCTTTTTCCATTCCTGCACCGAGTTTTACATTGTTTGCTAGTTTCGCTAGTTCTTCTACGACTTTTTCATAGTGCTTTCTATGAACGAACACACGAGATCCTGCACTGCAGTTTTGACCATGGTTATACATGATACCATTGAAAGCACCCGTTATCGCCTCTGATAAATCTGCATCTTCCAAAATAATATTTGGTGATTTCCCCCCAAGTTCTAACGTCACATGTTTAACCGTTTCAGCTGCTTGACGCATAATATACTTGCCAGTGTCTGTGGAACCTGTAAAAGCTACTTTTTCGATATCGTGATGATTCACAATCGCTGCACCTGCTGTTTGGCCGAATCCAGGGACGAAATTCACAACGCCGTCTGGGAAGCCAGCTTCTTTAAAAAGCTGTGCTGTATATAAGAGGGATAACGGCGTTTGCTCAGCAGGTTTTAATACGATTGTACATCCTGTCGCAAGTGCTGCACCCATTTTCCACGCAGCCATGACTAATGGATAGTTCCACGGAATAATTTGGCCGACAACACCAATTGGTTCATGACGTGTATAGCTTAAATAATCCTTTGAAATCGGAGTCGTCTGACCAAGAATCTTCGTTGCCCATCCAGCGTAATAACGGTAATGTTCCACTGTTGCTGGAATATCGTCTTCTAATGCTACTTGATACGACTTTCCGTTATCTAGTGCTTCCAATTGAGCTAGTTCTTCCTTATGTTCGTCAATTAAATCAGCCAGCTTGTAAATTAAGTGTGCTCTTTCTGCCGCACTAAGTTCAGGCCATGGCCCTTTTTCAAATGCCCGGCGAGCGGCCTTCACCGCTAAATCAATATCTTCTTCTTGTGCTTCACTTACGAAAGCAAGAACTTCTTCTGTCGCTGGGTTATACGTTTCAAACTTTTTACCGCTTAGAGCTGGTACAAATTTCCCATCGATAAAAAGTTCAATATTTCCTTCTAAAAAAGCTTTCACTTTCGGTTTTAATTCTATTTGTGCTGTTAACATGTTCCACTCCCCTTTTCTATTCATACAGTGCTATATTTTTTTATACATGTGAAACAGCAGTTAAAGTAGCTAAAATCTCTTTCAGCTTTTGATCTTCCTCAAGCGTTAATCCTAAACGAGGATAACGAGAAGGACCTCCTGCCTGCCCATTCAATTCCATTGCGCGCTTAACAATTTGCACATATTTTCCTGACCCTTCAAGGAACGTGCAAAGTGGTAATATACTGTCATTGATTGCCCAAGCTTCTTTTAACTCACCTTTTTGGAAATGATTAAACATTTGCGTAACAAGCTTTGGCACAATATTCCCTGCAACAGAAATCCAGCCTGTTGCCCCGACTAAATAAGACTCCATAACTAAATCTTCTGAACCGCAGAAAATTTCAATATCCCCTTTGCCATGTCTGACAAGATCTCTTGCTTTGCGAATATCCCCACTTGATTCTTTAATGTGAGTAACTCTTTCACATTCTTTTCCGATTCGAAGCATCAGCTCTGTACTCATATCAACGCCAGATGTAAAAGGATTGTTGTACAGCATAATAGGTACATTCACTGCATTTGATACTTCTTTAAAGTGGAAATAAATTTCTTCCTCTTTCGGTTTACAATAATAAGAATTAATGATCAGCGCACAATCTGCACCATGTGCTTCCGCCTGTTTCGTATATTCAATTGTTTCTTTTGTCGTTTCAGCAGCTGTTCCCACAATAACAGGAATACGGCCATTCACTTCTTTCAGTACAGTTTCAACCATTTGGAATTTTTCTTCTTTTGATAAACTCACAAACTCTCCAGTACTGCCGTTGATTACAATCCCTGCAGCTCCTTGATCTACGAAGTAGTTCACATTATTTGTCACACCGCCCCAATCAATCTCCTGCGCCTCATTCATTGGAGTAATTAATACTGGATAACCCCCTCTAATTGTTGTCATTTCTATTTCCCCCTTAATATTTTTTTAGTTTTTTGCTATCACTAGCAGGCATAATAACTTTAGTAAACGATTATAATTTGATTATTTTAGTAAAAATCCAGCAGGTAAAGGATCTGTCGGATCTAATACAAACATTTGCATTCCTGTAATAAAACCGCGGCTTTTCAAAGTAAACTTATAGCCACTCTCTGTTTGTTTCGCTCCTTGTACTATCAAAGTGCTGCCAAAAATACTTTCATTTACAAATGGTGGTTCCATATACACCTTCCCTTTAGAAAGTAAGCTTGTATAACATGCCATTGTCGATTCGAAGCCCGGAGAACGAACAATATACTGGTCGGCGCGGAATGTAATTGTTTTTATTCGCCCTTCTTCTAAATGAGAATCATCCATTAAAATGACACCTTTTACTGGCATTTTTGACTCGAGAGCTTGAAGCACTGTTTGTCCCCATCTCTTTAGTTCAGAAAGATCCTCAACACGAATCTGTGCAGAAATATCACTTTTCTCAAACACTGCGTATAATTGATCAGCTTGCACGAGGGAGAACTGCGTATTGAAATGCGAATTAGACAATGGAATGTTTGTTTCGACTATTTGACACGGTTCACTTTCTATCACCACCGAAATTACTTCATCATTCTCCATCCTAGCGGTAATGGAAATCACACCACTAACCGTTTCGATTTTATATTCACTTGATGCTCTCGGCTGTAAATGACCGCATTCTAATAAAGTTGTAATCACAGCAACGATGCCCCCGTAATGAAAAGGAACCGTTCCTTCATGATTGAAAAATAATACTGCGGCATCAGCTTCTTCATTAATCGTCGGAACAACAAGACAACCATTTAAACCAGCAAACCCACGCGGTTCATTCAACAGAAGATAGATTTCTTCCGCAAACACATGCATAAACTGTTCATTTAACTGTTCCAAGTTTTGATAATGAATAAACGGTACATCTTTAATAACACGAAACGCCTCTCCAGCTACGTGTACATCTGTTGTTGAATACGTCTTCTGAATTTTCATTTCACGTCCTCCGTTTCATGTTCCATAGGGGGAATGAGCAGAAATCCTTCTTTAAGTGGATCTTCTTCGTGATAGAAGAAGCGGTGCATCCCCATTAACCAAGCTGATCCTGTAATTTTAGTCACTACAGCCTCAATACCTTCCACGTCCGTTGTTTCCAATACACGTCCTCTAAATAAAGAACCGACAATGCTTTCATGAACAAATTCTTCGCCAATTGAAATTTGTTGATTTGCATATAGGACAGCCAATTTCGCAGAAGTACCCGTTCCACAAGGGGAACGATCGATTCCTCCTGGAGGAACAATAACTGTATTTTTCACATCTGCTTCCTCGTGGGTTGGTTCAGTAAAAAATTCAACATGAGTTAATCCTTTAATAAACGGATGTTGCGGATGAACGATTTCAAATTGTTCATTAATGGTATTTCTAATGTTGATTGCTGTTTCGATTATGTTAGAAGCATTCTCTGGAAGTAACTCCAATCCAACCGATTTTGCATCAATGATTGCGTAAAAATTCCCACCATACGCAATGTCAGCATCTATACGCCCAATCCCCTCGACATCAACGGAAACACGTTTTAAAAGAAATGCTGGGATATTGCAAAAAGACACTTCTTTTGCTTTTCCATTTTCTACTGAAATATCCACTTCGACGAGTCCAGCAGGTGTATCCAATTTTAATGAAGTGATCGGTTCCTGAGTGGGAATCAATCCAGATTCAACTAGCGCCGTACACACACCAATCGTGTCATGTCCACACATCGGCAAATATCCACCCGTTTCTATGTAAATCACGCCAATATCTGCTTCTGGATGGCAAGGATCCGTTAACAAAACACCAGACATGACATCATGGCCGCGTGGCTCATTCATTAACAGTTTGCGAATCCAGTCATATTTCTTTTTCATATAGAGCATTTTTTCTGACATTGTTTCCCCAACTAATTTTGGAAGCCCGCTAATCAGTGTTCTCGTTGGATTCCCGCCTGTATGTGTATCAATTGTTGTAAAGACTCTTTGTGCCCTCATCTGCTTAACACCCTTTCTGTAAATCGGTTAAGGCTAAGCGGGTCAACGGGAATCGATGTTTCTTTTTCGTTAATTAATTCTTCTACTATTTTCCCGGTTACTGCTGCGAGGCTAATTCCATCCCCTTCATGGCCCGCCGCGATATAATAATTTGGAATTTTATCTACGCGTGAAACGATTGGCAAATGATCTTCCGTCCATGGCCTTAATCCTGCATACGAACGAATCACCATCATATCTGCCATTTTCGGATAAAAGCGGATTGCACGGTTAGCAATACATTTAATGATTTCATTGTTTACTTTTGTATGAAAACCAACAAATTCTCTACTGCTCCCAATTAAAAAATTTTGACTTTCCGTTGGTTCAAAGACAAGAGCTACTCCGTATTTTTCAGTTAGCGGATCAACACGGCGCTTTCCGCCAAACTTGGAAATTAAGTAGCCAAACTCCATTACTTTTCGAGATCCTACATGCTGCTGCCTTGAGGCAACGATAATATGCCCTTTTCTCGGTTCAATCGGTATAGAAAGATCAAGCATCTCTCCTATTCGAGGCGCCCATACTCCTGCCGCATTGACGACATGATCCGCAGTAAAAACTCCGTTTGTCGTTTCTACAGTAAATGAACCACTTTTTTCTTTTTTCATTTGTTTTACTTCTGTATGCTTGAAAGCTTTAGCTCCTAGTTTTTTTGCTTCCTCCAAAAGTGAAAAAGCTAAGAGATAAGGATTAACCGTGGAATCAGTGGCACATTCTAGCCCCCCTAGTAAGTCATCTGCAAAAAAGGGAGACTCTTGCCGAATATCTTGCCGGTCAAGCATTCGGAATGGTAAACCGGCGGCTTTTTGACGATCCACCCATTTCTGTGCCGCTTCCATCTCCTCGTCCGACTCACAAACGAGAATACTTCCTGGAGCGCGATATTCAAATGAATGCTCTAACTCTTTGCTTAATTCATCCACTAAATTCTGACTAAACAGCGACATTTGACTATCAAAACCTGGGTCTTTATCAATCGCCAAAATATTGCCGTCACATCGTGAAGACGTGCCACTAACAAATTCCCCTTTTTCAATTATCGTTACATCTCTTCCGTATTTAGAAGCATAATAAGCAATCGAACAGCCAATAATTCCCCCGCCAATGACTAACACGTCACAATGTTTCACATAGCATTTCTCCTCTCGATGAAATGGCCTCATTACCTAAAAATGCAATTCGTGTGCCAATTACTATGAAACCTTTACAATGAAGAATGATTTCTTCCTCCCCGATGGAAGTTTCACTTTACCGTAAAAACATTTTAAATTTTCCGTAAACGAGTGTATAATTTTTTTTACAATGTTAATAAATTTTTACAGTATAGGAGGGGATTATTATGTTTTCATTACCGTCAGTGAAAGAAATAATAAAACGTTTTCTCATAGATACACCGTTCGATACGCATCAGATTGAACAGAAAAACGGTATATTTTATGATTGGTCAACACAGAAAACATCTGATTTTCCATGCAAAATCATCTATGAGGAAGATTCATTTTCCACCTTGCTTCAGGCTTTTAGTCATCATTCCACAGTTATTATTCTTGATACAAACGAAAATCCAATAGGTTGTATAACAGCCGCACAAATGCTCAATTTTCTTCATAACTCTTACAATCAATTAAAAGTATTTTATGAAACCGTCATTCAAACGACCGATTCTTCAGTCACCGTTATTGATGATAACGAGCGCGTTTGTACATGGACAGAAGGAGCAGAAAAAATTTTCTCAGTCAAACGTCAAGATATAATCGGTCAACCGATTACGGATTTCTTTGACTATAAAAACCTAGAAATCTTGCAATCTCTACATAAAGGGAAACGTATTGTAGGACAGCACCATCAACCTCGGTCTGATTTGTTTGTCTTAATTAACTCTAACCCCGTTTATTTTAACGATCAGATTATCGGAGCAGTCGTTTCAGAAACGGATATCACGAATCAAGTTGTACTGAATGAGAAATTATTTAACATGTCCAACGAAGTACACCGTTTAGAACAAGAAGTAGCAAAATATAAGGATGCATCTGATCCATTTCAGTCTATTAAAGGCAAAAGCGCTGCACTGCAAAGAACTGTGGATTTAGCTAGAAGAGTATGTTCTGTTAAATCCACAGTTCTCATATTAGGCGAAAGCGGTGTTGGAAAAGAGGTGTTTGCAAAAGCAATTCATGAGGCAAGCGAAAAGCCGAAAGCACCTTTTATTTCAATTAACTGCGGCGCGATACCAGCGGCTTTATTTGAAAGTGAACTATTTGGATATGAACGGGGCGCCTTCTCCGGTGCTGACAGTAAAGGAAAAAAAGGAAAAATAGAACTAGCAAAAGGCGGTACATTATTTCTTGATGAAATAGGTGAAATGCCGCTCGAAATGCAAGTAAAGCTTCTACGTGTCCTGCAGGAGCGGAAATATTATCGTGTCGGCGGAGAAAAAGAAATCAATATCGACTTCCGTATCATCGCTGCTACAAATCGCGATTTACAAGAATTAATGAAAAAAGGCCAGTTCCGTGAAGATTTGTACTACCGATTAAACGTAGTCAGCTTGCACATCCCTCCTTTAAGAGAACGGCAAGAAGATATTATCGAATTAACCCATTATTTTTTACATGATTTTTCTTTGAATTATCAGCGGCCAATTCATGAATTTCCTCCAGAAGTCATGCATGAACTACTTCGTTATGATTGGCCTGGCAATATTCGCGAACTTCGCAATGTCATAGAACGGCTTATCGTATTCGCAACAGATGGCGTAATAAAAAGAGAGTATTTACCCTTTCATCCAAATAGTATCAGCTTTGAAAACACACCAAAGACTGTATCTAATATACTTCAAGAAAATGATTCAACCATCTTATTACTACAAGAAGAAATGGATCAACATGAGAGAAAAGTAATCGAAAGAGCGTTACAGATCTTAGATGGCAACAAATTAGAGTGTGCGAAACAACTTGGTATTACAAGAGCCACTCTATACAATCGTTTGAAGCGACTCGGCCTACATTAACCTTCTTCCTCCTCTGCATTGGCACATTTTTTGCATAATATTTTTATGAAAGACTGTCGAGGAGGAATTCAAATGGTTAACAAAGAGAGCATTGTGATTTGCCGCTGTGAAGAAGTTACTTACGGACAACTTCAGAAGACAGCAGATCAACATAAATGTACAGCAAGAGAATTAAAATTAAGAACACGAGCAGGAATGGGCTTTTGTGGAGGCCGCACGTGCAGGCCGACATTAGATAGAATTATTGAAAGTGTTATCCCTAATGTGTCACCTGGTGAAATTCCGTTAAAATATCAGCCGCCAATTCGACCGGTGACATTTGGAACGGTAGGTGAAAATCAATGACTAGAATCATGAATCATCCTATTTTAGGGAATTTAGATGATAGAGAACGTATTTCCTTTCAATTTGATGGAATTCAATATGAAGCATATGAAAATGAAACGATTGCGGCGGCTCTTTTGGCAAGTGGAGTAAGAAAACTGCGTGTTCACGAAGATAGTGGGACGCCTAGAGGTATTTATTGCAACATCGGCCATTGCTTAGAATGCCGTGTAACTGTCAATGATCAAGCAAACGTAAGAGCATGCTTAACAGTTGTAGAAAAGGACATGATCGTTGAAAGCGGCAAACAACATCCGAATATTGTAAGAAGGATGGTGGAAAAGCGATGAATGATGTCATTGTAATTGGAGGAGGCCCAGCAGGATTAGTAGGAGCTATTGCATGTGCAAGCTTTGGTCTCAAAGTGACTGTTATTGATGAATTTATAAAACCAGGCGGGAGATTACTCGGACAACTTCATCAAGAACCTTCCGGTGAATGGTGGAATGGAATCAAAGAATCAGAACGTCTTCATCAAGAAGCGAAAAAATTATCGGTCGATATTCGCTGCGGTGTGTCTGTTTACAATTTAGAAAAAGAAGTCCACCTATGGAATGTACATACGAGCTCAGGTACGCTAGAAGCACCATTTGTACTAGTAGCTACTGGAGCTGCTGAGTACTCTATTCCACTTCCTGGCTGGACCCTTCCTGGTGTAATGTCCATTGGCGCAGCTCAAGTAATGACAAATGTTCATCGCGTCCAAGTCGGAAAAAAAGGGATCCTTATCGGAGCAAATATTTTAGCATTTGCGATTTTAAATGAATTACAACTAGCTGGCATAACGGTTGATCGAATTGTACTCCCGGAAAAAAGTGTCCTTAGTCAAAAAGCAGGTGAACCTGAGGAGGTTATGAAATCACTGTTGAATGCAGCTCATCTCGCACCATCACCATTATTACGTATCGGGAGCCGTTTCATGAAAAATGACTGGATGAGAAGAGTTGCTTTAAACTTTTATCCAAAAAACGGTATGAAAGTGAATGGTACTCCCCTTCAACTTCGGAAAGCGGCCCTCGAAATTATCGGTAAAGATCAAGTAGAAGGAGTACGCGTCGCCGATATTGATGCGAATGGTAATATTGTTGCAGAGTCTGAAACAATTTACGAAGCAGATTTTGTCTGTATAGCAGGCGGCTTGTATCCGTTGGCAGAGCTTGCTGCTGTTGCCGGGTGTCCATTTCAATACATTCCTGAACTTGGCGGTCATGTGCCTCACCATTCAGAGACGATGGAAACTCCTCTTGATGGACTATTTGTAGCCGGGAATATCACCGGTATCGAAAGTGGCAAAATTGCTATGGCTCAAGGAACAACGGCGGGATTATCAATCGTCAAACATGCCGGAAAAGAATCGAACACAATTGACCAAAAACTACAACAAGCTGTACAACATGTCCGTACTGTTCGCAGGCAAGCTGCAATCCAGTTCAATTCTGAGATCAATAGCGGCAGAAGCAAAATGAACGAGCTGTGGGAACGCCTCTATTCAAATAACAACACCAAGAAAACTCCCAAACAAATTGTGTAATGAAATAAGAAATCCCGCCAGCCTTTGTTCTGACGGGATTTCTTATTTACATAACGCTCGTTAGCGGAATTTCTTACGACCCTGCATCAAAATTTAAATTTGAATATTGTTTCACTCATCATAATCAAGTGAAAAATATAGTTTCTATAGCTATGCTGCAGTTACTGAAGAACGTTTTGGTTTTGGTTTTGGTTTTCGCTTACTCTTTTTCTTATACCACCACATATACATACCAGTAAACATTAAAATTGATGGTGTAAGGCCACCAATAACATATAAGACTTTTGTGAATGAACCTCCAAATGTTCCTGTATGTAATGGTTTAAGCCATGTCTGATACGTAAGCCCATCATCCACCTTTGGATCTAGTTTAGACAACACCTTCCCGCTGTACTGGTCGATCCATATTCTCACATTCCCATTCCCTGGGTCATATGGACGACTCAAACGAATCTCCACAGCACCCTCTGCTTTTTCGTTTTTAACTTTCGCTGGCATCCTTACTTGCGTAATAGTCCCTTCAGGAACCGCCTTTTCAGCTTCACCTAACAAGTGATCAAGAGGGAGTTTTCCTCCTGAAAGAGGCTTAGAAATAAGCTTATCCTTCGGTGGCATTACACTAGTTTTTGCTCCAAACCATCCAAAAATTGTCTTATCGTATACAAAAAGTGCACCTGTTAATGAAACCACTAATAAAAGTGGCATAGCAATGATTCCAATGACCTTATGTAGATCATACTGTTTTACATATGTATTCTTACTGCGCCGTATAACAAAACCGCGTGCCCACTTTTTAATTCCAGGCCACCATAAATACAATCCAGATAAACTAATAAAAAAGAAAATAAATCCAATAATACCGACAATTTCTTCACCGTTAAAATCTTTCAGAAGCAAATGATAATGAATTTCTTTGACCTGATTAAAAAATGCTTTTTCCCCTAAATCTCCATTTATGTTACCAGTCCCTGGATCAACATATACAGATTTCGTCCCTTTTCCTTCTTTCAAATTAAACAAATAAATACCTTGAGAGTGTGGATCATCTGGCGTATACACACGTTGAATTTCTCCCTTTGGGTATGCGCTTGCTACCGTTTGCAAAGCTTTCTGATATGTAACCGGCTGACCCTCAGTTATTTTGTATAAATCGGGATAAATCATACGATTTAATTCGTTGTCAAAGACAAGCAAACTCCCAGTCAATCCAATTAGCACAATAAACATACCAGCTATCATACTAAGGTATAAATGAACCTTCCTAACCAAACTACGAACCTTCATAAAAGTCCCCCTTAATTAAATGAAAAGTCAAATTAATATTAAAGATAATGATTATCATTGTCAATAGATAATGTATATATCAATGAGAATGTAAACTAAAAAAGGGCTACCTATTCCTGTACAGTAGACAACTAAAAAAGACTAAACAGCCATCGAGATTCGATATTCTATCAGAATTCGGTGGTTGTTTAGTCTTTTTCGAAATTGTTTATAGTTTATATCCTCTTTAGGTAGACAGTGTAACATCCATATGTATTACATGGTCTTTTTACACCTTCTACCTAAATAAGCCTTTTTCGTCTTTAAAGGTTGTATGCAGTGATGGAAGTTTCACTTTATTAATCTTGAATGAAATATAACGCTCTATTCTAAGTGAATTGTACAATTATATAGTTCTGAATCCCAACCATTCTTTGCTTTTATAAGTTTCGTTATGGAAGTGTTTTTCGGAGATTCTACCATATTTAAATGAGGGACTAATTCCTTTAGAAGATGTCGAATGAATACACCATGACTAACGATTAATATATTCCTGTTGTCATGCTTAGATGCAATCTCTTCAATTACCGAAACACCTCTTGTGATTACACTATCAGTACTTTCAATTCCTAAATCTAACTCTCTCCAATTCTTTCCCCATTTTAACATTCTCTCTTCTTCTGTTGTTCCTTCAATCTGCCCTCCGCTTGCTTCGCGAAGCCTAGGCTCCAAATAAAGGGGGATATTCGGAATTTTTTCTCCTATAATTTCAGCAGTTCGCTTCGCTCTTAATAGATCACTAGAATATATGAAATCCCAATTCTCCTTGCACAAGCGCTCTGCAAGTTTATACGCATCTAATATTCCATCTTGATCAAGAGAAATATCTGAACTTCCCTGTGCTCTTCCTTCTCTATTCCATGGTGTACTTCCGTGACGGATTATACCTATTTTAGTCATATGAAAACCCCCACCCCAAATGATCAAAAAATGAACTTAGTTCAAAGTATCATTCCTCTTCCTAAGCTCATCTCGGACATCTTTTAAATATTCATTTCGTTCTCTCATCCTCTTTAATACAGTTACCACAACGTATACCGTAAAGGTCACGACTGCAATATAAAAAATGAGTCCTAAAATTGAAAAAATACTAAACATAATATTGCTCCCTTCACTCTATTCTATCTAAGCTTCTGCATGAGTAAATGGAGTTACCCATACCTTATACATACATGTATCTCCAGAACAATCGATATCCGTATGGACATGAAATCGCGGAATACTTGCCAAGTGAAAGGCCAAAACATAGGCAACTTTCTCATCTGGAGTTGTATATCCATCAAATGCACCTGCATGCATATCGTTACTAATCGAGCCGCCCCACTCTTCTGCTTCCCATAGCGTGTCAAAAATCATGTGATCCTCACGATAATTTGATTCGTGCCAACGAATACTCATATAGAATCCTCCTGTGAAAGCTGACATGACATGTTATTACCTTCATTCTATTGCTTGAAAGATTCCTTCCCTTCGCTTTTCCTATATCGATAGTGAAAATAATAGAGAAGTATAACTGCTAAAATGCCTACTCCAATCGAAATGTATAAAGGCCACTCCCAGCGTACATAACCTCTTACACAAACCATAAGTACCGTAAGCATTTCAAAGCAAAATAATACCTGTATATGTTTCATCAGTTCCTCCCTGAAAACATAACATTCATTCTACTATTCTCACGTAAGGACTTCCTTGTAAAAGTAATTCCATAAACTTTTCTTTCTCTTTTGGCATTGTAATCATATGTACTTCAAAATTACTACCGTACGTAATTTCTAAATTTTTCTTTTTTCTTCCCACAAATCGTATAGTACGAATGCTTACAGTTGGAATTTTCTTCTTTGTTAGCCAATGCCCTGTTACGAGTTCTCCATCAACAACTTTATGCTGAAATACAAACATTTCAGAAATAGAAATAATATTTACAGCTAGAGATAAGATTCCTACTGCAAGTCCCGTCAGCCACCCTTTCTCGTTCAGAGTAAATGATATAACAGGAGAGATTACAACAAGTAGCAGCATAATTACAGTAAGCAGTATCATAGTTGGATTCTTTTTCACGTCAAATTCCATATTTATCACTCCTTATCCATATTATACCATTAATTATTGATAAATTCAGAAAAAAAGAAGCGTCTTTCTATCCCGCATTAACGGGCAGTAAGACCCCCACCTCAAGATTCAAGGAGAGACGAGGAAGATAGGTGGGGGATAACTGCCCGTAAAAGCCCGATTGGTTCAACTAACCATCAGGGGGGATAAAAAGCCCCCCACTGATGGAAGTTTCACTTTATACGCTTCTCTCCTTCCATTCTCTCGCTAACATACTATACACCGCAACGTCATGGAAATGATTATATAACCATTCTCCATCACGCATAATTCCATCTAACTTAAAGCCGAGGCGTTCTGGAATCGCACGGCTCTTTTGATTTTTTACTCCGCAATGAATTTCAACTTTATTTAATTTTAATTCTTCAAAAGCATAACGGAGCGCAGCCTTTACACTTCGCGTCATAATTCCTTTTCCATTTGCTTCTTCCGCAAGATAGTATCCAAGACTTGTCGCCTTCTTTCCCAAATTGACTGGATGAATCCCAACCATCCCAACAAGCTTTCCTTTATACCGTATACCTGCTTCGAAACCATTCCTATCTGCGAAGTTATGCAGCCACATTGGAAAGAGTCCATTGTACGCTTCAGCTGATTTCGTGCCGTCCACCCATGGAAGCCATTCTCGTAAATATTCTCGGTTGCTATCCACTAATTCGTACAGTTCATCTTTATGATGTTTTTCTAATAATTGCAATGAGATTTCGTCATCAACGCGTAGTGTAAACATTTTCCTATCCCCTTATTTTTTCTTATTATTCTAACATTTAAAATCACGAGTTTTCTAGAAAAAAATAACAACTTAGCAAAAAACTCTTTTTCTACTTTTTAATACAAACAGCTCTGAGGAACAAAGAACGCCTGCAATTGTATATATTATATTCCCTCTTAATTTTCACTGTTCCACCTTACTTAGAGCTAACTCTAAATCAACAAAAAAAATGACGTGCCAATGGCACGTCATTTCTACCTTACTTCTTCTCTGCTACTTGTACTTCCTTCGCATAAGCAGCTTCAAATTTTTGAATATCACCAGCGCCCATAAAAATAAGTACGCCGTTTTTATGTTTCTTTAATACTTCTGTTGTCATAACCGTAATAAGCTCTGCACCATCAATGCGTTGCTGCAGGTCTTGAATTGTTAATTCTCCTTTATTTTCACGAGCAGAACCGAAAATATCACATAAATATACTTGATCTGCCTTACGTAAACTCTCTGCAAATTCATCTAAGAATTTTTGTGTTCGAGAGAATGTATGCGGCTGAAATACCGCTACAATTTCGCGTTCTGGGTACTTTTGACGAGCAGCTTCAATTGTCGCGTTGATTTCTGTTGGATGATGTGCGTAATCATCAATAATCACTTGCTCACCCATTTTCTTTTCATTGAAGCGACGCTTTACACCACCGAATGTTGTTAACTGATGTTTCACAACTTCGACATCAATGTTTTCATAATGACAAAGAGCAATAACTGCCAATGCATTTAGCACGCTATGATTGCCGTAACCTGTAATTTGGAACGTTCCATAATACGTATTACGAACAAAGACATCAAACACTGTACCATCTGTTCTTTTTTGAATGTTACGTGCTTGGAAATCATTATCTTCACCAAATCCATAGAAAATAACTGGTACTTTCGCATGAATTTTTTGAAGTTCTTCATCATCACCACACGCAATAATACCTTTCTTCACTTGCAGTGCCATCTCTTGGAACGCACTAAATACATCATTAATGTCTGCAAAATAATCTGGATGATCAAAATCAATATTTGTCATAATTGCATAGTCTGGATGATATGACAAGAAATGACGACGATATTCACACGCTTCAAATACAAAATACTTACTATCCTCTACTCCAAGTCCTGTTCCATCACCAATCAGACAAGATGTAGGGCTTGCTCCTTGCATCACGTGAGATAACAAACCTGTCGTTGATGTTTTTCCATGAGCACCAGTTACAGCGACGCTCGTATACTTACTCATAAAATCGCCTAAAAAATGATGATAACGATAAATAGGTAAATTTAATTCCTTTGCAGCTTCAATTTCCTCATGCGTATCTGGAAATGCATTTCCTGCGATAATCACTTGTCCTTCTTCAACATTATTCTTATCAAAAGGCAGGATAGTAATCCCACGACTTTCCAATGCTGTTTGTGTAAAAAAACGTTTGTCTACATCAGAACCTTGAACAGTATGCTTCATATCATGTAAAATTTGCGCTAAAGCACTCATCCCTGTCCCTTTAATTCCTACAAAATGGTAAACTGTCATCTCAAAGAACCTCCAACATTTCGAACTATTCCAACGGTCTATCTATAAGACAGTATATGATTTTCTTTTTATTTTGGTAATCATCTCGAATTCCTTATAATCACGTTCACGCTCTCTTTTAAGTCCACAACAAATTTATTATAGCAAAAAACAATCCGTTATACTATGATAACAGAAAAACTGATAGGGTCAATTCCCTACCAGTTTATCCGCTTATTCCACTATTAAAAAACAACTCCCTACCACCTCAACATTCTGCAAAAAGAAAAGCTGCTGCATGAGGGATGAACTTCCTAATTATATAGTTTCACTTTATTCCATGTTTTCTTTTTTTTGCAATTGAACACGATCTAAGCGTGGATTTGGACGATATTTACGTCCTGCTTTCGCTTCCGGTTTTCCGTTCAATTCTACGTTATCACCTGTAAAGCCAATATTCATTTTTAATAAGCTGCTGCCAACGCCATAAATATCAACAGGAACATTTTGTGCTTCAAACTCACGAATTCGTTTTTCATCAAATCCGCCGCTCACTACGATATTCACATGTTGGAACCCTTCATCATCTAATGCTTTGCGAAGTGCAAAGATAAGAGAAGGATTCACACCGCGCGGATCAAATGTACCAAGGACTTCTGGATGACGAATGAAGTGTTGATCAATCATCGTACGAGATGTATCTACACGTACTCCTTTTAGCTCTGTTCCAAATTCACGTGCTACGCGAAGCGCATCTGTAATCACATCGTTATTGTAATCAATGAGTACAACTAACTCATCTTCTGGAAACTTTTTATAGTATGCTTTTGCTGCTTCTACAACATCACCGTTAAACATTTGAATTAAAGCGTGAGGCATTGTTCCCATGCCGCTTTTACCCCACCATTCGTTCATCGCATGCGTTGCTTGCGCGCTCATACCACCGATATAAGCCGCATAACCATCACCAGCTTGTTGCGTATAATGATCATCACGGTCACCCATGAAAATAACAGGTTTCTCTTTCTCACCGCTGCGTGCGGCTTGTACAACATTATACACATTTGTCGCAACAGAAGTGCGGCGGCCTAAAATGCCATCAATTACACCCTCTAAATAGCCGAAATACTCATACGGTCCGCGAATCGTTAATACTGTTTCAAACGGATTAACTTTATCCCCATCTTTTAAAGAATGAATCTCAAGCTCTTCAGGATGCTCTGCAAATGTTTGTAATAAAGCAAGTACTTCATCTGCTCCACATAATACAGCATGTTCCTTTTGGAAAAATTGCATTGTTACAACGCTTCCTGGTCGAAATTCTTTAATTATATCACGAGTTTTTAAGAAATAAACCGCAGAAAACCATCCTTCGCCGACGCGCTCATCAAACTTAAACGTCTTATTTGTCAGTCGATTTATTTCACCTTGTAATTTTAGTTCAATTTCTTTCATGTCGCTATACTCCCTACTTTACTATCCAGCGTTTTCTCTTAGTATACAGCAAAACCTTTTCTTATACATGTATATCCTGCATCGCAGCAAATTCATCTTCTGTAATGAGGACGTCTCTTGGTTTTGTTCCGCGTGCTTCTGAAATAATCCCTTGCGCTTCCATATCTTCAATAAGACGAGCTGCACGGTTATATCCAATGCGGAATCTTCTCTGCACAGAAGACGTGGATGCTCCCCCTTGTTCTACCACAAATTGACATGCCTCAAAAAACAACTCATCTTCAGATTCTTGTTGTTCTGTTTTTGCCAACAAGTCTTCTTGATGGAATAAATAATTTGGCTTCATTTGACGTTTCGCATGCGCAACAGACTTTTCAATTTCTTCATCTGAAACGTATACCCCTTGCACACGAACCGGTTTTGATGTTCCATTATCTAAAAATAGCATATCACCACGGCCAAGTAACTTCTCAGCTCCGCCAATATCAATAATTGTACGTGAGTCTACTTGCGATGACACTGTAAAAGCAATTCGCGTTGGAATGTTCGATTTAATCAACCCTGTAATAACATCTACAGATGGACGCTGCGTCGCTACTAATAAATGAATTCCGCACGCCCTTGCTTTTTGGGCAATCCGGCAAATCGCTTCTTCTACATCACCCGGTGCAACCATCATTAAATCAGCCAGCTCATCAATAACAATCACGATATACGGCAACGTCTCGCCTGGAATTTCTTGTTCGTTCATAATTGTATTGTAACGCGTTAAATCACGCGCACCTGCATGCGCAAACAATTCATAACGACGATCCATTTCTTCTACCGCCCACTTTAAGGCTGCCGTCGCCGCTTTTACATCTGTAATAACCGGCGCAACAAGGTGCGGTACAGAATTATACGGCGCAAGTTCAACCATCTTCGGATCAATTAGCATCAGCTTTACTTCGTGCGGTTTCGCCTTATATAAAATACTTGTTAAAATTGCATTAATACATACGCTTTTTCCTGATCCCGTTGCCCCGGCAATTAAACCATGCGGCATTTTTCGAATATCCGTCACAATCGGTGTTCCGGAAATATCAAGACCAAGTGCGACTGTAAGCGGCGATTCACTTTTCGTAAATACTGGGCTTCGTAAAATTTCCCGCAGAAATACAGCTTTGCTCTCTTTATTCGGGACTTCAATTCCGACTGCATTTTTCCCTGGAATTGGCGCCTCAATTCGAATATCACGAGCAGCTAAATTTAATTTAATATCGTCACTTAAATTCGTAATTTTATTTACTTTCACACCAGGTTCTGGCTGCACTTCAAAACGAGTTACAGCTGGCCCTTGCGTCACATTCACCACTTTCGCACCAACATGGAAATTATGGAACGTTGTATTTAACAGCTCTTTTTGTTCCTCTAACCACTGAGCATCATTTGTCGCCAGATGACTTGGGATATTTAAAAGTGTTAATGGTGGAAACTCATACGTTGGCGGTGACTGTAAAACGTTACGAATATCTTGTTCTGTTTCTACGACAACTCGGTGCGTCATCTCTTCTTGCACTGGTTGTTTCACTGCTGGCGGTTCCATATTTTGTTTTTGCTCAGTCACATTGTGTGAAGGAGCCGGTTGTGACGGCATTGCTACATGACGCTTTTCTTCTAACATCCGTTTATCTTGCTTCAACATCACTACATTGAACGGAACGAAACGTTTCTTCTCACGTTTTTGTTCTTGCGTTGAATCTACTTTGTGCTGCTCTGTGTTTACTTTATTCTGCTCAGCAATTGCATTTTGTTTTTCCTCTGTTTCTTCTATTAATACATTTGCAAAAGCTTGTACAGCTTGCTGTGTTTGTTCATCAGATTTAATAGATTCTTCACTTTGTTCTTGAACGAAACTTTCAGTTCCTAATGCTTCAGCTTCCTTAGCTTCAAGCACTTCTTCTTGTATATTGGACTCTTCCATTTCTGAAGATTCTTCCACTACTTCTGTTTCTTCTTGTACATCCGATTCTTCCATCTCTGAAGATACTTCCACTACTTCTGTTTCCTGAGACGCTTCTGCATCTTCTGTTTCTTCTTGTACATCCAATTCTTCTGTTTCTTCTTGCACATTCGATTCTTCCGTCTCTGAAGATAGCTCGATTTCTTCTATTTCCTGAGACACTTCTGCTTCTTCTGTTTCTTCTTGTATATTCAATTCTTCCATCTCTGAAGATTCTTCCACTACTTCTGTTTCTTGAGACGCTTCTGTTTCTTCTTGTACATTCAAT
>NZ_NUQE01000087.1 GCF_002582035.1 Bacillus pseudomycoides
TGGAAGTGGCTGTCTGGCATTCTGTCTGATTTACGTGTTCATACATTCTATCAGATGGAGCTTTCGAACCATAACAAGCTTCGTTTTGCGAACGAACTTTTTCCTCCAGGGGCTCTTACAGACTTGGAAGTAAAAGGTTTGTCTAAGTTTGAAAGCAGAAAAACCATACCTTGTTGAATGGGTATGGTCTACTAAGCATTTTGTCTTAGTTGTCCCTTTTGGGAATCCCCTTCCTCAAAAATGCGTTAGGATTTTAGGTGGGGGTAGTTCAATTAAAAGACTAAAATGATTGGTTTTGTGCCGGTTTAATAAATTGTTCCGGATTTTCGATTAATCCGCATGCAGCGCATTGTACGCGATATGTAGGTCCTTGGTAGGCCATATGAAATGCACTCATATTTTCATTTGTATATTCTTCCTCGATTTGACCATTTTGCGGATTTAATTTTACTGGTTTTGCTGTTTGTTCAATGATATTAAATCTTGTTCGGTTTGTTTTACAATTTGGACAAAGCATTGGTTCCATATCAACACACCTCCATTGTTAGCATTTGTTGATATGGCAGAGTTTATTCATAAGGAAAAACTCTATAAAGGATTTCTGCATTTTTTGTCAAAATAGTAAGAATGTAAAGGAGGAGAAGAATGTGAAACTTCAAATGAAATACATCATTTTATATGCACAGCAATATGAGGAATGTATCCGTTTTTATCGTGATATTTTACAGTTACCGATAAAAGGGGAACACGGTACATATGTTGAGTTCGATACAGGTTCTACAATTTTGGCAATCAATAGTAGAGATGATGTTCAAGAGTTAACTGGTTTACCAATTCCGAAGAAGGTATCGGAATCATCTACATTTGAGATTGGATTTGTGGTCGATGATGTGGCGGAAACAATACATAACTTAAAAAACCATGGCGTAAGGGTGTTAGTAGAGCCTGTTACAAAACCATGGGGACAAACAATTTCCTACGTTGCTGATCCAGATGGAAATTATATTGAAATTTGCAGTTCATTAGACTAAAGGAGCGGGAGAGAATGAGAAAGTTTCCTATTTTAGAAACAGATCGTTTGCAATTAAGGGAATTAACATTAGTAGATGCAGATGCGATGTTTCATTATTTTACGAAAGAACCTGTTATTCGTTATTTTGGAATGGATTCATTTCAAAATATAGAAGAAGTAAAAAATGTCATCCGAAATTTCAGGAGCAGATATGAAGAAGGATCCGCATTTCGCTGGGGAATTGTAATAAAAGGAACAGATCAATTAATTGGAACGTGCGGCTTTCATCTCATTAATAACAAACATAAACGAGCTGAAATCGGTTATGAACTTGATGAAACATATTGGGGAAAAGGATATGCGACAGAAGCACTGCAAGCTATTCTTACATATGGGTTTGAAATACTTTACTTTAAGCGAATTTCAGCAGTTGTGTACCCGGAAAATGAATCATCCCGCAAATTATTACAAAAAGCAGGCTTTGCAGAGGAAGGATTGCTTCGAAAATATATGATTCAAAATGATGTGACGCATGATGCGATTATGTATTCGTTGCTGCAGGAAGAATGGGCAACATTACTTCAAAGTACGATGAACACGTAAATATGAAAAAAGACAATCTGAAACCTGAAACGAAAGGTTTAGATTGTCTTTTAATTATGAAACGATGTATTTATAGAATTTTTTGTCTACTTGCATAACAGGAAAATTTGTAGGTAATTTATCAAGTTCTACATTTTCAAAATGATGCTTCTCGTAAAACCTATGGGCGGCTACAAATTGCAACGTCGTTCCTAAGTATATTTCTTTCACTTCTTTTGTCTTTGCCCATGCAATTGCATTATGTAATAAAAGACTAGCTGTTTGAAATGTCTTCCCTCTATATTCCTTTTTCACAAACATTTTTCTCAACGCCACTTGACGATTGCCGATATCTATAAGAGCGATAGTGCCTACAACTTCTCTTTGATAAAGTGCTATCCAAAAATTTCCGTTCTTGGATTGGTAAACACTTTCTATATTAAGTAAATCAGGTTGGTCCTCTTTTGAAATAGGGATATTATATTCATCTTGTTGGATAGAAAGAATTAAATCTAAAATTTGAGATTGATAATCAGAAGAGTATTCTTTTAAGGTAATGCTATCGTTCATATATAACACCATCCAATATAGTAGATTCATATTACTGCTCTCATTATACAGGTTTTTTATTGATTATTCTGATGATTCCTCAATTCTAATCCACTTTTTTTGTTTGGTTACATTTCATAGATGTAATGAAATGGTGTAGCTGCAATGAAACTGTAACCAAAATGATTGTGGGAAATTGTGTATGCTGCACTTCCACGACTTATTAAGGTTCTATAAGTTAAGAAGAAATAGGGGGGATAGATAGGATGGTAGATTATTTTTCAATCATAAATATCATTTTTATTACTCTCTTTTTCGGTTTAATCGTATTATTTTTTGTTTCGCTTGGAGCATTTATACGATCTCGATTCATCAATCAATCTAGCCAAAGAGCTTCTTTAGTTGAAATTGAGAAGAAATTAGACAGAGTTATTGAGATGTTAGAGGAGAAAGAAAAAAATTAATATTTTCAATAATACAAGTGAAAGAATTTTTAAAATTGAGAAAAGAACAAGAAATATGGATAGACCATGTTTCTTGTTCTTAATAATTATAAATATATCGAAAATAAATGCTACCTGAGTATTTATTTTATAACAGTATTGTATAATTCTAGAGCTTCTTTTACATTCAATCCACTTTTTACGATGCCATGAATAGATTGAATCATTGCAACCGGATGTTCGGATTGCCAAATATTCCGGCCCATATCGACACCGATAGCTCCTTCTTGCAGTGCGTTGTATGTAATTGTTAGCACTGCTTCAATCGTGTCTAATTTTGGTCCTCCAGCAATAACGACTGGGGCAGGACATGTACTTGTGATTTTCTCAAAGCCTTCACAGTAATACGTTTTAATAATATCAGCGCCCATTTCAACACATACACGCGAAGCTAGTGCTAAAAAACGCGCTTCTCGTTTTTGAAGTTCTTTTGCTACCGCAGTAATCCCTAATACGGGCAAACCGTAATCATGCGCTTCAGATACAACATTGGCAAGGTTTGTTACAGTTTGTGTTTCATAATCAGATCCAACAAAGACTGATACGCCAACTCCAGCTACGTTATGACGCAGTGCTTCTTTTATTGGAGTAACAATTGTTTCATTTGCAAGATCTTTCCCAACTACAGTAGCCCCACCAGTTACACGAAGGACCATAGGAGTTTTACAATCTTCAGGTATACAAGAATTGAGAATACCACGAGTTAAAAATAGGGAATCTGTGTATGGGAGTAAGCTTTTTACTGTTTCATGAGGCTGTTCTAATCCGTGAATTGGTCCTAAAAAATATCCGTGATCAACTGCTAACATAACTGCTTTTCCGTCAGGTAAAATAGTATTTAGGCGATTTTGAAATCCCCAAGTCATAGGATATCACTCCTTAATTACATTTTGGATTTTCTGTTTGCACAGTATCTTTTTCTTGCAAATGAGGCGATTTAATAAAGAGCGCTTTAAAATTTTGAGAAGAACGATTGATGAGATAGTGAGATTCATGAGGATGAACTTGTAAGACATCGCCTTGTTTAATAGGAACTTTTACATGATTAATATAGAAATCTATTTCACCTTCTAATGCGTAGAAAATTTCTTCACAAGTTGTATGATAATGGTTTTGAAAATCTTGCCCTGGTTTAATGACGACAACACCTATATCAATATTAGGTCCCTTCACTAAATATTTAGGTCCATTATCACCGAAGCGATAAGAAAAATCTTCTTCATTTACTTTTAGCATGCTTTTCACTCCTTTATGTAACAATTTACAGAGCGCCAGGTGCAATCCACATATGAGAAGTAAATCCATGATCAGCTAATTGTAGTTGCTGCCGATATACAACTTTCCAGTTTTGATATAATTCTTGATACTGTTGATGGTTTTCGATATTTGGTATATACGTAGTTTCCCATTTTACGAATTGTTCAGAAACAGCTTCCATTGAATGATAAATACCAGCACCAACTCCTGCAACTATTGCTGTTCCTAAAGCAGCAGCTTCTTTCACTACTGGTACTTTTACTGGAACACCTAATACATCAGCTACAATTTGACACCATAGCTTTCCTTTTGAAGCCCCCCCAGCAAAAACTACTTCTCTTGGGAACTGTCCTGTTAATTCTTCAATTAATTTTAAATTTCCATATGTTACAAAAGCAGCATTTTCTTCAATCGCTCGAAACAGTTCTTTCTTCCCGCATTGTTCAGAATCTAAGCTTAAATTTAAAAAAGAGGGAGAAGCATGGCGCCAAGAAATATAGTTCATTACATTAGAAAAAACGGGAATGATGCCGTGTGAACCAACTGGAACGTGCTTTGCTTGATTCTCTAATAATTCATAAACGTCGATACCAAGTTCTGCTGCACGCTGTTTTTCTTCTTGACAGAAAGCATCGCGAAACCAACGCATGACAAGGCCAGGAAGGAAGGCGATTGTTTCGTATTGCCAAAGAGTAGGAAGGACGTGACAATTTACACGAATACGAGCATTTGGATCTGGTACAGGGGCGCTTATGTTTACTTCTTGTTGCCAAAAGCTACCACCGCAAATGAATGTTTGCCCATTTTTTACAACTCCAGAACCTAGGGCAGCCATTTGTGCATCCCCACCTCCAGTAATAACAGGCGTTCCTTCGAATAAACCAGTTTCTGCTGCGCATTGTTTTGTTACGTTCCCAATGACAGTTCCGGCTTCATTTATTTGTGGAGAGAGTATAGATGATAGTCCGCATTGCTCCACTAATTCTGGAGCCCAATTTCTATTTTGTAAATTAAAAATTCCTGTTGTACATCCATTTGAAGGATCAATTTGTAATACGCCGCACAATTTATACAGTATCCAATCATTTAACATGGTGATAGAGTGTACTTTTTCATAAATTTCAGGTTGATGTTTCGCAATCCATAGTAATCTTGGCAATGCACCTAGAGCGAATGTTTGCCCTGATGTTGTGTATAAATCTTGTTCAAGGTGAGAGTGTATTTGTTTTAATTGTGTAACTTCGGCTGAAGCACGGCTATCAACATTTGCGCACGCCCAAATTTCAGTACCATCTTTGTCATATAAAACAAATCCTTCTCGCATACTTGTTGCACTAATTCCTTTAATAGAAGAAGGGAGAATACCGCTTGTTTGTAGTATATCTTTTGTACATTCTTGAATAAGTGTCCAGTTTTGTGTTACGTCAAAATCCATTGAACCTTCATAGCGTGAATTTGTTGTATGTACCCATTCTCGTTGACTAACTGCAAGTTGATTACCTTGTAAGTCAAATAAGACAGCTCGTATACTACCAGTTCCGGCATCATAAGCTAGTAGCGCAGACATTATACTTCACTCTCCTTTTTCAATAAAGAAAGGGCTGTTTCCTCATCGATAATCAATGTATGAATGTACCTGCCCTTCAATGCCCCGTAAATTGCATCAACTTTTTGTCTACCACCAGCTACTCCAACAACATGCTTCATATTTCGAAGTATAGAAAGAGGTGTACCGATAAGTCGTTTATGATGAGATAAATTTAGAATGTCTCCATGAATGTTGTAGAATTGCCCAAGGATATCGCCAACACCATTTTGATTTCGAATGCATGTCATTTCACGAAGAGTCATTTTTTCTTCTTTTAAAATAGTTGCATCAGGAGATAGTCCACCGATTCCAACAACAGCAGTATTTGCGAATGATGCAACATGTAATATGTCTTTCACAGATGGTTCTGAAAGTATACTGTTCGCCATTTCGTTCGTAGAAGCTAAAAATGGCGAAGGGATAATATGGAGCTGTCCATGTACTTGATTGAGATAATTTTGTTTTTTAGGGAGGTAATAATTTACTCCTCCAGTTAGTGTAACAATAGAAATATTCATAGATGAATCGAAATTGATATTTTCTAGTGTTCTTGAGATTGTTTCTCCCCAGCCAATACCAAGTAGATCTCCGTTTTGTAAATGTGTTTCTAAGTATTGTGCCGCTGCTTTTCCTAGTGAATCAGAAAGATTTTCCTTCGGCGTCGGAATAATGAAAGCATCAATTAAATGAAATGCTTTTACAAGTTCTCTTTCCATACTTAAACAGTGTAAACCAGTACCTTTAATATGAAATGTAACGATTCCCTCGGTCCGTGCTCTTTCTAATAAACGGACAACTTTGTTCCGAGATATATGTAGTAATGAGGCGATTTCTTGTTGGGTAAGATGATCTTTGTAATAATACCAAGCAGCTTTTGTTAACAAATTTTCTTCAAAGTTCAGTTGTGTCATGCTTTTCATCCTTTCAACAAATGACCGATGTTTAAACATATGTAAGTATATTTTTATTTATACCGTCTGTAATAGGGGATTTACTTGAGAAAAAATAAGTTCTAGATATGAGGAAAAGGATATACAATGCTACAAAACAAGTAGAGCAAAAAATTAATGCCTGAAAAATTGTTTCCTGTTAAAGGTAGGTGAAAGAAGCTTGGAACAAGTTCCTTTATTGGAAGTTAAAAATGTAAAAAAAGCATTCTTACAGCAACCTGTGCTAAAAGGAATCGATTTAACAGTAAAGAAAGGGGATATTTTTGCATTAGTTGGTGGTAACGGGGCTGGAAAGTCAACGTTAATGAAGATATTGACAGGATTGTACACTTATGATGAAGGAGAAATCAAAATAAAAGGGAGATCTGTTACATTTTCCAATCCATCTGAAGCTCATCGAAACGGTATTTATTTAGTTCCACAAGAACCGCTTATTTTTCCTAATATGACTATTGAAGAAAATATTCTATTAGGTATGAGGCGAAGCAAAAGAGAGCTTCGGACGAAATTAGATGTACTCATGAGACAACTTGGCTGGAATCTAAAGCTTGGTGAACGTGCTTCATTGTTGTCTATTGCACAGCAGCAATTAGTAGAAATAGTTAGAGGATTAATAAGAGAGGCAGAGATTCTTATTTTGGATGAACCTACATCGACGTTAACAGCAAATGAAATTAAGAGTCTATTTGTTGTGATGAAAAATTTGAAAGAACAAGGAATTGGTATGATTTATATTACGCATAGGTTTCCAGAGATTTTTGCAATTGCGGATCAAGTAGCTATTTTACGAGACGGTGTAATTTCTAACCAAGGTAATGTAAATGAATTTACTTACGATATCCTATTACAGGGACTACTACCAGAAGGTTATCAGCAAATTCAAAAGCGAGAGAGTTTATATAACGAGACAGCGTCTTTAAAGCAAGTATTACAAGTAAATCATTTATTTAGTCATAGATTTCGAGATATTTCATTAGAAGTTAAAGCAGGAGAGATTGTTGGAATTGCTGGTGTCGTGGGAGCGGGAAGAACGGAACTAGCTGAAGTATTATATGGCATAACATCTGCAACCGAAGGAAACGTTCTATTAGATGGGAACGAAATTACAACGTGGTCAACAAAAAAGAGAATTGATGCAGGAATTATATATGTACCTGAAGACCGAGCGGGGCATGGGATTTTTGCAATTGCTTCTGTACAACAAAATATGACATCTGTTCTCTTATATCGTTTAAGTACATTTTTTTTAAATCAAGAAAAAGAAAGCGCTTTAACAAATGAGTATATTAAAAATTTTCAAATTATGGTTCGCGATACAAATCAAAGTATAGAGTCGTTATCGGGAGGAAATCAACAAAAAGTAGTGCTAGGGAAATACCTTGCTTGTCAGCCTAAACTCATTATTTTAGATGAACCAACGCGTGGCATTGATGCAAAAGCAAGGTTAGAAATATATGACATGATTAAAGAACTAAGGGAAAATGGTTTAGCGGTATTGTTGATATCCTCAGATTTAGAAGAAATCATGAATTTAGCAAACCGTGTGTATGTAATGCGAAATGGTAATATCGTTTCACATTTAGAACAGGAAGACATTTCATTGGATCGCATTACACGTTCTGCTTATGGGGGAGAGGAGGTTTCAAATGGATGAAATATGTTACATATGTATTGCAAATGCGTGAAACCTCTATTGTAGGGCTGTTATTTCTTTATATGATCTTTGTTAGCGTGATGAACAAAGATTTTTTTCAATTTGATTCTTTTTCGATTATTTTAAAATCAAGTCTCATTTTAATCATTCTAGCAATTGGTCAATCATTTGTACTATTCACAAGAAATATTGATGTATCGGTAGGATCAATAATGGGTTTATGTGCGGCTTTATGTGGAATGTTTTTGACGGGTGGAAATAGTGCTTTTAGTGCAATTATAATTACACTTTTGCTCGGTGCGTTTATTGGAATTGTAAATGGCATAGGTGTGACAAAGTTTCATGTTCCAGCAATTATTATGACGCTAGGGATGCTTGGTATTATTCGAGGTTTGATGATTATTTATACAGAAGGGAAATGGATTGAAGATATTCCAAATGATTATAAAAAATTGTCTTCCGTAACATGGTTAGGGATTCCGATAACAGTTTGGTTCATCGGACTATTTTTAATAGCTTCTTATCTTTTCCTAACAAAGACGTCGTTCGGAAGATATTTTTATGCGGTAGGAGATAATAAAGAAGGTGCAAGACTGATTGGGATTCCGGTATCGTTAGTGCAAATTTTAGCCTTTATGATTTCGGGCATGACTGCTGCAATTGCTGGATGTCTATTTGTTATGAATATTGGGTTTGTGCCGAATCAAACAGGAACAGGAATTGAACTGCAAGTAATCGCTGCTGCGGTGCTTGGTGGTATTAGTTTGAAAGGTGGTACGGGATCAGTATTTGGTGCAGCTATAGGAGCATTGTTTTTAGAGGTGATTAGTAGTTCATTAGTATACTTAAAAATCCCAGCCTTTTGGAACAACGCAATTTCAGGATTTTTATTATTACTTATTATTATTTTGGATAGTGTAGTACAGAAATGGAGGAAACCGAGGCAGAGGGAGGTGGAAATATGAAATCTATTCACTGGCTCTTTCGCTGGGAGGGAGCACTCCTTCTTTTATTATGTATGGAGTTTATCGTTTTTAGCTTATTAAATGCTAACTTTTTTAATATAGGGAATTTACTGTTTAGTATTAATGATTTTATTTTCATTACAATTGCCGCGATACCGATGACATTTGTCATTATGACGGGAGGAATCGACGTTTCAGTTGGTGCAGTTATGGGGCTTACATCTATTCTTATCGGCGTATTATGGATAAATGGGGTATCTATTGGTATTGCTGTAATAATTGCTCTTATCATAAGTGTATTAGCTGGTTTTTTAAACGGTGTTATTATTCAAATGACATCTGTTGAACCGCTAGTTATAACATTAGGAACAATGTTTTTATATTCGGGTATCGCTCTTGTAATTTCGGGTGGATCTAAAGCAACTGGATATGAAGGAATTAGTGGATTGCCAGATTCATATGTCCAGTTTGCAAATGGAATATTTTTAGGAATTCCTAATTTATTTTGGTTACTCCTTATTATGACTGTTTTATTCTCTATTTTGCTGCACTATACAAAATATGGTCGGTATGTAATTTTAACAGGCATGAATGAAAAAGCAGCTAAATATTCTGGAATTCAGACGAAGCGAATTGTTATTTTAGCATATATGCTTTCTGGTTTAGGCGGTGGATTAGGTGGAATATTTTTAACTGCTTACTTTGGCTCGGCTCGTGCGGATTTAGGAAATGAAGCAATTTTACCGGTCATTACAGCAGTTGTGCTAGGTGGTGCTCTTATTACTGGTGGAAAAGGAAGTATAGTAGGAACTGTTCTTGCTAGTATCGTTATTGGAATTATGCAATATGGGCTACAGATGACAGGGCTAACAAATGAGCAAGCTAATGTTGTAATTGGTATTATTTTAATTCTCTCTGTTATGGTACGCCATTCCAAGATAAGATACTTCTTTATCAAAAAAATTGTTTCACATAGGGAGGAAACAACATGAGAAAGAGGGTAAGCATATTCATCGTTTTATTGGTGTTTGTTGTTTCTATGATGGCATGTACAAATACAAAATCAGATGGGAAAAAATCAAAAGAAGTAAAATTTGCCTTTATTCCGAAATTAACTGGAGTTGGGTTCTTTACATCGGGCGGAGAAGGAGCAAAAGAAATGGCGGATAAGCTCGGTGTAAATTTAAAATACGATGGTCCTTCTGAGGCAAGTGTATCAGGGCAAGTAAAGTATATTAATAACTTTATTAATCAAAACTATGATGCGATTATGGTTTCATCTACTTCTGTCGACGGTTTATCACAAGCTTTGCAACGTGCAAAGAAAAAGGGGATTACCGTATTAACATGGGATTCTGACGTTAATCCGAAAGATCGCTCTTTCTATATTAGTCAAGGAACACCTGAACAATTGGCCAATTTGCTCATTCAAATGACAGCTTCGCAAATTGGTGATAAAGGAAAAGTAGCATTCTTTTATTCTAGTCCAACAGTAACAGACCAGAATCAATGGGTTACAAAAGCGAAAGCAATTATAAAAGAAAAATATCCAAATTGGGAAATTGTGACGACCCAGTATGGTGAAAACAATGCACAAAAATCACTAGCAGTAGGCGAAAGTATTTTGAAAACATATCCAGATATTAATGCAGTCATTTGTCCTGATGCAACTGCATTACCAGCAATGGCACAAGCCGCAGAAAATTTGAAAATGGATAAGAAAGTTGTTGTGACTGGCTTTTCAACACCTAATGTTATGCGTGATTACGTAAAACGCGGGACAGTTCAACAATTTGGTTTATGGGATGTAAAACAACAAGGGGCACTTGCAACTTATGTTGCAAATGAAATGGTTGTGAAGGGTAAGAAGTTAAAAGTTGGTGACAGCTTTGAGGTTCCCGGTATTGGAAAAGTGAAAGTAGAACCAAATTCCATTCAAGGATACGACTATGAAGCAGAAGGAAATGGAATTATTGTATTGCCAGAACGGGTTGTGTTTACAAAGGATAACATTGAAAAATATAATTTTTAATAGTGTGTTTTTAAAGAAAAATTAATTATAATGATGAATATTTTCAAGTGAAGGGCAACCTTATATGGTTGCTCTTTTTTATGAAATAAAAATGCTTCTTTTTTTGAAAATCAGGTGAATATAGAGTAAAAGCTTTTAGAAAGGGGCTTCTAGATATAGAAACAAAAGGAGTAGATGCAGCCCCTTTTATATTGCACAATTGTCGTTAATTTTCTAGATTGTTATGTTTGCTAATGAGTTTCTCCGTATATTCAATCGATTTTTCTCTAGGAACAGAAAGGCATTTCCATTTCTCATTTTTCAGTAACTTCCCTACATATACAATTTGGCCAATATGATAGGAATAATGTGATATTTGCCTTTCAATTGCTTCAATTACAGAATGAGCCTCTCCACGAATAAGGATTGTCTTTTCTAAATCTTTTTCTTTCAAACTATTCAATGTTGTAAATAAAACTTCCCATCCCTGATCCCATGCTTGATATAGAGCTGCTTTGGAAGAGAATCCGCCAATAAATTCATCATCTCGATTTCTAGTTATCTTTTCCCCATCTGTTGTTAAAAAATCAGTCCACCTAGACAACATGTTTCCACACATGTGTTTGACGATAATGGCGATACTATTAGATTCTTCATTTGGACATATATGGAGTTCTTCGTGATTTAACTGATCCATAGCGTTTTCGCCCAATTTTTTCATAGACTGAAATGCCTTTAATACACAGCGTAAATACTCTTTTTCAATTCCCATTATAAACACCTTCCTAAAAAATACTTTTTATAAGTGATTCGATACTCATCTGTTTTAACCTTTTATCAGAACGAAGTGGAATATAAAGTTCTTAACAGCCCTCCTTTCATTAAGGAAGGGTTATTTCATTAAAAGTCGAATACAGTAATGTTGCAAGAGAGGAGTGATCATATGTTATTTCGAAAAGGCGAACTATCTATTCGATACGTAACAGAAGATGATGTTCAGACATTATCAAACTGGCTATCAAATCCTGAAGTTTTACGATTTTACGAAGGGCGAGATAAACCACAATCACCAGAACAAGTTCGAGAGTGTTATATAAGTAATTCGGAAGATGAAGAGAAAAAGTGTATTGTAGAATATAAAGACCAATCTATTGGTTATATACAAATGTATCCTTTAGATGCAGAGTGGAAAGCGTTATATGGATATGATGAGAAAGAAAATGTATGGGGGATAGACCAATTTATCGGAGAAACAGCATACTGGAACCGAGGAATTGGTACAAAGATCGTGCAGGCTGCAATTACATATATTATGAATGAATTAGGAGCAGTTGCAATTACGCTGGATCCAAGAGTAAGTAATGAAAGAGCGATTCATTGCTATGAAAAGTGTGGTTTTCAAAAAGTGAAAGTATTGAAGGAGCATGAATTACATGAAGGAGTATTGGAAGATTGTTGGATGATGGAGTATAAAAATGAAGGGAGTTATGTGCAATGAAACAAGCGCTTGTAGTAATTGATGTGCAAGAAGGAATGTATACAGCAGGTATGCCTGTATATAATGGCTCTGATTTATTGCGAAATTTACAGGAGGTAATTCGAATATTTCGTACTCGTGATATTCCTGTTATTTATGTACAACATAATGGATCTGAGGGTCATCCACTAGAAAAAGGAACAGCAGGTTGGCACATTCATTCTACAATAACTCCAATGTCAAATGAGGTTATAGTTGAAAAGGAAACACCAGATTCTTTTTATGAAACAAATCTTCGGGAAGTTTTGCAAGAAAAAGGAATTGAACATCTTTTCATGTGCGGATTGCAAACAGAGTATTGTGTAGATACAACCGTTCGCCGTGCATTTAGTGAAGGCTATAAAGTAACGCTCATTCGAGGTGCGCATAGTACGTTTGATTCAGAGCAATTACGTGCAGAAGATATTATTCAGCATCATAACAAAGTATTAGGTTGGTTTGCAGATATAGTAGATGTAAAAGATATACAGTTGACTTAGAAATACTGTATTATGTTTTTTGTTAGATGAAAGTTAAGCCACCATTATTAGGACGAATTCTTATAAATGGTGGCTTATTTATTAATAATTTTAGTTGCCGATTAAATCCTACACAATTCCTCTCGGTGGGATCAATCAATTTGATATAGAAATCAAAAAGTAGGAGGCGTGATTGCAAAGATTACTACTGCCTTTTCTTTGTATGGATTTTCCCATTTATGCTTCATATAAGATGGGATTTTTACACTATCGCCTATGTGTAAAGTTAGCGTTTCTTGATTTAAATATAGAGTAACAGATCCTTCTAAAACAAAAGCGATTTCTTCACCCTTATGCTCTATTAGTTTTTCAGAGGAAGAAGATTGTGGCAATAATGTCATAAGAGCAAGCTCGAGGGCCCCAGTTAAATCGGGAGATAATAATTCATAGGACAAATTTTTACTTTCGGGAAAGCTAATCTTTTTTCGTTGATTGGCTCTTACTACTAAACTTTGTGCATTTGTATCTTCCAAAAAGAAATTAAACATAGGGATATTTAATGCATTAGATATTAATTTTAGGGTTTGCAGGGATGGGTTTGCAGATCCTTTTTCAATTTGACTTAACATGGAGGGTGTGACGTTAACGAGTGTTGCCAGTTCTCGACTACTCAAACCCTTCGCTTTTCGGTGTTCTGCTATTTTTTGTCCAACATTTATATTATTCACGTTCATTCTCCTTTTATATGAATTATTATAAATTTTAATTAAATTTAATTAAAATTTATTAATATATATTTAATTTATTTTATTTGTGTGTTAAATTTAGTTTAATTATAATAAATAAAATTAAATTGTAAAATGATAACATTCATTAATAGAAATCACGAAGGGGGAATTTGTAAATGAAGAAGTTTGACAGCACAGCTATACAAACTCTGAAAGAAAAGCACCCGTTACTAAATAAGCTTGTTTTAACGGAAGAAGTATTTTGGGTTAATCCTAATAAAGAAGAGTTTGAAACAGGAATTAAAAAAGCTCCTCTTACTAAAGACGATGTAAAGGATGCAGAGGAAAGATTAAAACGTTTTGCTCCGTATATCGCGAAAGCTTTCCCAGAAACAAAAGATACGTATGGAATCATTGAATCGCCTTTAGTGGAAACACCTTCTATGAAACAACATTTAGAAGAAGAGTATGAGCAGCATATAGCAGGTGCATTATTGCTGAAATGTGATAGTCAGCTTCCTATATCAGGATCTATTAAAGCAAGAGGCGGGATTTATGAAGTTCTTAAACATGCAGAAGATTTAGCTTTGGAACATCATTTATTAAATAAACAAGATGATTATTCAATTTTAGATAGTGATCAGTTCCGCACGTTCTTCTCGCAATATTCAATCGCAGTAGGTTCAACAGGGAATTTAGGGCTCAGTATCGGTATTATGAGTGCAAAATTAGGATTTAATGTGACGGTTCATATGTCTGCTGATGCAAAGCAGTGGAAAAAAGATTTACTTCGAAGTAAAAATGTTACAGTTATTGAATATGCAGCGGATTATAGTAAAGCAGTAGAAGAAGGAAGAAGACAAGCAGAAGCGGATCCTATGTGTTATTTCGTTGATGATGAGAATTCAAAAAATCTGTTTCTTGGATATGCTGTAGCTGCGTCTCGTTTACAAAAACAATTGCAGGACCAAAATATTATTGTGGATGAGAATCATCCGTTATTTGTTTATTTACCGTGTGGTGTCGGCGGAGGCCCTGGCGGCGTAGCGTTCGGTTTAAAATTATTATTTGGTAATCATGTACATTGCTTCTTTGCGGAACCAACCCATTCTCCTTGCATGCTAATTGGCTTGCTGACGGGTCTTCATGATGAAATTTCTGTCCAAGACTTTGGAATTGATAATGTGACGGAAGCTGATGGTCTTGCGGTAGGAAGAGCATCGGGATTTGTAGGAAAAGTAATTGAACCGTTATTAAGTGGATGTTACACAGTTAGCGATCAAGAATTATATAGGCTATTAAAGGCTTTTGTAGATACAGAAGGAATCAAGTTAGAGCCGTCAGCATTGGCAAGTGTATACGGGCCGGTTCAATTGTTTAAACAACAGCAATATATACAAGAGAATCACTTGCAAGAAAAAATGAAGCAAGCAACGCATATCATGTGGGGAACAGGGGGAGGAATGGTTCCACCTCACATTATGGAAGAATATTATAAAAGAGGATAAATAACCTGTAAAATTAAGAAGGGTTTTTAAGTAATCTTTATTGTAGATTAAAGTAACTAACATGTATGAGTACATCACTTATCTAAAGTGGTGTACTTTTTGTTTTTATAAGCTTCTTTATGGTTTCATATATTGCCATAACAAAACAATAATGTTTTACCATAACATCATATTCAGTTATAATGATGTTGTTTGTAAAATTTTGAAAATTAACACTAATAAGGGGGATTAATTTGAATAAATCTCAACTATCTGAACGATTTAAGAACTTTGCCAAAATTGAATGTAGAGGTTCAAGTGAACTGTATGAGTATTTATCTATAAAAATTTCAGAAGATGATGAGTTAATGGAGTTATGTGCAAATTCCCGAGAAGGGCAACCAGTTCCTAATTTATTTTTAGGAGCTGTTCATTATCTTTTGTTAAAAGGAAAAGAACATGTTTTAAAAGAGTATTATCCAAGTATTACTAAGCATCCAAGAGAAATAGAAGATTCTTTTATTCATTTCAAGGATTTTTGTCGAATGTATAGAGACGAAATTATTTATATCTTAAAAAGCAAGTTAGTACAGACGAATGAAGTAAGACGTTCTGCTTATCTATATCCAGTTTTTTGCTATATTTACAACGTTGTAAAGAAGCCCTTATCACTAATAGAAATTGGAACAAGTGCTGGTCTGCAATTGTTATGGGACAAGTATAGTTATTCATATGGAACAAATGAGGTTTATGGAGAAAAAGATTCAAATGTCCATATAACATCTGAAATAAAAGGAAATAATACGCCGCCGTTCCTTTTAACTAGTCCTCCAGTAGCTTCAAAAGTAGGATTAGACTTACATATTAGTGATTTAGGCAATTCAGAAGATTATTTGTGGTTAAAGTCGCTAATTTGGCCTGAACATGAAGAAAGGTTAGCGCTTTTTGAAAGTGCAGCGAAATGCTTTATCGAGAATCCAGTAAAACTTGTAGAAGGAGATGGAGTGGCCTTACTCACAAATGTTGTAGAAAAACTTTCAAATGATACTGCTATTTGTATTTTCCATACTCACGTTGCAAATCAAATACCAGAAGGTTCTAAGTATGAACTAGTAGAAAAAATAAAAGCGATTGGAAGTAAACGAGATGTTTTTCATCTTTACAACAATATGTGGGATAGAAAACTTCATCTTGATTATTTTTTAAATGGTATAGAATATAATCAAACGATCGGAGATACAGATGGGCATGGTAGATGGTTTGAGTGGAACTTGAAGTAGATTTTTACTCCAAAAGTGATTTTGTGTAAGAACACTTTTGGGGTTATTTTTGGTTAAGGGCTATCTTTTTTCTGCTTATTTGTATGTGCTCTGGAACTGTCATTCTGGTTTGATACTAATACCTTTGAATATGCACTAAATGAAACGAGTAAAATATGGTCAACTACCCACCACTTACATGCTAACGCATTTTGAAGTGGGGGCTTGTAAAAAGCCCTGGTTGTCTAGCCTCAGTCTTTTGTGGACTCCGTTCGTAGGTTGCATACCCAAGAATGATTCCCTAGTTCTTGGCTCTATGGTGGCTCTGTAACAGTTCTGATTGGGAAGAAACGGTCAACCACAAGCCTTCTTGTATAAGAAGTTGCCAACACCTACAAACATTGGCGAAGGGAAACGAACTCTTAGGAGGGACAAAACATGCGTGTATTTGTCAAGAATTTAAGAGGAGAACCGCTCATGCCTTGCAGCCCTCGTAAGGCACGACTTCTTCTCAAACAAGGAAAAGCAAAGATTGTGCAGTATACACCCTTTATCATTCAACTGCAATACGCTACTGGTGAGACTGTACAACCCGTTACAATCGGTGTTGACAGCGGTGCAAAATATGTAGGTATTGCAATTACAACAGAAGAAAAAGTGCTAGTAAAAGGAACCGTTGAGTTACGTCAAGACATCAAAGAAAATCTTGCACTGAGAGCTACATTACGAAGAGGTAGAAGACAACGTAAAACAAGATATCGAAAAGCGCGTTTTCTCAATCGAAAAAAGAAAGAAGGATGGTTACCACCATCGATTCAAAGCAGAGTGGATAACCAAATTCAATGGATTGAAACATTCCGCTCGTTATTACCTTCACCAAAAGTAATTGTCGAAGTAGGGAAATTTGATGCACAAAAACTAAAAAATCCTGACATACAAGGAATAGAATATCAACAAGGGGATGCCTTTGGCTTTTGGAATATAAGGTATTACGTGTTTGCGCGAGATCAATATACCTGTCAAATTTGTAAGAAAAAAGGTGGAATCTTGCATACGCATCATATCATCGAAAGATGCAATGGAGGTTCGGATATGGCAGATAATCTTGTAACCGTACATGAAGAGTGTCATCAAAGATTTCATCAAGGAATAATCAAACATGTTTTCAAAAAACCAAAACAGTATAAAGAAACTGCTTTTATGAATATATTGCGTTTACAAATCATGAAACGTTTGGAGTGTGAGATTACGTATGGCAGTTACACTACACCAAAGAGAAAAGAACTTGGATTAGCCAAAACACATGCAAATGATGCCCTTGCGATTACGAATCCAACAAAATTACAAGAATATGATCAAAGCGGTGAATTTCGCATCAAACAATTTAGAAAGAAAAAACGTTCCCTGCATGAAGCAACCGCAAGAAAAGGAAGAAAAACAAAGAATGCAAGTGCAAAACGGAACAAGAAAAACACACCGCATGTAGATGGAATCTACTTAGGGGATAAAGTAAAGGTATTTGGACAAGTAGGATTTGTGACAGGATTTACAGGAAAAATGGTATACGTACAAGATATACATGGACAATATATACAAAGCCCTTCTAAATCCTATAAGCAAGTGAAGATGTCAGATATGGAACGTATACACCATACGAACAATTGGCAGTTCTTACAAATCAGTTAGGCTATGCCTAACCGAAATTCATCCCCACCTTACCGCTGGGCTTTTGCCTGTCACGCGCTTGAAGATGGGGATTTCTTTCGGAAATATGTTAAATAATTGTGTTGATTATAGTGAAAAAACTTGGTATGGTTATACATTGTTATAGCTAATATGGGAAAAAGAAAAGGAAAGCGAAATCAAGATAACGATTGCTATTCTACTGTGAAGGATTTTAAAAGAACGCTGTTTTTGTATAAATAGAATATTAACTATAAATGAATATTTTCAATATAAGATACAAGGAGATAATAATATGAAAGACAAACTAGGTACGATCCCCTCATTATCTTCAAACTCTGTTTATTTGGGTGTTTTGTTAGCTGTAGTTGGAGGTTTTTTAGATGCTTATACTTTCATCAGCAGAGACGGAGTGTTTGCCAATGCACAAACAGGAAATGTAGTACTACTCGCTGTAAGAGCAGCTAATGGGGAATGGAAAAGTGCTTTGCTTTATATCCCGCCTATTTTAGCTTTTATCTTAGGCGTTTTAATATCAGAAGTAGTAAAGATTCCTCATATAAGACAAGTATTGCATAGTTATAGACGCTCTATTCTTATACTAGAATGTATTGTTTTAATCATTGTAGGCATCTTGCCAAAAAGTATACCTAACATAGTGGTAACAGTCTGTATTTCGTTTGTATCATCTTTACAAATCTCTACTTTTAATAAACTAGACAAGTGGGCTTACAATTCAACAATGACAACGGGGAATCTTCGAACTGCAACGCTGGCAGCATATTTAGCGTTCGTAGAGCATAATAAGGAAGAGAAAAAACGATTTACAGAATTTGTTGTTATTATTTTTTCTTTTATATTGGGTGCGTTGTTAGGAACATTTTCCACCACTCACCTTGGGAACAAATCTATTTGGATTGCATCTGGAATTTTAGTGATTGCTCTTATTTTGTATCATAAAGATAGAGGTTATTGGAGAAAATCCTTAACGTCGAAATAAAAAATTTTGAAAAATGCTGTTTTGATAATCCCTCATGTGGAGTGCAACGCGTCCGTAACATTGAAATCGTAAATCGGTAAAAAATCCTGAGAAATAATGCTTCTCAGGATTTTTTAATTGAAATTAAGGTTAGTAACTACTGACGACTATAACTTATTGTAATCAAAAGAGATTACTTATTCGTTATTTCTGATGGAGTATGATTGTAATTAGCTGTGTGAAATTGTATGGAAGTAGAGAGCAAGATGCAAAGAGGGTGTATCATTTCTGTTTTTTCGCATCTGTAACATTCTGTTCTTCAGCAAACTCTGTTCCATAAGCTAGCGATCGATGGAAATTAATATCGTTTCTTTTGCTTGTTTGCTGAGTAGAAATACGACTGAGTAAATAACGATGAACAAAGACTTCTGCTACTGTAACTACAATTGCTGATAAAATACTTCCCCAAGCAATTTGCATATAATTATCTAAAAGTACGCTGCCGAAAATCCATACGCTCATATAAGTGAAAAGAAAATCAACCATGATGGCAGCGGTATTTCCTGCCCGCGGTAAGACGATTAGATCTCCTAACATATACGAGGCAATTGTTATAAATAGACTAAAGGAAAAGATGTCAACGATCGTTGCATTAAAGAAAAAATCCAAGCCAATTGCAAAAGCAATCATGCAGGATACAAACTTTATAAGCAGAATAGTAATATGATTCATCATTTAAACCTCGCTTTTTCTATTTAGTTTGGACGAAAAAAAGGAGTTTATGCATGGAAATTTAAAGTTCAAATTTTAAGGTGGAATTAAATTAAAAATGTATCATTGTTAAAAAGATAAATACCTAGTTCATATACCTAAATAGGAGTGAGATAATGACTCAATTATTAATCAATCCGCTGTTTTTAGTACTCATTTTGTTTCCGGTTATTACGATAATTTTAAGTGCTATCGCTTTTGTAAGGTTAAAAAATTTGTTTGTTATGCCTTTAATCATTTTTCTGCTTTCAATAGTCTTTATGATTATATATGCAAATGAAACATTTCTCTTTTGGGTAATTGCATATCCAGCTTTATCAATGTTAGTTGGGCTTTTATTTAAATATATTTTGTCTAAATGAATTTAGTGATTTGAACTGCTGTTTTACTTTAAGTTGAAGGATTTTTGAATGAACTGAAAGGAAAATGAAATATTATTCTCAAAGATAGAACTGATTTTTAAAAGTAAAAATTTTTATCACTTTTAATTTGTCTGAATGTTAAAAAAACACAAAAAATGTTATATTAAAAAGAGAAAATTAACATTTTTAGGTAAGGGGAGATAGAGATGTGGATTACTTCAGATGTAGAAATTCCAGATGAACTATTTGATAAACTCGAACAAGGGAAACTGGTAGTATTTGTTGGAGCTGGAGTATCTATGAAAGGCAATTCAAACTTACCGAATTTTGATGATTTAGTCGATTATATTGCGAACGCTCTATATGTAGAAAAACGTGAGGAAAATGAACCGCACGATTATTATCTTGGGAAAATTGCGAAAACGAAAGATGTTCATCAGACTGCTAAGAATCTTGTTCATGTCGCGTATTCAAAGCCAAATCCATTGCATCAATCTATTTTGCAGTTATTTGCAGCTGATGATAATGTTCGTATTGTAACTACAAATTTTGATCAGCATTTTACAACGGTACTTGAGGAATCTAGGCGTAAAGTCAATATATATTATGCTCCGGCACTTCCAACTGGAAGAGCTTTTAAAGGATTGGCATACATTCATGGTAATGTGGAACAAGAAAAAGAAAATTTAATCTTGACAGATGGTGATTTTGGAAGGGCTTACTTAACAGAAGGATGGGCAAGGAGATTTTTAGTAGACCTATTTTCGAATTATACCGTTTTATTTATTGGTTATAGTCATAATGACCCTGTTATGAAGTATTTAGCGACTGGATTACCGCCTAGTACGAGACGGTATGCTTTTGTTGCTCAGGGAGAAAATACATATCACTGGGAGCATTTAGGGATTAAGCCGATTGTATACCCAAATAAGATGCAAAATCATCAGTCGTTAGCAAAAGCAGTACAGCGATGGGCAGAGCTAATGGGGGATAATTATATTACAAAAAGAACGCGAATTCGTGATATCGTAACGGTTCCCCCATCTTTAGAGCAGGAGCAGCTGTCATATATTAAACAATCTGTAAAAAAGATTGAAACACTTCGATATTTTGTAGAGTTTGCAAGAGACTACGAATGGGTGGAATGGCTAGAAAAAGAGGGGCAGTTACGGAATTTATTTTCAGAAGAAGCTGATACTTCTGAGAAAGATCAGTTGCTTGCACAGTGGATTGTTGATCATTTTTTATTAAGTCATCAAAATGAATTATTTCAGTTAATGTATAAAAATAATACGAAGATATCGGCCATGTTATGGAATACGATATGCACGTTTTTAGTAGATATGGAACAACCGATACATACGATTTCCTTTGCAAAATGGCTTTTATTATTGTTAGAAAAGGCGAAAACAAAAGAATTTTTTATTGGCAATTTGCCTTCTTTACTTCATAAATGTACGTACCCGGAGCATAAAGAAATTATGGTTCTTTTACTAACTTGTATATTAGATGGAAAACTGAAATTGAAGCGACTTCGGCAATGGGAACAAGAGACGCAAGATGTTGTAGAGTTAGCGGAAACAAATCACCTGTCAGCTGCAACTTTTTCAAAAATGCAGCACATATGGGAATTGAAAATAAAGCCGCATCTTTCTTATTTTGCTATACCAATTTTGCAGATTGGATTAGAAAAATTACAGAGATTAGCTCTAAAACAAAAATCTCTTCAAATTCATGATACAATCAGTGAATCACGAAATGCAATCGAACCGCATGAACAAGATACCCAGCCGCGAGACTTTTCTTTTTTAATTAATATTGTTAGAGATTGTATGGCTTATATTTGTGCACATGATGAAGACAAAGCAAACTTTTATATTGCTTATATGCTTGAATTTGGAAACACCCTGCAAAAGAGAATTGCGGTGCATAGTATGAACCATACTGTTTTTCGAACGCAAAATGAAAAAATTGAATGGTTAATACAACATAAATTGCTTATTGAAGACTCTTGCAAGCATGAGGTGTTTCAACTGTTAAAGAATCATTATGAACATATATCTGAATCTTCAAAACAAAAAGTGCTAAGCAACGTAGTGAAACACCTTGAAGGAAAAACTTGTTACGTGGCTTGTAATTTAATAGATTGGCTTTATATGTGCGCTCCAGATAACGAATCTACGAAACAAACATATGAATTTATGAAACAGAAATTCCCTCATTTTTTATCGAGAAAGTATCCGGATTTACAAGAAGAGCGGACGTTACAGCCGATTACATGCAATTTAACAGCAGATGGTTTATTGCATATGAGAGAGGAAGAAATGGTAAAACAAGTTCTTCAATATTCACATGAAGGATTGTTTGAGAAACATCATTTCTTAGAAATGCTTTCCAAGGCTTGTAAATCAAATATACAATGGAGTATTTCTCTTGCGTATCAATTAGTTAGATATAAAGATGTGAGTAAAGAAGTGTGGTTTGTCTTAATGAGGGAGTGGCGCAATAATCGACAATTAACAAATGAACAAATACAAGAGATTTTACCGTTGTTACATCAGTTTGTACGACATGCTACTTATCATTGGCTCATTAGTAATTTTTTGTATGAAAAGAGCAATCGGCTAGAGGAATTTCAAGAAGATACAATTCGAGCTGTAAAACAGCTTGCTTTTTCGCTGTTTCCTCATGTCATGAAAGGTGAGCAAGGAGGAAGAAAAGAGCAAACGGATTACTATAATGAGGCTGTTCAGCATCCGGTAGGAAAAATAACGGCAGTTTTATTAAAACTTCTTGCATATGAACATTTATATGATCGAAATATACATGCTTATTTGTATGTGTTTGAAGAGCAGATGCGAAAAAAATCATATTACGTAAATGTTATGATTGCTAGGCTAACAGCTGATTTAACATTTCTCTATCATATCGAGAAGCAATGGTGTAGAAAGCATATGATTCCTTATTTAAACTTGCAGCAAAGTGAAGAGGAAACAAAGTATGCGTGGGCTGGGTTTGTAAATACTCAAATTAATTTGCCTTTATTCATACAAACAAAGAAATATATTGCTTTTGCTGTTCGCCATTTACATTTGTTGAATGAACAAACACAAGAAGTATTTATGAAATGGCTGAGTCTAGTCTTTCTAAAGTGTATTTTATATTGGGATGAAGAAATAGATTGGTTATACACCCTTTTTATACAGGGAGAAGAGATAGAAAAAGTAAAGTTTGTTGGAAATGTATCTTATTATGTAAAAACATTGAGTATAAAAGAACAACAAAAGTTTTGGCAGGATTGGCTTGCAGATTTTTTAATAGAACGTCCCAAAATGAGTATAATATCAGGGAAAGAATATATTATCTTTTTGCAGTTTGTTTTATATATGGAAGCCATTGCTGAAAAAGGGATTGAAGCTGTTTTATCGTATTTTGCTATATCTTCACTGCAAAAAGAGAAACAAGAAGTGAAATATTTGTTTAAACAGATACTGGAAAAAAGCGAGCTAATTCATCAAAATCCTAAAGTATATGCAAATTTATTTTTCGTTTTATTAACAAAGATAAATGATGCAGAGTGTATTGAAAATGAAATCATTGAGCTTCAGAAAATATTTGATGAAACAAAGCTTGAACATACACTATTTGAGTGTATTCAAAATGAGATGATGCGTATTGGAATGATCAATCGAAATGCAGACGATTCACATTTGTTATTATGAAACATACAATGCAGTACAAGTAGAAAATTTAAAAAATAATGAAAAAGTGTTGACATGATTTGGAATGACATTTTATAATACAAATCATACTTAATAAAAATACAGCATTGAAGGGAACAAAGTAGTGTTTATCTCCCTGTTATAGAGAGCTGATGGTTGGTGGAAATCAGTACAAAGGTAAACGTGAATTACAGTCCTGGAGCATCTTTTTCGTAGTAAAGACAGATGTGTCTTTATGAAGGGAAAGACGGTCAATATGATCGTTAACAAAGAAGAGAGGTAGACAAATTTGTCTACAACTAGGGTGGTACCGCGATAATAATCGTCCCTACTGATTGGATCAGTAGGGACTTTTTGCATATATGCGGACCTATATGACAATAAAATAATAAGCGCGATGATAGGAACAGAGTAGTGGTTGTTTCCCTGTAGCAGAGAGCTGGTGGTTGGTGTGAACCAGTACATAAACAAGCATGAATTACAATCCTGGAGCATCTTTTTCGTAGTAAAGGCTAGATGCCTTTATGAAGGGAAAGACGGTCAATACGATCGTTAACAAAAATGAGAGGTAGACAAATTTGTCTGCAACTAGGGTGGTACCGCGATAATCATCGTCCCTACTGATTGGATCAGTAGGGATTTTTTGCATATTTCATATGAGAAATCGTTACCAAGCTGGTTTTGTTACAAATATTAGGTTCAGAAAATAGGGAATTTTCAATCCCTTATTATATATTCTCAAAAGATAAAAGGAGGAATTTTCAATGGGAAATCATGAATTAGAACAATTACGTAAACAGGTGGATGAGATTAATTTACAACTTCTGCACTTATTAAATGATCGTGCAAAGATTGTTCAAGAAATCGGACAACAAAAGAAATTACAAGGTACAAAACGCTTCGATCCTGTTCGCGAGCGTGAAGTGCTTGATATGATTGCAGAACACAATGAAGGGCCATTTGAAACATCTACAATGCAACATATTTTCAAAACAATTTTTAAAGCAAGCTTAGAATTACAAGAAGATGATAATCGTAAAGCGTTATTAGTTTCACGTAAAAAGAAACAAGAAAATACGATTGTTGATGTAAAAGGTGAATTGTTAGGCAGCGGCGTACAAACATTCATTATGGGGCCTTGCGCAGTTGAAAGTTTAGACCAAGTTCGCCAAGTTGCTCAGGCGATGAAAGAACAAGGCATAAAATTAATGCGCGGCGGTGCGTTCAAACCGAGAACATCTCCTTACGATTTCCAAGGGTTGGGAGTAGAGGGTTTGCAAATTTTACGTCAAGTAGCAGACGAGTTTGATTTAGCAATCATTAGTGAAATCTTAAATCCAAATGATGTAGAAATGGCGCTTGATTATGTTGATGTGATTCAAGTGGGCGCTCGTAATATGCAAAACTTTGATTTATTAAGAGCCGTTGGAAAAGTAAATAAACCAGTATTATTAAAACGTGGTTTAGCAGCGACAATTGATGAGTTCGTCCATGCAGCAGAATACATTATTGCACAAGGAAACGATCAAATTATTTTATGTGAGCGCGGCATTCGCACATACGAAAAAGCAACGCGTAATACACTTGATATTTCAGCTGTACCAATTTTAAAGAAAGAAACACATTTACCGGTTGTTGTGGATGTAACACATTCAACAGGACGAAAAGATTTACTTCTTCCAACTGCGAAAGCAGCACTAGCAATCGGTGCAGATGCAGTTATGGCGGAAGTACATCCAGACCCAGCGGTTGCATTATCAGATTCCGCACAGCAAATGGATATTCCACAGTTCCATGCATTTATGGAAGAGTTAAAAGGATTTAAAAATAAGTTATCGTAATTAAATAGAAATTGCGTTGAAAGGAAAACAGTAGCATTTACCTCCTTGTTACAGAGAGCTGATGGTTGGTGGGAATCAGTACAAAGATAAATGTGAATTACAACCCTGGAGCATCTTTTTCGTAGTAAAGATAGAAATCTTTATGAAGGGAAAGACGGTCAATATGATCGTTAACAATGAAGAGAAATAGACATACTTGTCTATAATTAGGGTGGTACCGCGATATCATCGCCCCTACTGAATGAAATCAGTAGGGGCTTTTTTATAAGGCGAAACTTACACTAGTGTGAGTCTTACTATTCGTTAATACAAGATGAAAACGTAAAGGGGAAATAAAAATGAGATATATAACAGCTGGAGAATCACATGGTCCGCAGTTGACAGTAATTTTGGAGGGGGTTCCTTCGGGTCTTTCTTTAACTGCAGAAGATATAAATATAGAGTTATTAAGAAGACAAAAAGGTTACGGCCGCGGAAGACGTATGCAAATTGAAACAGATACTGTTGAAATTGTAAGCGGCGTGCGTCATGGTTATACACTTGGATCACCAATTACATTGGTTGTAAAAAATGATGATTTCAAGCATTGGACAAAAGTGATGGGTGCGGAAGCGATTTCTGAACAAGAAAGTAAAGAAATGAAACGAACGATTACAAAACCACGTCCAGGACATGCTGATTTAAATGGGGCAATTAAGTATGGTCACCGTGATATACGTAATGTATTAGAGCGTTCTTCTGCTAGAGAGACAACTGTTAGAGTAGCGGCAGGAGCTATTGCGAAAAAAATTTTAACAGAATTAGGGGTAACTATCGCAGGGCATGTGCTTGAAATTGGTGGTGTGAAGGCCAAGCAAGTTCCATATGTATCATTAGCAGAGCTACTGGTTATTTCAGAAAATTCACCAGTTCGCTGCTTAGATCAAGAAGCAGCGCAAGCGATGATGGAAGCAATTGATGCAGCGAAAAGTAATGGAGATTCCATTGGTGGAATCGTTGAGGTAATTGCTGAAGGAATGCCGGTTGGTGTTGGTAGTTACGTTCATTATGATCGCAAATTAGATGCAAAATTAGCTGCAGCCATCATGAGTATTAATGCATTTAAGGGAGCTGAAATTGGCATTGGTTTTGATGCAGCCGTGCAACCAGGAAGTACTGTACATGATGAAATCGTATGGGATAAAGAAACGGGTTACACAAGAAAAACGAATAACGCTGGTGGATTAGAAGGCGGAATGACAACGGGCATGCCAATTATTGTGAGAGGTGTAATGAAACCAATTCCTACATTATATAAACCACTTGCAAGTGTAGATATTGATACGAAGGAAGCATTTCAAGCAAGTATTGAACGTTCAGATAGCTGTGCAGTACCAGCAGCAAGTGTCGTGGCAGAAGCAGTTGTTGCTTGGGAACTAGCAACTGCATTAGTAGAACAGTTTGGACAAGATCGTATGGATCTTATTAAACAAAATATTGATCAGCATAAAAAGTACGCAAAAGAATTTTAAAAAGGAGGGATTTTGATGAGAGTAAAAGAACAATTAGCAACGCTGCAACCATATAAACCGGGTAAATCAGCAAAACAAATGAAAGAAGATTATGGTTTTCATTCATTTGTAAAATTAGCTTCAAACGAAAATCCATTTGGCTGTTCGCCTCGTGTTATGGAAGGGTTACAAAAAGAGTGGAAGGAACATGCTTTATATCCAGATGGGGGAGCGGTTGAACTTCGTCAAACAATTGCGGAAAAACTGCATGTTAAAAAGGAAGAAGTTTTATGTGGAAGTGGGCTTGATGAAGTGATTCAAATTATTAGCCGAACGTTACTTTGTCAAGGAGATAATGTCGTTACGGCTGGAGACACATTCCCGCAATATCGTCATCACGCAGTAATCGAGGGGTGTGAGGTGAAGGAAGTCCCGCTCCAAAATGGAATTTATAACTTAGATGCAATTGCGTCAGCAATCGATGGGAAAACAAAGATTGTTTGGATTTGTAACCCGAACAATCCAACAGGAACATGTGTAAATGACCGAAAATTACGTGAATTTATAAAAAAAGTTCATAAAGAAACAATGGTTGTGCTTGATGAAGCATATTATGAATATGTCACAGCGAGTGATTTTCCAGATACAATTTCATTGCTGAAAGAGTATAAGAACCTTCTTATATTAAGAACATTTTCAAAAGCGTATGGTTTAGCAGCATTCCGAGTTGGTTATGCAATTGGGAATGAAACAATAATTGAGAAATTGAATGTCGTTCGTCTTCCGTTTAATGTGTCATCACTTGCACAAAAGGCTGCAGTACTTGCATGGAATGATGAATCATTTTTACAAAAGACAATTCGGGCAAATCGGGAAGGTCTGGAGCAATATGAGAGCTTTTGCAAAAAAAATGAGATTCCGTTTTATTCATCTCAAACAAATTTTATTTTTCTACCGTTAGAAGATGCGCAAACAGTTTATGAACTTTGTGCACACGCTGGGTATATCATTCGTCCGTTCCTAAATGGTGTTCGGATTACAATTGGCACGAGGGAGCAAAATGAAGGAGTGATTGCAGTGTTAAAACAACACTTTAATAATAGTAGGTCTCGAGATGAGGCGCATGTGTAAAAAAGTTGTATTGATTGGAACAGGATTAATTGGTGGTTCACTTGCTTTAGCAATTAAGCGAGAACATGATGTAATCATTACTGGTTATGACATTCAAAGTGAACAAGTAGAACGTGCAAATCGATTGAATGTAATCGATGAGGTCGGATTGGATTTAAAGATAATTTGTGAAGAAGCACATTTAATTATCTTTGCATCTCCTGTCGAAGAAACAACTAAGTTACTCAGGAAACTTGCTTCATATCAATTGCGTGAAGATGTTATCGTTACGGATGTTGGAAGTACAAAAGGAACAATTATGAATGAAGCTGAAATGTTACTGGAAAATGGTGTTACGTTTATTGGTGGGCATCCGATGGCGGGATCTCATAAAACGGGTGTGGAAAGTGCAAAGGCGCATTTATTTGAAAATGCATACTACATTTTAACGCCAATGAATACTGTTCAGACGGAGAAAGTTGAACAATTAAAAGATTGGTTAAAGGGAACGCGTTCGCATTTTCTCGTGTTAAATACAGAAGAACATGATTATGTAACAGGCGTTGTGAGTCATTTTCCGCATTTAATTGCTGCAGGATTAGTCAAACAAGTAGAGAAACACGCGGGTGACAATCCATTAATTCATATGCTAGCAGCTGGTGGCTTTAAAGATATTACTCGCATTGCTTCTAGTAGTCCAAAAATGTGGAGCGATATTGTAAGGCAAAACCGTACCCACTTATTACAATTATTAGAGGAATGGATTACGGAAATGCAGCAATTGCAGCATACAGTCGCAGAAGGAGATGCAGAAGTATTACACACTTACTTTGCGAATGCAAAAGAATACCGTGATTCCATGCCTGTTCGTAAAAGTGGTGCGATTCCAGCTTATCATGATCTATATGTTGATGTTTTAGATAAAGTAGGGGCGTTAGCGCATATTACAAGCATACTTGCAAGGCAAGAGATTAGTATTACGAACTTGCAAATACTAGAAGCGCGTGAAGGATTACTCGGGGTGTTACGTATTAGCTTTCAAACAGAAGAAGATCGTATGAAAGCAACGCAATCTTTACAGCATGAACAGTATCAAACATATGAAAGTATATAAATGAAAGAAGGAGCCGTAGTAAATATGAAAACTGTACAAACAGCTATGGAAGGTTTACGAGGAACAATCGTTATTCCAGGTGATAAATCGATTTCACATCGTTCTATCATGTTTGGCGCAATCGCCCACGGAAAAACAAAGATTAAAGGTTTTTTACCAGGAGCAGACTGTTTAAGTACTATTTCTTGTTTTTGTGAGATGGGCGTATCGATTACACAAAACGGAGATGAAGTAGAGGTAATTGGAGCAGGAATTGAAGGTTTAGAAGAAGCGAAGCGAGTACTTGATGTTGGAAACTCTGGTACAACAATTCGTTTATTGCTTGGAATATTAGCGAATACAAATCTTCATTTTTGTTTGCAAGGTGATGATTCTATTGGAAAACGGCCAATGAAACGTGTTACACAGCCACTGAGGCAAATGGGAGCAACAATTGATGGAAGAGAAGATGGAACGTATACACCGCTAACGATACGAGGAGGAAATCTTCAAGCGATTGATTATATTTCACCTGTCGCAAGCGCTCAAGTGAAATCTGCTATTTTATTAGCAGGTCTAGGAGCGCAAGGTGTAACAAGTGTTACAGAACCTCATGTATCACGAGATCATACGGAAAGAATGCTTCAAGCATTTGGTGCACAAGTAAAACGAGATGGAGCAAAAGTTTCAATAGAAGGCGGGCAACAGCTAACAGGAACGAACATTCATGTACCAGGAGACATTTCATCTGCTGCATTTTTCCTAGTAGGCGGTGCGATTACTCCGAATAGTAAACTGACATTAAAAAATGTTGGAATCAATCCAACAAGAACGGGAATCATTGATGTTCTTACAAAAATGGGAGCAAAGTTAGCGATTGAACAATGTGATATAGATGCTGCAGAACCCGTTGCAAATCTTATAATGGAAACATCAAAGTTAAAAGGGATTGAGGTTGGCGGCGATATGATTCCAAGATTAATTGATGAAATCCCAATTATCGCTCTTGCAGCAACACAAGCAGAAGGGATTACAATTATTAAAGATGCACATGAATTAAAGGTGAAGGAAACAAATCGAATTGATACAGTTGTAGAAGAACTAACAAAATTAGGAGCACGTATCGAAGCGACGAATGATGGGATGATTATTTATGGGAAAACATCATTAAAGGGAAACACCGTAAATAGTCATGGTGATCATCGAATTGGAATGATGCTTGCAGTAGCTGGCTGCATTGCAGAAGGGGAGACATTGATTCAGGAGGCGGAAGCTGTTGGAGTATCGTATCCAAGCTTTTTTGAAGAGATTGAGAAGTTGAAGTTTGAAACCCGGTAGATTGATATGAGATCTATCGGGTTTTATTTATAAAATTTATATTTTCTGATTATTGTGTTATATTGTATTTTGCATGTGTAGTTATGAATACGATGTAGGGGGAAAGGGAGTATGGAAGTAATTCAATTATTAGAAGAACAATACTTGAAGGCAATTCGACTATCTGAATATGCTTTTCAATATAAAGTACCAGAAGATCAAATTGAAAAACGTCTTCAGCTTTTGAAAAAGTATCATCAAATATTTGGGATATTAGAAGAAAAAGAGATTGCCGCAAAATTACATCTTATTCCGTTTGAAATATTTTTAGGTGAAGAAAAGTTCAAAATGGGTGGAATTGCCGGTGTAGCTACATATCCAGAATTTAGACGGAACGGTTATGTAAAAAAACTATTAAAACATGTTTTAGAGACGATGAGACAAGATGGTTATAGCGTTTCAATGTTGCACCCATTTTCTGTTTCTTTTTACAGGAAGTATGGATGGGAATTGTTTGCGAATCGCCTTGTATGTTCATTAACAAAAGCGGATTTAATTATGAAAGAACACGTGCAAGGAAGAATAAAACGTTTTAATAAGGAATCACATTTGAAAGAGATTGAAATCGTATATGAGCAATTTGCGAAGAAATATTCCGGTATGTTAGTTCGAGATCGAGATATTTGGTTAAATTTTGTCTATGGTGACCTAAATGCAGCAGTTTATTATAATCGAGCGGATGAGCCAATGGGCTATATTTTGTATAAAATAGAGAGCTCTAAGATGAAAGTAGAAGAATTTGCATCATTAAACAGTGAGGCTAGAAATGGTTTATGGAATTTCATTTGTCAGCATGATTCGATGATTCAAGAACTTGAGATGATTGTTCATGAAAAAGAGCCATTGCTATTTTCACTACAAGAGCCACGCATTAAAGCGGAAATAAAACCTTACTTTATGGTTAGAATCGTTGATGTTGAGGGTTTTATTAAGCAATATCCATTTGCTTGGGAACATAATGAAGAAGAGGTTATCTTACATATTTCTGATTCATTTGCACATTGGAATAATCAAACAATAGTTTTACGAGATAAAGAAGTAGTTATGGTAAGCGAAGAAGAAGCTGTAGCATTAAAAGAGAAAGGCGTACATGTAAACATTAATGCACTGTCTACAGCGCTTTTCGGTTACAAAAGTCCATGGGAATTATCTCAAATAGGTGTCATTTCGGGGATGGAAAAAGACATAAAACAATTTGAAAACTTGATTCCTTCCGAGCAACCATTTTTTTCTGATTTCTTTTAATTGTTGTAAATAGATAAAGAACATAAAAAGTGCTATGTGAAAGTAGCACTTTTTATGTTCTTAAAATTAAACGGTTCATCAATATCTTCTATATATTGTAGGAATGTAATGGAAATGATAGCTAACTTGTGGATGTGTTACCGATAAGTGAATGGGTGGGTATGGCCAAATGAATGGCGTTACAATTCCTACAACGGGACTTGCTGTATGGATGGCGGCAACGTGAACGGAAGGGGTTACTACAGTAGTGCCAGCAACAACCCTTATTGGAAAGAGGTTCATGATATGTTCACTCCCATGGATCATGTATGAAATAGTATATTCTTTCGATTGTTTAAAATGTGCAGGTGAAATTTAGTTTGGCTTATAGAAGTTATACTTTCTGTCTGTAAATTTCATATTCATTCAAGTAGTAGGTGTTTCATACTTACTACCATCTATAAGAATGTTCAATTGTCGATTGTTCATTTTAAAGGGCGGTAAAATGTTTAAATTTATCTTGATTTTTGTTTGTTTTTAATATTTTTTATTTTATAATAATTATAAATAAATTATATTTCTTATTTGGAGGTGGCGATGAAAAATTATAGATTTTATTCATTTTGGATTGCTCAAACAAGCATTTCGTTAGCTGATGTCGTATATATCATGGTCATTACGACTTATATTTATCAGAAAACAGAATCTGTATTATTCGCTTCTTTATTTCCATTTTTAAAAGCCGTTACAAGATTAGTAGCCGGCTTGTCAGCACCACTAATCCTTCAAAATACTTCTATGTCAAAAGTACTTGTGAATTTACAAATTACTAAAGCTATTTTGATCACTTTATTACTACTAGGATTTATAACCTTAACTTCTCATATTTATATTTTATTAACTTACATATTCATCCTTTCTTTTGTAGAGGGGTGGGGGAGTCCCTTATTGAATTCTATCGTTCCCCAAATTGTTTTAAAGGAAGAACTTGTAAAAGCTAATAGCTTGTTATCTATCTCCAATCAAGCGGTGCAAATTGGCGGTTATACTCTGACAGGATTTATTGTCGTAAAAATAGGACATATTCCTACTTTACTAATAACGGCTGTCTTGTTATGGATTTCCATTATTTGTTTGTATATAGCAATTCGCTCTCTTTATGATCAGATGACACAAAATCAAGATGCATCCAAATGGACTCTCATGAAGGAAGGGTGGATTCACCTTTGGAGTAACTCAACCTTGCGAGTGGTTACGTTAATGGATGTAATTGAAGGGATTGCAGGTCAAATATGGGTTGGTGCAATTACATTGGTTTATGTAAAGGAAGTACTTCACAAAGGAGAGCAATGGTGGGGTTACATTAACGCTAGTTATTATATCGGTACAATTGTAGGAGGGGTTATAACGATATATTTAGCGAGAAAGATTCAAAAAAATCTTATACTCAGTATGGCAACAGGATCTTTTTTATTTAGCATTCTTACTTTGTTATATGGGCTTAGTAGTATTCCTATCTTATCCCTTATACTCTGTATTGCCATGGGGCCGGCATATCAAATACGGGATGTGGCGCAGCAAACCGCCTTTCAAACAAATGTAGATGTTTCATTACTTCCAAAAGTATATGCATCTCGTAGTGTATTGTTATCAACGATTTCGAGTCTCTCCATTTTTATAATTGCCCTTATAGCTCAGTACTTAGGTGTCAGAATGGTTTATATATTTGGATCGGTGCTCATTTGTATATCTGCTGGACTATCTTTTACTTTACTTAAAACAAAAAATGAAAAAGTGAATGCACATAATACAATTGGATAGTGACAAGAAAATAAGAATTTACAATATTAAGAAATCCTAATTCCTCGCTTATAAAACTGAGAAATTAGGATTTAATTATTTTTGAAATGCTAAATTTTTTAGTCGAAAGCTTGAGCAGCAATACTATAAAGTTTACCCAATTTGTTGAGTTTTGTAGACAGTCACCGCATATCATCGACTTATACAGAATTAGTGGACAATATAATTACTTACTGAAAGTGGCTACAAGTTCTCCAGAATCACTAGAAATTTTTAGTGATTCATGTAATAAGTATGGCCGTCCAACCATTTTGATGGTATTGTCTACGCGTTTTGAACAAAAAGTTATGCTTCCTGAGCTTCTTTCAGAATAGTAATATACATTTGTAGAAAGAGAATCGTATCTAGACGACATGTAATGTGTAGGATAGTGAAGCAAATTTTATGAGAGAAAGACAAGGAAATCGCATAAGAAAGCTCTTTGATTTCCTTGTAGAAAGAGAATCTATCGTTGCTATTCATCCAAGTTCTACTATATAATAGCTATAGTCTACAATAAGTGAGTCGTAAGCTGCGACTTTTAGGACATTCGGTGAGAAAACGCTGAAAATAGCGGTATTACTAGGAGGAACTACATGATTACAGTAAGTAACGTAAGTTTACGTTTTGCAGATCGTAAGCTTTTTGAAGATGTTAATATAAAATTTACACCAGGCAACTGTTACGGTTTAATTGGAGCAAACGGTGCTGGTAAGTCTACATTCTTAAAAATTTTATCTGGTGAAATTGATCCATCAACAGGAGATGTTCATATTACACCAGGTGAGCGTTTAGCTGTTTTAAAACAGAACCACTTTGAGTATGAAGAATTCCCAGTTTTAGAAACAGTTATTATGGGACATACACGTCTTTATGAAGTAATGCAAGAGAAGAATGCGATTTACATGAAGGAAGATTTCAGTGATGAAGACGGTATGCGCGCAGCAGAGTTAGAAGGCGAATTTGCTGAATTAAATGGTTGGGAAGCAGAATCAGAAGCTGCGATTCTTTTAAAAGGGCTAGGCATTGGTGAAGACCTTCATGCGAAAAAAATGTCTGAGTTAACAGGGGCAGAGAAAGTAAAAGTATTGCTTGCACAAGCATTATTTGGTCAACCAGATATTCTATTACTAGATGAGCCTACCAACCACTTAGACTTAAAAGCGATTCAGTGGTTAGAAAACTTCTTAATGAACTTTGAAAACACAGTTATCGTTGTATCTCATGACCGTCACTTCTTAAACAAAGTATGTACGCATATGGCTGATCTTGACTTTGGTAAAATTCAACTTTATGTTGGTAACTACGACTTCTGGTACGAGTCTAGTCAATTAGCATTAAAGTTAACACAAGATGCAAATAAGAAAAAAGAAGAGAAAGTAAAAGAATTACAAAACTTTATTGCGCGTTTCAGCTCGAACGCTTCAAAAGCGAAGCAAGCAACTTCTCGTAAGAAATTATTAGATAAAATTACATTAGATGATATTAGACCATCTTCTCGCCGTTATCCATTCGTTGGATTTACACCAGAGCGTGAAGTAGGTAATGATTTATTAACAGTAGAAGGCATCTCAAAAACAATTGACGGTGAAAAAGTATTAGATAACGTGTATTTCACTTTAAATAAAGGTGATAAAGTTGCATTTATCGGTCGCAATGATATTGCGATGACAACACTATTCAAAATCCTGATGGGTGAAATGGAGCCTGATAGCGGTTCATTTAAATGGGGTGTAACAACATCTCAAGCATACTTCCCACGAGATAACTCTGAGTTCTTCAAAAATAGTGAGTATAACTTAGTGGAATGGTTACGTCAATTCTCACCACAAGACGAATCTGAAAGCTTCTTACGCGGTTTCTTAGGTCGTATGTTGTTCTCAGGTGAAGAAGTAAAGAAAAACGTTTCTGTTTTATCTGGAGGAGAGAAAGTACGTTGTATGCTTTCTAAAATGATGTTAAGTGGTGCAAACGTATTAACATTAGATGATCCTACGAACCATTTAGACCTTGAGTCTATCACAGCATTAAACAACGGTTTAATGGCATTTAAAGGTACAATTCTATTTACATCACATGACCATCAGTTTGTTGAAACAATTGCAAACCGTATTATTGAAGTAACGCCAAGCGGTGTTGTTGATAAACAAACGACATATGATGAGTATTTAGAGAACGAAGATCTTCAAAAACAAGTAGAAGCGATGTATAAAGAAGCAAAATAACTGCTAGCATCCCCTTATATGAAGGGGATGCTTTTTTATGTTTTATGGAATAGGTAAAATTGATTCTGCATAATAAGAGGAGTCTCTGCTTTTTAAAAAGAATTGATAGTAAATATTTTAGAAAGTTGAAGGGAATGAAATGTATGAAAGATTTGAAAGAAAGTGCACAACGGGTACAAAATAAATTGTTAGAGCTAGGATATGCAAACCAAGTAATAGAATTACCAGAAAGTGCAAGAACTGCTCAAGAAGCAGCAGAAGCAATCGGTTGTAAAGTTGCGCAAATTGGTAAGTCAATTATTTTTAGGCTCAAAACAATTGATAAACCACTGTTAGTTGTTGCAAGTGGAATAAATCGAATTAATGAAAAGCAAATTACTAAACAGCTAGATGATACATTAGGAAAAGCTGATGCTGATTTTGTACGTAAACATACTGGATTTGTAATCGGAGGTGTTCCGCCATTAGGACATACAGAGCCTATTATGACATTCATTGATGAAGATCTTTTGCAGTATGATGTGATTTGGGCTGCCGCAGGACACCCGAAAGCGATATTTCGTTTAACACCTGATGAACTAGTACAAATGACACAGGGCAAAGTAATTTGTATAAAGTGAAACATTTAAATGAAGTGCATATTTTAAAAAAACTACCTGTTTCTATATTCACTGGAGGGACAGGTAGTTTTTTTCTTAAATTCCCTTTTCAATATGTCACAAGTCAAGAGGTCAAATCGTTTTAAGGGTAAAGGGGGAATCAAAATGAAACATATAGTTATTTTAGGCGGAGGCTTTGCTGGTATTAATTTGTTTAACGGATTAAAAAAAGAGTTGGGTCATTCATTAGGAAAAGAAGTAAAAATAACTTTAGTAGATAAAAATTCGTTTTATTTATGTTAAATCCGGATAAGTTAAGACATTTGCATATTGATACGCATTCAGCCAGTTAAGAAATAAATGATATTACTAGAGGATGTTAATTATGATTCATTTGCTTTGCGAGTTAGATATGATTTAATTTCACATACTGTATGAAAAATGTAATTTTATTCGTATTAAAGAGTAATAAATCCTCTACTGATGGAAGTTTCACTTTATTATGAAAATATAAAAGGCTTAAATTCTATACAATAGAATTTAAGCCTTTTACCATGTTAAATTCGTTTATCATGCCAGAAGTTTAGTGGGAAATGTTCATTTTCATTATAGCTTTCAAGCTCATAACCTTTTTCCTTTAACCCTTTAATAATAGCAGGTACAGCAGCAACGGATTGCGGATGAATATCGTGTAAAAGAATGACTTCTCTGTCTGATTTTGCACCGTCAAGTACATGTTGTACAACTTTAGCAGAGGCAGCATCTACTGGCATTTTATTATATTTCCAATCTAAAGAATCAATTGTCCAATCCCATACTCGCAAATCTTGTTCCGCGACTTGATTTCTCTCGGCTTCTGTAAGACCTGGCATAGAACCGTATGGCGGGCGTGTTAATTTTGGAGAATAGCCAATAATGTTGGATATTAATGCTTGATCCTCTTTCATTTCATTTACGTAACCGCCTTGTTTGTACAATTTATTATAGTCATGAGACATACTGTGCATCCCAACGTAGTTTCCTTCTGATATTTCACGTTTTACTAAATCGGGATATGCTTTAACATTGGAACCAATCAAGAAAAAAGTGGCTTTCGCATCGTTTTGTTTTAGTATATCCAGTAATTGAGCTGTGTACTTTCCTGGTCCATCGTCAAAAGTAAGATAAGCTACTTTTCTAACTTGACCATTATAGTGGTCAGGTGCTTGCTTTGGAGCTAGCGCAGTTTGTATTTCACTTACTGGCTGAACTGATTGAGAGGAATCTTCTGTACTAGCATTTACAATGTATTTCGATCCCCCGGATACTTCATATATGCACGTAATTCCTACGCACATAATAAAAGCTCTTTTAAATAAGGTTACAAGAGATGATTTGCTACGCATAAATGTCCTTCTTTCTATATCTATAATTCCATTCTATTTCATTCTATTATATTCGTAATTTTATGTATAGTATTGTTAAAAAATATGTTTACAAGAATGGAAGGGATTTAAGAGGTGTATGTGAGATTTTTTGATTTTCATTTATTAATGAGATAGTACATATATTATTTTATAGAATCTACAAAAGGTTGGAATGGAGGGGGATTATTAAATGTAAAGGGGAAGAAATTCCCGTTTTTTCAACGATTTATAAAGGGACGAAACTTAAATAAATGCGTAATTGTTATGGGGGGAATCCTTCAAAAACAAAAATATAGAGAAGGAAACGAGCAAAGTGATGAAAGTATGCAAAGAGATGAAAATATCGAAAACGTTGAACTTGTTGTAATAGAACACTGTATCAAAAATAATTCGTAACATTATTAGAAAAACACCTTTTTGTTACATCGAAATCTTATACTGGAAATAAAATACAGATTATGACATTATCCGAAGTTCCTTTCATAATAAAGGCTTTGAACTCTGGAGTTTTAAACGAATTCAATCTCGATTTCCCTGTCATAGTGAAATAAATCAATCTTGTTAAGGCGTAAGTTTCGTGTCGAACTTCATAACTGCTTGAGACCTGCGTGCCAGGTCTGGTGGAATGAATATGAATTTCCCATGAAAAAAATTAAAGATTCTAAGAATGGTTTTCCAATTAATATAAATAGTGTAGGAACCTTTGCGTTATAGCTTGATGGAGGGGATGCCCATCTATCAGCAGCTTACCATCCCAAACCTTGTTTGTATGTCTTCGAGGAAGGACCTGATGCTATTCCGCTCGTTGCAGATACAGGCTTTTCTGTGATGGTTTGTGATTGGTATGAAGAGCTCTGTAACAAGAAAAACTTCCCGAAGTCAGATCAGTTATTGATAGGATTTCCAAACGAAATCGTCAGCAAATACGGTTGATATCCTACGATTTCGTGGTGATTATGTCGCATCATTTTCATAGGGATCAAGAAATTCTTTTGTCATTGCTTCATAAAGAAGTTAAATATTTAGGGGTATTAGGTCCAAGGACAAGGACGAAGCGGCTTTCAAATGGAAAGAGTATTCAGAATTGGGTTTATCACCCTATTGGTATGTCGATCGGGGCAAAGTGTGCTGAAGAAATTGCTGTCAGTGTGATTGCTGAAATGATTAAAATACTGCGAAATCCTGTCCGTGAAAAAATGGGAAATTTATGGTTTATCTCAGAGTAGCGGTATTTATCTTCAAGTTGCACGTGTATTTGATTCGTAGGTGATGGAATAGAGGATAACTCCATTGGATAAAAAGTGGATTATGAGTGATTACTCGAAAGATTTCATGAATAACGAGGTTTAGGAGGGAACAAATTGGACGTAATTGGGAAAAGCGTCATTCGTAAAGAGGCGTGGGATAAAGTGACGGGCCGGGCGAAATACACGCATGATTACCAATCGGTCGGGATGCTTTCTTGTAAAATGGTCATCAGTCCATATGGACATGCTAGGATCGCTGCGATTGACACGACAGAAGCGCTAAAAATACCAGGAGTTAGGGCGATTGTCGCAGGAGAACATTTTCCACTCGTAGGGGAGGCGATTCGCGATCGCCCGCCGATTGCTGTTGATAAGGTGCGGTATCACGGAGAACCTGTTGCACTCGTTGTCGCTGATACTCCAGCGCAGGCTATGAAAGCTGCTCACCGGATTAAGGTCCAATATGAATTATTACCAGTAGTAAATTCGCCAACACAAGCATTCCAAAAGAATGCCCCCCTCGTCCATGAACGCTTGGGAGAATATAAAAAGGAGGAAGATTCACACCCGGTTCCGGGAACAAACATTGCGACCCATATTAAAATTCGCAAGGGTAATATGGATACAGGTTGGGCTGAGAGTGAAGTAACCGTAGAAGCAAGCTATTCCTTTGCCCCTTCAGACCATGCCGCAATGGAAACAAGATGTTCGACTTGTGAGATTTTACCAGATGGAACTATCAATATAACAGCCTCGTCTCAGGCCCCTTTTATGGCCAAAAAGCTTATTGCTGATTACTTTGGTGAGGATATAGGGAAAATTGTTGTCCACACGCCGCTTGTTGGAGGGGCTTACGGTGGAAAGGCCCCCATTCAGCTCGAAGTACTTGCCTATTTAGCATCTAAGGCTGTTGGCGGCAGGCCGGTAAAGCTTTTCAATAGCCGTGAAGAGGATATGATCACTTCCCCATGTCACATTGGATTGGATGCAACAGTTAAAATTGGGGCCGACCGTAACGGGAAAATTAAAGTTATGGAAATCCTTTATTTGTGGGATGGGGGTGCCTATTCCGATAAAGCCATTGATGTAACGAGATCAGGGACAGTCGATTGTACAGGTCCCTACAATGTTGAGAATGTATGGTGTGATTCGTACTGTATGTATACCAATCATCCGTATGCATCCCCATTTAGAGGATTTTCTCATTCCGAACTTTCCTTTGTGATTGAAAGAACAATGGACTTACTCTCACAAAAACTGCGGATGGATCCGCTGGAACTCCGGTATATAAATGCCATTAGGCCAGAAAATACGACACCTACAAGGGTTCTCTTAAATAAAAGCAATGTAGGAAACTTACCACAATGTATTGAGAGAGTAAGAGGGTTAATCAAGTGGGACGAAGGTCCGATTAAAGAGATAGATGAACGTTTTGTTAGAGTAAAAGGCGTAAGCTGCAGCTGGAAAACGTCAACGATTGATGCCAACGCTCCCTCAGGCGTTATTTTAACATTTAATCGGGATGGAAGTATCAATTTAATGTCAGGCCTTATCGAAATTGGAACTGGAACTAAGACTGTGCTTGCTCAAATTCTCGCTGAGAGACTTAAAATGGATGTCGATAAAATTCATGTTCGAATGGAAGTCGATACCCAGACAATGCCAGAACATTGGAAGACTGTTGCCAGCAGGGGAATATTTATGGCAGGCAAGGCTACCTTAAATGCCGCAGACGATGTGATTAACCAATTAAAAGAAGTGGCTTCATGTGTGTTAAGAGCACCAAAGGAAGATTTTGAAGTGGCGAATAGTCGGGTGTTTTTAAGAGATGATCCATCCATTGGGCTCCATTTTAAAGATATTGGCTACGGTTATCATTATCCAAATGGTAACGCTATTGGCGGTCAAATCATTGGCAGAGGAAATTATATATTACGTCATCTAACGCATTTAGATCCTGAAACTGGGGCTGGGAAGCCTGGTCCGGAATGGTCCGTTGCGGCATATGGAGTAGAGGTAGAATTCAATCGTAAAGATTATACTTATCGACTTGTTAATGCTGCGACGGTAGTGGATGCTGGTAGGGTGATGAATGAAAAAGCAGCATTAGGTCAGATTATGGGTGCAATGAGCATGGGGTTAGCATTCGCTGGGAGAGAAACATTTTATTTTGATGATCTTGGGAGGGTTTTGAATCCGCAGCTTCGGACGTACCGCCCGCTTCACTATGGAGAAAATCCTAATTACTTGGTTGATTTTGTTGAAACTCCACAGCTTGATGCACCATATGGAGCCCGTGGAATAGGAGAACTAGGGTTAATGGGAATGCCAGGGGCGCTCGGTAATGCATTGTCCGTTGCGGCTGGTGTTTCGCTTCATAATCTGCCCTTAATTCCAGAGTTGATTTGGAAAGCAAAGGAGGCAAAAAAATAATGCTTCCGTTCGATTTTGATTATTATAAACCAGCTTCGCTGAAGGAGGCCATTGATTTATACCAGTACCTAGACCAGCAAGGCAAACAGCCGATGTTTATTTCAGGAGGTACGGAATTAATTACACTCGGGAGAATTAATTTAGTCTATACCGAAGCGGTTATTGATTTGAAAGAGATTGCCGAAAGCAAAGTCATGCACTTTAGCGGTGAACATCTCGTATTAGGGAGCTCGGTAACTCTTACTGAACTTGGAGAAGCGAATCTTTTTCCCTTATTATCTAAAACGTCAAGCGAAGTTGCCGACCATACCGCTCGGGGAAAAATTACGCTTGGCGGGAATATATGTGCGCAAATTTTTTATCGTGAAGCAGTTCTACCATTTTTGCTGTCCGACAGCCAAGTAGTTACAGTCGGGCCAGAAGGAGTAAAAGTGGTTCCAATCAATGAGATGTTCCAAGAACAGCTGAGGCTCTCACAGGGTGAGTTTCTTGTGCAAGTAGCAACAGAGAAACGGTTTGTTGAGGCGCCTTTCTTTACCTTCAAACGACGTCAGCAGTGGGATACCGGCTATCCATTGATAACGGTGGCTGCCTTAAAAATGGATAACGAGGTGAGGGTAGCTTTAAGCGGCCTTTGTCCCTTTCCATTTCGATCACAGCAGGTAGAAGCGGCTTTGAATAATGGAGGAGGTACAGTAGAGGAAAGAGTGGAACGCGCCCTGCCGTTGTTGCCCGGCCCAATTTTAGATGATGTGGAGGGTTCTGCAAAATATCGCGTATTTGTGTTGCAGAATATATTGCATGATGTTTTAGCGGCCTTGGATGGGGCATAAGTTTGATTAGGGGCGATGGAAGGGAGAACTGAAAAAGTTGAAATCCTACACAATTGAGTTAAACGTAAATGGTGAGACCCATATGGTCACTGTAAGGTTAGCCGATACTCTTTTATATGCATTAAGGGCAAATCTTGGTTTGACCGGTGCAAAGCCTGGCTGTTTAAACGGTGATTGCGGGGCTTGTACGGTGAATGTTGATGGCTGGCCGATGAAATCGTGCTTAATGCTCGCCGTTGAAGCAGTTGGGAAAAAGGTTACGACTATTGAAGGACTGCAAGATGCCCCGATTCAACGTGCATTTGTGGAAAACTTCGCGTTTCAATGCGGTTATTGTACACCAGGCTTTATCATGAACTGCCATTCGCTCATCGAGCAGCATCCCGATGCCGATGATAAAACGATAAAGGAGTGGTTGAAATCAAATATATGCCGCTGTACCGGGTATGCCGAAATCGAAAAAGCTCTAAAATCTGTGCTGGAGGGGAAATAAGCAGTTGTTTTTATAATCGAGTTGTCTAGAACACATAAAAAGGTTCTGGTGCAAAAACTTCAGGGTAATTGCAAGTAATCTCTAAATCTTGGACATACTGATACTATTACTCTAAAAAAGGTGTGTGATCGGTATGGAAAAGGAAAATTTATTCAAATGGAAGCACTATCAGCCTGATATTATCTTATTAACGGTAAGATGGTACCTATGGTACATCCTAAGTTTTCGTGAGTTGGTAGAAATGATGGAGGAACGAGGTTTGTCTATCGCTTACACCACCATTATGCGTTGGGTGCATCAATATGGACCTAAATTAGACGAAAGAGTACGACGTCATCTTAAGACAACAAATGATTCCTGGAGAGTCGATGAAACGTATGTGAAAGTAAAAAATCAATGGATGTATTTATATCGCGCAGTCGGTTCAGAAGGGAATACCATTGATTTTTATCTAAGTGAATCAAGAGATAAACAAGCAGCCAAGCGCTTTTTCAAGAAAGCCTTGGCTGCTTCTCATATTTGTAAACCTCGTGTTATAACAGGAGATAAGAACCCTAACTTCCGATAACATTAATTATATCAACTAAGATTGTATAGAGTATGCATAATGTGTAAATAAGTTATTGTTATTAATTTTTTTTATTAGGTTCTTGGATTTGAAGCAGTTCAACAAAAACATTTAACATGTCTTGTATTTGAATTCGATTGTCAACAAAATGTTGCAAATTAAATCCATTAAAAAGAGCCATTCCTGCTGTTGCTAAAGTTCTAGCGTCTAATGGACTCCCGATTATACCTTTGTCCTTCATTTTCTGAAAAAAATGTGTAAGGAATGACCTCCATTCTTCCATCTGGAGAATAAGCCTTTCTTTTATCTGAGGTAATTCATTAGAAATCATACAACCTTGGAGAAGCAGGGGAGAAGAACCTTTTTCATAAGCATCATTCACCAAACGCATAGAGTATTCTTTAAATCTATTTAGCAAATCACAATTTTTTTGAGTAAGAATTTCCTTTAAATCCTCAAAATAAAAGAAGGAATTTAATATTTATTAGTTTACATTGTATTTTTCTTAGCATGAGATATTTAAAGCATATAAACGTAATAAAAATTAACATTTTTGAGATTAGAAAAGTTATTTAGACTAGTAAAACCAACATTTTTCTGTGTCGAATTTACTTAGAGTATATCTTTGTTAAAATGAAGATTAAGTTGCAATCAGCGTGGGAATTTTCCATCCATTTAGTAATGGTTAGAGGAATCTTACTGTCTAAAAGTAGTGAAATACAGCAATTAAATGATTAAAAGTAGTAACATTTTTGATGTTTATTTTTTATAATTTCACATACCGTATTTTAAATTAAAAATAGGAAAAGAAGCAATAAGCGTCGAATATATCGTAAGTGTTAGATGAAAGCCAGAGAAAACGAAAAAATAAAAACAAAATAAGAGGGATATATATGAAAATGGAACCAATAAAGGCAGCTAAACAAGTTCTTGCATCACAATTTCCAGTTTGCGATGGGGCTCTCCTAGGAGGAAGTATTGCAAGGGGAGAAGAAACGAAAACTTCTGATCTTGACATTATTATTTTTGATGGCGCGCTTCCGTCTGCATATCGTGAATCTTTCCTAGCTTACGGGTGGCCTGTTGAGGTGTTTGTGCACAATTTTACATCTTATAAAGACTTTTTTACGAGTGATTGTAAACGAGGACGTCCTTCTTTGCCACAGCTCGTTGTCGAAGGAATTGTATTAAAAGATACGAAAGGCATTATATCACCTATAAAGAAAGAGGCCCAGCAATTATTAGAAAAAGGACCGGAACCTTGGACGGAAGAAACGATGCAACAGAAGCGCTATTTTATTACAGATGTGTTAGACGATTTTATAGGTGCAACAAAACGGGAAGACGAATTGTTTATCGCAAATCATCTTGCAAATCTCGTTCATGAGTTCATATTACGGATGAATAATTGTTGGACTGGACAATCGAAGTGGTTTATGAAGACGCTGAAGAAATATGATGAACAGTTTGCCGCAGAGTTTGTAGCAGTATTTGAACAATTTTATAAAACAGGGGAGAAAGAGCGAATTATCGTATTTGTTAATTATATGTTAGACATGTATGGAGGAAGGCTCTTTGATGGTTTTTGTATAGGGAAGGTAGAGAAGTGAGGAGAAATTAAATGATGAATTTACCGAATATTCAATTAAGGGAATTAACATTAGATGATATAGAAGACCGCTATCAATGGTCATTAGATAAAGAGGTAACGAAGCATTTAGTGGTTCCAGATCAATATCCGCCATTCACACGTGAAGATACAAGAAGATGGATTGAAATGTGTATCAATCGAACAAATGGGTATGAACAAAGAGCGATTTGTTCTGAAGAAGGTGTGCATATTGGCTGGGTAGATTTAAAAAATTTCGATAAAGCAAATAAAAATGCAGAATTAGGAATTGCGATTGGAGATAAGCGATATTGGGGACAAGGATATGGAATGGCTGCCCTGCATCACATGCTGCAAATAGGTTTTGAACAATTTCATTTAGAAAAAATTTGGCTGCGAGTAGATGCAGACAATACGAAAGCGATGAAAAGTTATGAAAGAGCTGGATTTGTATGTGAAGGATTGATGAGAAAGGATCGACTGAGACAAGGGGAATTTGTTGATCGTTATCGTTTTAGTATGCTGAGAGAGGAATTTTTTGAAATGTTACGGAGTGATAATAGTGCATATAGTCAAAAATAATCAAATATCTGCTGAAGTGATAAATAGATGGCATAATATTTGTTCATGTTTGCTATGTAGTCACACATAACCTTGTTTTTAATAAAGATGGTCAATCCATACCAGTGTATACCGGTAGAACAAGTTATACCTAATTGGAAATATATCTTAAAGCAAGGAAGACACTTAGTTATATATAGAAAAAGGAGAGAAGTATATTGAAAATATATCGGTTTGATAAAGAAGTTGGAAAACAAATAGGTATCTTTCAATCTAATTTTATTATGTCTAAAATTTTGAATTATAGTGGTCAAATTCATATTGGATGTATGCATGTACCGGAAAATGGAGTCGTTGGTTACCATGAAGCTGTGACAAACCAACTTTTGTTAGTTGTACAAGGAGAAGGATATGTATGTGGGGAAAATAAAGAAAAGATTTATATTCAGGCAGGACAAGCTGCTTTTTGGGAGAAAGGAGAAAAGCACGAGACAAGTACACATGTCGGTTTAATGGCAATTGTAATAGAAGGAGAAAATCTATCGTTGAATATGCCAATACTACAAAAGTAGTAAATATACAATCCTTCTTTAAACAGTATTCTTACTCTATTACATTGAAACATACATCAAAATTTCTAGACTCTATTCCGAAACACTTGCATCTACCTTTATCTTTGTAAAATAAGGGGGAACTTGAAATGAAGGAAACGGCTTTATATGTAGAGAAAAATAATGGTTATTTTATTTCAATCAATAAAGATTTGCTGCAAATTGATATCATTCATGATTTTCTTTGCAATGATTCCTATTGGTCAAAAGGAATACATAAAGAATTAGTTGTAGAAGCAATTAGAAATTCACCGCTTTGTTATGGCGTATATGATAGCGAAACGAATCAACAAGTAGGTTTTGCGAGAGTCATCACAGATTTTGTTCGCTTTTCTTGGTTAGCAGATGTCTTTATTTTGCCTGCATCTAGAGGAAAAGGGTTAAGCAAGTGGTTAATGGAGATGATTGTAAAACATCCAAAGCTGAAAGGTACGCGGTTTATGTTAGTTACACAAGATGCTCATACGTTATACGATCAATATGGATTTGAGAAAATTACAGAACCAGAGAAATTCATGATGAGAAAGTTAAACATGGAAGTCGTTATAGAAAGCTATGGATTAGAATTATAAATGTATAACAAAAAATAGATAATATTATTATGTAAACTAAATGTTATTAATAATATAAAGGAAAATGTCTAATTTTGCAGAACCTGTCTAAAGACAGGTTTTTATTTTGTATGTACGAAAGGAAGTAGCATAATGATTAGAATCTTAACTGAAACTGATGCAGAAAATTATTGGCGTTTACGTTTAGAAGCATTGCAGAAAAATCCAGAGGCATACGTTACTACGTATGAAGAAGCAATCCAAAAGAAAGAGCCGATCAAGCAAGTAGTACAAAATTTACGAGCAGAAGATAACTATACGTTCGGTGCCTTTGATGAGAAGAATAGTCTAGTAGGAATTGTAACACTATTAACAGAATCAAGAGCAGCACTCTGCCATAAAGGGCACATCGTGGGGATGTATGTAAGTTCTCAGAGCAGAGGAAGAGGGTATGCACGTAATCTAATACTCGAAATCGTGAAAGAAGCAAAGACTCTAAACATAGAACAAATTAATTTATCGGTTGTTTCAGACAATATTGCAGCAAAAAAATTATATCATTCAATTGGATTTGAAACGTATGGTGTAGAAAAAAAGGCATTGAAAATTGGTGAAATGTATCGGGATGAAGAATATATGGTGTTATTTTTATAAGAAATATACATAAAAAAGTGAAATAGATTCAATTGGCTCCACATTACAATATATCCAAAAAGAACAGGTCTATCAATGGGTTAAACGCTATGTCGAACGCCTCTATTGGTGGTTGTTTAATCAACGAAATGAGAAAAACTCGATTCAAAGAAGGCTGTGAGTGTCCTTATTGTGCGTCTGAACACGTTGTTCGATTTGGAAAATATAATGGTCGCCAACGCTATCTTTGTAAATGTTGCATTAACGAATTTGATACAAATATCATTTGAAAGGTAGTGCAGAGGTGAGTGATGATAGAGAATTTGAAGAAGAAATACATCGTACCAAACAAAAAATAAAATGGGGTTGCTTTGCTTCGATTGCCATGCTATTTTTAGGAGCAATCACATTATTGGGTATTATGGTGGGGAGTTCTTATTTGTTTACGCTTCTTTACTTCTTTTCACTATTAGTTGTTATGATTATAATTGAATATTTACCGTTAGTAACATTACCCGCAATTATTATAAGCCTTGTTCTAAAAAAGAATATAAGAAGGTCTATTGTATCAATAGTTGTAATTATATTGATTAAATTGCTAAATAATTTTAATAGAAATGGTAGAGGTCCAACCGAAGTTGAATATGTTTTATGGCAAATGAGAGAAGGTTCAATTTGGATATATCTATCACTCATCGGTTATTTATATCTCATCTATTGGTGGATAATATTTTTTAAAAAGAATAAGGAAACCAAATAGGTCTAACTTAAATAAATGATGCTTTTGTTTAACAATAATAGGGGAAACTCATAAAAATTGGGTTTCCTTTAATTTTATCGAATTATCAACATTAAAGTTTAACTGAGCTAAAATATAAAAAAATGGAAAGAATGATAGATATTCAAGCCAACTCTATCTCTATTACATATTTTAAAATAGAGATAGAGGAGGTGATTATAATATTTCGAATTGTTGATTACCAAGCAACAGAGCCACTTCGTAAGATTGATGAAACAAAAGCTTTTACTATTCCACAATCTCCAAAAAAAGTTAAATTGGCAGAGCTACAAGTTCATATTCCGAAAAAACATGCACGCAAAAATCATGTGGAACTGATCTTCACTGTTGGTATAAAAGGGATTACTGGTATCGCTCAAATTGTGTTTAGAGTTTTTCGTGATGATCAAGAAATCTTTGTGGCTCAACAAGGGATAGAATCTGCTGACTCAGAACAATTTTATATTGTAACATTTCAAGCTATAGACACGAATGTAAAAGCTGGTTCTCATAAGTATCGTGTAACTGCCGAGAATATTACTCAAGGTACAACGGCTGCTGTTGTCGGACCACTGTCTTTTAGTGCTTTAGCTATAGCAAAAGACCATGATTGTGATGATTAATATATAATGAATATAAATTTGGAACATTTTTATATTGTTTAGGGAAGGAGCTTTTCCCTTCCTTTTGTTAATGAAAGAAGGATTATAAGAAAATTATGAATATCATCTTCGTTTCCGCCAATTATGTCTCGGATTAGAATGAGGTTTGTTGTGATTGGGGTTATTTTACATAGTTATTAGGCGGTTATGGAAAAAAGAGAAAAAACAACAACATGAGAAGATGATCTTATATGGTCGTCTTTTTTATATTGCATAAAAGATAGAGTATGAATGATTGTTATTATATATAGTATCTTTGGATTTTGAGCTGTTCTTTCAATTTTTATTAAATATTAGGAAAAATATGATAATATAGAAATGGAATATACAAGAAATTATATTTTTTATGTAGTATGGAGGATTTTTTATGAACATAAACGACATAATTGCAAAAACAAAAATACCAAATACAATTCATACAATTGCAAATGATTTGCGAAAGTTAGGTGTTACAGAAGGAATGACAGTTATTGTACACTCATCTCTGAGCTCGATTGGTTGGGTAAGCGGTGGGGCTTTGGCTGTAGTAGAAGCTTTAATAGAAGTTGTTACAGAAGAAGGAACAATTGTTATGCCGACACAAACGAGTGATTTATCTGATCCGAAAAATTGGCAAATGCCACCGGTTCCGGAAAGTTGGTGGGAAATTATTCGTGACAATGTACCGCCTTTTGATCCAAAAACAACACCAACGCGAAGTATGGGAAAAGTAGTGGAATGTTTTCGTACTTATCCAAATATAAAGAGAAGTAATCATCCTTTACATAGTTTTGCAGCATGGGGAAAGAATGCAGAACAAATTACCGAAAATCACAAGCTTTCTCCTAGTTTCGGAGAACAGTCACCTTTGCAAAAAATGTATGAGTTAGATGGATATATATTGCTAATTGGTGTGGATCACGATTCAAATACATCACTTCATTTATCTGAAGTTCGTGCGCAATATCGAGATAAAGTACAAATTGGGGCACCGATTATTGAAAATGGAGTTCGCATATGGAAAGAGTATGAGGAATTCGAATATGATTCTAATGATTTTGTGCTGCTAGGAAAGGCATTTGATGAAGCAGGAGGGGTTACATATGGAACGATTGGAAATGCATCATGTAAATTAATGAAACAACGAAAAGCCGTCGATTTTGGAACAGAGTGGTTTTGTGAACAAAAGAAAACGAAGAAAATATGTGATTGAAGGGAGAAGAATATGAAGGGGAAAAAGATATTAATTACAAGTGGTGGTTGTTTAGAAAAGTGGGATGAGGTACGGGGACATACGAATTTATCGACAGGAAAAATGGGAAGGCTTATTGCAGAAGAAGCTTTGAAAGTGGGGGCTTCCGTTATATATTTACACGGTTATTTCGCAGAAAAACCTGAAGCAGCTGCTAATCTTTCATCCTATTCTTTTGAAGGAATTGTCGATTTACAAGATAAAATGAAACAAATAATTACAAATGAAAAAATAGATATTGTTATTATGGCAGCGGCTGGATCAGACTGGATTGTTGATAAAATTGTCGATCGAGATGGAAATATAATGAATGAAACAGGTAAGTTATCAAGCGATATGCCCCCAGTTATTCATTTTAAGAAAGCTCCAAAGGTATTGGCACAAATTAAACAATGGGATTCCAATGTTGTATTAGCTGGATTTAAATTAGAAAGCGGTGTAAATCAACAAGAATTAGTAAATAGAGCACAAGCTCGAATGAAAGGTTCACAAGCAGATTTTATGATTGCGAATGCTTCGGATGCACTATATACAAATGTAACGAATCACTACATTATTTCTAAAGATGGTGACGTACAAATCTGTAACGATAAAGCAGAGACAGCAAAAATTTTGATTGATAAAATCGCAACGATTCATTCTGAAAGAGAACAATTGCTTGTTCACCACTCATAAAAGCGGGAATATATGTATATATCGTTAAAAAGTAATGCTGGGAATCATACACAGATGTATTGAGTGAAATGGGGAGGGCAAAGGGATGGAAAATCTACTAAAAAAAGCAATCCAACTGCGCAACAAGCAAAAATTTGTTCAATCAAGAGAGATATTGTTAGGTTTAACAAACTTTACGCAAGATCCAGAAGTCTTGTATCAATGTGCATGGACGCATGATGCGATGGGAATGGAAACGGAAGCCGCTTTATATTATGAGAGAGCTATTGAGCAGGGACTAGAAGGAGAAAGTTTACGCGGGGCTTATATCGGTTTAGGGAGTACATATCGCTGTATTGGGGAATATGATAAAGCGATTGTTGCATTAGAAGCTGGAATAGAATGTTATCCAGATGATGATGTCATGAAAGTGTTTTTATCATTGGCAAAGTATAATGTACAATCTCATGAAGAAGCGATGAAACTCCTGCTAGATGTGGCAATGAAAACGGAAAGTGTAAAAACATATGAAAAAGCAATTACATTTTATAAAGAGCGTTTAAATGAAATCTTTAAATAAAATGGTAGAGTTACAAGTAAATAACTACTACCGGCCGAAAGGTGCAATATTCAGTCGGTAGTTAAGAATACTGTATAAACAACGTTTTTTAAGAGTGCTTGTCATTTCGGAATGATTACAAATGCATTTGGAAGATATCGCATTCCCACGGAAGTTTCAGTTGCGGGTTTAAGCTGTAATTCTCCTTTATAAATCATCGTCGAAGAACCTCCACCGTCTAAGGCAAATGCATCTATACATCCATATTTTTGGAAAAGGGATGCCATATCTCTCATAGAAGCACCACGGTGATTCTTGTTCCAATAAAATCTTCCGTCTGTTACAATCATTATTACATTCCCTTGTGAATCTTGTCCGATTCCTGTTCGAGGCGCCCAGCCATATGCTTCTTCAACTTGATCCGTCACCATATCTTTTCCGTCCACAACTAGTTGCGGTCCGAATGTGACAGCTTGTGTTACGTTCATATGTTTTAACTCATTAATGGAGTATGTTCCTGTAATGAATTGTCCTTTGTTTGTGAATCCACAAACAACATTACGTGCATCTCGACTAAATCCAGGATCCGAACGAATAACACCATCAGAAATTGCAATCCCTATGACTTCTCCGCCACGCCCAACACCTCCTGGATCTTTAAATCCACCTGCGTTGATACCTCCAATAGCCCCATTTTGTTCAATGAGCTCAGATAATGGTTGACCCTGATTATGATATTTGGAACTTACTAAATGAATGGTAGTCGGATCGTTAACCTTCATTATTTTTGCTGTGAAATGTGGATCTTCGAGCGTTTCAACAGTTACAGATAATGGGTGTTTTTTACGCGACAACGAAAAATTGGGAAGTTTTGATTTTTGGGTGGGCGGTGCATAAATAGCAGTGTTCAATTGCTGAATTTCATTTTTTGACAAAAGCAATCTTGCGAATTGCGGGTGCTGTGATGACAGAATAGATCCTCCGATCATTTCGCGAAGTTTATGGCCAGCGCTTGTACCGTACAACCAAATCACTCCTCCTGCTAGGATAATGAGGAGTACTAGACTTATTCGTTTTATTCCCTTTTTTATCCTTTTTTGCATATGAATACCTTCTTTTTTTCATAGTATGTCACATTTGTTATTTTTCAACACGATTAAAAACCGATAAGTATAAAGCTTACCGGTTTTCGTCGTAAAAATTAGAAAAATATGATAAAATGAAAGGGTAACTCATGGTCAGGGTGGTTGTTCCATTATCACTTCTCTAATGAAGGGAGGTGATAATTTGAGCGAACTTTCGTTACTTTTGCAAGGTGGTCTCTTTCTCATTGCATTGTTGACGTTTGTTGTGTTATTAATTGACAAGCTCAAAAAATAACAACCCACTCTACGCCAATAGAAGGTGGGTTGTTCAATTCATAAGAAACAAATAGGATAATGAATAATCCACTCTGATGAGTTATATGTGACTAGTGTGTTGCCGCACACTAGTCTTTTTCTATTCATATGCTAATTTGATTTATTTATGTGATTGTATCGCTCTTTTCATTGTTATTATAGCATAATCCTGTTTATGTAAGAAAGGAGACCGTATGTTCTTATTTTTGTAATCATATCGCTTGTTTTTTAAGATTGAATTCCGCTTGTTGTTTTAAATAATCCATTCATATATTCTTTTAAACTCTTTTTGTAAAACGCTTGATTGATTGTATCATTTACACCAACAATTGGCGACGGAAGGTCATATGTTTTTTGAGAAAGGTGAACAACGACATCGAACACATCAAAGAGGCGAATAAAACAGAATAATCCATCTTTGTCACTTAATAAGATAAAATAATGATTTTGGCAATCGGTATTTAATGTGTTCCACAATGAACTTTTGCTTAAATCTCGTACAATATTTCTATCTTTTAATTCGATAAAATCTACATTGAATAAAATATTAGAAACGGCAACTGCATCTGGATCATGAAAATAGCCATCTATTGTATGTACAGCAAATAAATAAGCCATTTTCAATAAACTCATTTTATATTTGCGATTATCAAGTAGTAATTCGCGTTGAATGGAACCGGAAACTTTTTTTACTCGTTCTTCTTTCCATATTTCATCATGAAGTGAAATATCATGTCTTTGACATAGTTTCATAATAAGGGAATTTGAAAATTGAAATTCGTCGGTATCAGTTTCATCATGTGTATATTCATCATCATATATATCTAGAAGAGGGGAATCAATTTGATGTTTAAGCTGATCAATTTTATACTGTATTAATTTATGGCTAATTAATGGACGATCTACATTTGTTACTATTCTTTCATGACATGTTTCACACACTGTATCGATATAGTAATATCCACATAACATTTCTGGAATAACATATTGTTCTATACATTGTTTTTCTTTTTCTCTACATATACTACATACCGTCATACCTATCACCTTTTAGTTGCAAATTTTTATATGTCTTTATTGTAGTGTATTTATTTATGTTTTGGAATAAAGAACGAAGAAATAGCATGTAAAATTTTGTTTTGATTTGTTACAATGAGAGAAGAAATTTAAAAGGAGGCTTTTTTTTGAAATCAAAAGCACATTTTTGGACATTAGAAGTGCTGATGGTTGTAACGATTATTTTTATCTGTACAAAAATTTCGTTTTTATTTCAGCCAATCGGCATTTTTATCTCCACATTGTTTTTCCCTATTTTAATTGCTTTATTTCTTTATTTTATGTTTAATCCAGTTCTTGTTTTTTTAGAGAACAAAAAGGTGCCGCGTAATTTAGCCATTTTGCTACTGTATGTGTTCATTATTGCATTAATAGCTGTGGGAATTGGTTTTGTGGTTCCAACTCTTTCTCAGCAGCTTATGGATTTAGTAACAAATATGCCGACTTATATTAAGGAGGCGACAGAATACATAACAGATTTATCACATCATAGGTTATTTCAATGGGTTGCAACACAAGATTATGTTTCACTAGATGTGATAGAAAAGAATGCTCTTCATTATTTGAAAGAGATACCAAATACGCTTACATCGAGTGCGACTGTATTATTTGGTATTATTACAAACGTTGCATTAATTATTTTCACAGTTCCATTTATTTTGTTTTATATGTTTAAAGATGGACATAAATTTCCTGGAGCAGCAGTTCGCTTTTTACCAGAGGCGTATCATGAAGAAGGGCGCCATGTTTTAAAAGAAATGAATGAAACCCTTGCTGCATACATTCAAGGTCAATCGATGGTTTGTTTATTTGTTGGGGCTTTCACATTTGTCGGTTATTTAATTATCGGGATGCCTTATGCTTTTGTTTTAGGAGTTGTGGCGGCAGTTACGAATATCATTCCAAACTTAGGTCCGTTTATTGGGGCGGCACCTGCGGTTATTGTTGGACTATTTGTATCACCGATGCAAGCGTTATGGGTTATTATTGTTGTAACGATTGTTCAGCAATTTGAAAGTAATATTCTATCACCGCGAATCATGAGCGAAAAATTAAACATTCATCCGTTAACGGTTATCGTGTTGATTCTTGGTGTCGGAAATTTTGCAGGAATTATCGGGATGATTTTAGCTGTACCATCATATGCTGTGACGAAAACAGTCGTTTTAAATTTAGTAAGACTTTTTCAATTGAAAAAAAATAAGAAGTAGAATGAAGACCAGTTACTTAGTGTAGCTGGTCTTTTTGTGATGGCCTTGATAATTCATCCCGCTATTTGCGGGCAGTAAGACCCCCGCCTCAAGCTTCACTTTATCGGAACGAAAAAGTACATCTGTTTTCATTTTTCGTCCATATGGAGTTTGAAATCCTCCTAAATCCCCAAAATTATAGAGTCCGTCAAATTGATATATGGATTCTTTTTTTAGTTTGCCTGATTATATCTCCAGTTACTTATAATGAAATTCTTTTAAATACTTATCTTCTTTTATTTAACACTTTCGCACAAGTTTATGATTTGTTATGCAGAGTCTACCTCCACAATCCAAATCATAATTCGCTGCTTTGACAAAATCATTCTATACATCTCCTTTCACCGTTATTTGTTGTTAAATGTTACAAGTGGTTATAAAACGAAATTTGACGATCTTTTACTTCGTCCATGATCTCTTGAACACGTTGTACATGTTCAAGTTCTTCTTTAGATAGACGGTTTTTTTGAATCGTAATCGTTAAAAAGAATACATGAAATGTCATAAAATGTTTACTCCTCTCAAGTGTATAAATTTGTAAGAAGGCGAAAATCGCATAAAAAAGCCACAGGAAGACAAAGTACTCCTGCGGCAAGGCGTGAAAAAGCCACAGGAAGGCATTCGACCTCCTGTGGCAGAATTATTTAAATCATAATAAAGGCGATTTTCAATTCTCCATATGGGTGGTCGAATATATATTTGATTGTGAAACAGATGCTGCATAAACACTTATTTTCATCATTTCATTCGACCTCCTTTGGAAATTTTTTCTTACTTAAGTAAGTATATACAATTAGGTAAATTTTGTAAACCCCAAAACGTAAAAATAGGATGAAAATTTTGAAATTTAATGAAATTACACAATTTCTAAGGGGGATGTTATGGTGCATAACGAATTATTAGTGTGAGGAGGGATGGAATGAAATTGTTAATCTTAGGTGGATCACGCTTTTTAGGAAGAGCAGTAGCTGAAGAGGCATTAAAGAGAAACTATGAAGTGACTATATTGAATCGGGGCAACAACAATGATATTTTCAAAGATAAAAATGTAGAAGTGCTTATTAGTGATCGAGATAGAGACCTAGATGTACTGAAGGGAAGAGTATGGGATGCAGCAGTTGATACGTGCGGATTTGTTCCACGAACTGTAGAGAAGTCCACATCTATGTTAGTAAATCATGTTCGGCATTATACCTTCATCTCTAGCCTGTCTGTATATAAAGATTGGATTCCAATGGGAATTACAGAAGATTATGAAGTACAAACTTTATCAGAAGAAAAAGCAGCAGAAATTAATCGGAGTGCGGCAGGGACTAGTTATAACGAGTATTATGGTCCTTTAAAAAGATTATGCGAAATAGAAGCTGAGAAACATTTGCCGGGTCAAGTACTGTCTGTAAGAGCAGGGCTTATTGTTGGTTCAAATGATTATTCAGATCGGTTACCTTATTGGATAAAACGAATCGCAAAAGGTGGCCGAGTATTAGCGCCAGGAAATCCAAAAAGAGGAGTGCGATTTATTGATGTGAAAGATTTGGCAATTTGGATTGTTAACATGATTGAACGAAATATTACAGGAATTTATAATGTGACAGGACCAGACTATCCATTAACGATGGAGCAGTTATTAGAAAGTTGCAAAGGTATAACAAATAGTGATGCAGAATTTGTTTGGGTAAGTGAAAAGTTTTTACTTGAGAACAATGTAGCACCTTGGACTGAAATGCCGTTGTGGATACCAGAGGAATTTGCTCTTCCAGAAGAGAAAGAACCTTGGCGAGGTGGAAGTTCATTTAATATTGATAAAGTGTTAAGTACCGGGCTGACATTTCGCTCACTTGAAGAAACGATTCTTGATATTTGGAAGTGGGAACAGATGCGTAGTGAAACCGAAGAACGGAAAGCAGGATTAGCATTTGAAAAAGAACAACAATTATTGAAGAGTTGGATGGAGGTACAATCATTGTCATGAGTTTTCAAGCGGATGCTTTTTTTAAAAGCAGCAATTAGTACAGTACTATTTCCGTTTACAGCTGTAAATCTGTGCATAAGAAAAAAGAATGCAACGAAAGAGCTTGGAAGTATTGTAAATGTAGATGGTCGTAATGTTCATACTATGGTTTCAGGTGAAGAAAATGGAAATCCGACTGTCATTTTAGATGCAGGATTAAGTGGTAATTGCTTAGCTTGGTGTCTTGTCCAGCCTGAATTATCAAAGTTTACAAGGGTGTTTTCTTTTGACAGGGCTGGATATGGCTGGAGTGATACGAGAAATGGTTTATCGACTAGTCAAGAAGTGGTCAATGATTTGAAGATCGTTTTAGAAAAAATGAAAATTGCTCCTCCTTATATTTTAGTAGCACATTCATTTGCAGGACTAAATATGCGTTTATTTGCAAGTCAATATCCTGATGAGGTGGCAGGAATTGTATTAGTCGACGCTGTACATGAAAATCGATACTTGAAGGAGGAAATGAATGAAGATAGGTCACAACAATACGTAAAAAGTATAAAACAGATGAGATTAGGATATATCACTTCTACTATCGGTTTGCCGCGTTTATTAAAAATGCCAGTAGGAGGAAGGAGCCTTCCAGAGCAAGTTCAAACACATGTAAAACACGTAGGATATACTGCAGGGGCATATGAAGCTGTCTATAAAGAGATGCTGTACAGTGAAGAATCAGCAAAATAAGTAAAACGAGCAAAGAATTTACGAGAAAATTTGCCGGTGGTTGTAATTAGTTCTAACAATTCAGATTCAACATGGAAAGAGCAACAGCAGCTTTTATGTGAACTAACAAACTGTACAAAGCATATTCAAACAGAGAATGGTCATTCGATTCAATTGGAGAATCCGGAGATCGTGATAAAAGCAATACAGGAACTGATATAAATGCTAGTTTAGAGAATGAAAAAGTATAGTTGAGTATTAATATTTTTTTGAATACATTCTAAGAAGTTCAGTGTTTCTATAAAAATACGAGAAACATTGAGCTTTTTATTTATAATTATGGACAAATGACCAGTATATAATATGTCAGGAGGGATGTTAAATGGATTATGATTTAAGCGATTATCACCGTCAACATGCCGGTATGCATCCAATTTTAGATCAAATTTTGGAGGGGTGGACTGGGGAACCAAAAAATACTGTTTATTTGTTAATCAAGAAATATGGTTTACCTAGTGAAGCAAGTTCTAGAAAAATCATTTGGTATAACAATGGTCCTTGGAAGCGTACGATTGTTCATCTTGATACGGTACTTCATAACTTTCCGACTCCCCATCTTGATTATTTGGCACAAACTACTGATTATAAAGTGCCTGTTTCATTTTTTGATGAATTGGCACAGTTTGATGGCAGTTTATATATAGACCGAACTGCTGGTGAAGCTACGGCTAAATGTGATCAAGAAGCAGCGAATTTTATGGCTTTAAACTTGATGCATGACATTGTTACCGGCAGGCGAAATGTAGAAGATGCACGTCATTTTGCAGTTGAAATTGAAAAACGTCTTCGATTACAAGGTCAATCATCACCGTATTTCGAAAGATTCCTATTCCAAAAACAAAGTGGTACTGCTGATCCTGATGTCCGCTATTTTTAAGTCAAACCAAAACGACAGAGTTGGTTCCGTTATTGCATATGTAATATCTTCCTATAAATATTTTACTTTAACTAACCTGCCTCTTTAGCGCAAAAAAAGCTGTCAATTGATAGCTTTGATTTATAACTATGCACTAATTTTTTATTTTTTTGAGTTTTAATTATGAAAAATGCATCAGTAACTTGATGATTTAGGTCTCCCTCTGCCATATCGCTTTATTTTCTGCCTCCTTCGTTTATTCGATAACTACCCTTTATTTTCTATAGTGAACCCAATAGAATCACAGAACAGCTAAACCTTGGGATCCGAAATAAGGAAAGTTAGTCCAAGCAGCAACCTGCAATCTAACAAGACTACCATCATCTTGGATATGAAATACTGAGACTGTACCCTGATTCCCGTTCAGTGTGTAAAAATTGCGGCCATCTTTACTCACTCCAGCATCTATCGGCAGACCTGGTGCCGTACCTGACGGTGTACTGGTAATATGCCTTACCACCGACAGTGCTCCATTGGAATCGATTCGGTAGGTGGAAATGGTGCCGCTTAAGGTGTTGGTAGTGTATGCAAAACGTTCATCCCTCGTTGTTACAACCCAACAAGCGGTCTTATATCCGTTTGGTACAGAGCCGCTGATCACATGAAGGATACCATCGTTAGTCAATGAATAAGAGGACAGCGCATTTGAAACTGCTTCTGTAACTAAGAGGATTCCAGACGATAGAAAATAGGCGCCCAATGGTCCTTGACCATAAGAATCATTAACGATTGGTCCTGTAATCGTACCATTTTTATTTACATGGAATATACTAAGATGGTTTGATGTAAGCTCGGAGACAAGAATTTTACTGCCATCTGGAGTGAAGAGAACCTGCGCCGGCTGTGCATTGAAGGTGCTGAGAGAATGGGTTGATCCGGGAATAGGAGTAAGGCGTCCGTTATCATCTATGCGAAAACCAGTGATATTGGATGCAAAATTGTTAGCGGCATTACCTACATTGGAAACATAGACAAGATTACCAAACACAGCTACGCTATTGGGCTGAGCACCTCCTGATGGCTTCACATCCACGAGAACGGGTGCTCCGCTGTCGGTTATCATGAAACTACTAATACTACCGCTGCCTGCGTTAACTGCAAGTAGGAAACGTCCATCACGGGACAAAGTTAGGGAACCTTGTGACGCAAGGGGATCGACGCCATCGTTTGCAGTTGCAGTTGAGACTTCCTTTATACCAGTCCCTCTGCCATAAGTCGGGTAGGAACCCGCAAAGGTGAGCATTCCATTCATGTCCCTGTAAAAAGAAATGATTTGATTCATTACCTCATTATTGGTCGCAATATAAACCATACTCGCACGAGAATATTTGTTCATTATCTGCATGTTATGAAATTCCTCCTTTCATAATTTCATATGGCTTTTTACCATTTCAATTCCTCAAATTGATGTACATTGGTTTAAAAGATGGGTGGATTTTCATCTCCCACTAACCTGCTCCGTTAGTTCAATAACACAGGCTCTTGTTTTTCTTCTATTCACTCTATTCCACAAGCCTCAGGGCTTCTTCAATTACCCATTACTGCCTTCTTACTAGATATTCTACGGGTACAGCCACTGTATGGGGCATAATTTCAGATAGTGTCTTTAACAGCCTTTTTCGCCCAAGTGGTTTCCAAAACTAAAAGGGGTAATAGCATTTTTCATGATTTTCTTTCCAGACAGTAAGCAGTATGATTATATCTGACCATCCAAGTTTCTGTTAGAGCTTAAGGCCAATGTAGCATGTTAGGATTATATCGCCAGATATTTAATCTCGGATTTAACAAAAGAGTCTAGACTCACTAGCTTCATACACTTTTAGAGTTTCAACTGCACAATATTCACTATATTTGTTTTAAAGTCTTTCTATATAGTCTAGGAGTATTCGAAGTTAACCATAATATTCCTTTTGAAAAATAAAAAACCTGCTGAATTGACAAGTTTATCCGTTGTTTTATATTAAAATTAATGTGCAGTGCCATCTTTCTAAGAGAATGGAGTGCCTTGTATCAATATTAGAGGTCTATGAAAAATAGGTTATGGTCGGAACCACCTAAAGGTCACTGTATAATTATATAATCTCGTATCTAGTAAGAGAAATAAACCAACGTCCCCAAACGACTTTCAAAGTTTCTCTAAAGAGCTCACGTATAAAATAAAGGTACATTAGTTCTTCTTAAATTATATATTAATTATTCTCATTATTCATTATCATTACTCTTATAAGCAAATATAAGTTACAGTTCTAAGGTATTGAATCACTACTTTTAACATTTTAATAATAGTAACCTTTTCTTACTTAAACCAAAAGTGAATAATTGAAAAAATATATAAATTATAAGTAAAAAATATGTATAAAAGAATACACTTGTAGAAGGAGGGATAGGGGATGAAAGGTTGGAAAGATGACGTTTTTAAAATACTTGGGGTATGGTCGCTACTTGGTGCTTATATCATTTTAACGATGACTATGCGCTACTCATGGGCTACCGTTTATCAAAGCTTAGCTGTAATTGGGGTACCTGTCATTGGAATAGTGTGGTATTTTGCGATAAGAAATGTAATGTTTGCAAACACGTTGTTTATAAGAGGAATGCGTGTAACTTTATATTTCGCTTATGCGTGGTCATGTTGGATGCTTCGAAATATTTACGGTGTAGAAAACGAAGAAGTATGGCTCTCAGTTAGTTGGTTAGTTCCGGCGTTATGTCTTTATGTAACAGACAAAAAAACAGAATGGTATGTGCTTGGAGGTGGAGCATTACTTTTCTTTTTATCTACGATAGACGAAATGAAGTGGTTTACTGTTTCAGATAAATGGCAATCTATTATTATAACTATCGCTTCCCTTATGTGGTACCGAATTGAGCTGAAAATGCCGGGGCGTTATTTGTTTTACACAACTAGTTTATTAGGATTATGGATGGTGTACCTCGTAAGTTTATACGAAGGAGGAGAGCCTAATTATTTGATCAAAGTAGTGTGTGCAATCCTCATGACAGTCATGTACGTTATTATATTTAAAAAGATAAAAGAAGGAAATTTATATAAAATAACAACTGGCGCAATCTTAACGGCGTGGTCATTGTATGCATTAATAGACATAACCAATCTATTTACAAATTTAACTATGAATATCTCTTATATATTAATGGGATTAGTTGGTTTGTTTGTCGTAATTTCACAACAATATTTTACTTGGCAAGAAAAAAAGAATCAAACGCAAACAAATCCTCGGAAAATCGGAGAATATGTGCTGTATGTTTTAGTAAGCTCAATAGGAAGTGTTCTTTTCTTTGCGAGTCTCTATTTTATTTTATGGGAAACATTAAGAGAAAGCAGCGTAATCATGATTACGGGCGCTATGCTCAGTGTGCTTGGAATATGGGGATATAAAAAAATAACAGCAAAATTTTTACGTATTTTTTTATTTGTTTTCGCTATTATGGCGGGAATTACAACACTTGTAACAGATCACCATTACATATGGGGAGTGTTGTATGCTAGTTGTATTTTTGCGTATGGGATGTTTGCAAAACATAAGGCAGAACAACATAGTTTATGGTGGTTATTGGAAGGGATTATACTAAGTGAATGTATGAGAGGTGCGGACTATTCAACAAGTATGGGTTATCTCGTACTCATTCATATCGGATTTTTTATTTTTGCGATTGCAAGAAAAAATGAATTTTTATTACGAAATAGTATTGGGTTTGGAATGATATATGTATTTTTCTATTTGTTAGAGAAATACGAAGGTGCAGAGTCTTGGTTTATTGTAATTGCACATGGTGGATATACATTACTTCTTGTGTTAGGTATGCTATATGTAAAGGATTCTGTAATGAAGCGGATTGGTATCGTTATTTATTTGTTTACAAATCTTATTATGTATGAAACAAATTATATAGGAAACTATGGATTGATCTGGATGTTATTTCTTGCAGGGGTTGTATTGTTACAAACAAAAAAGCAGCAAAAACAAGAGAATATTATAAAATATAACATAACATACAAGAAAAAACATGTATGGTCAATAGGTATACTTTCTACTTTTATTTTATTAGGTACCGTTACACAACAAGAATGGAACTATTATAACAGTAATGTCGTGTTACTAGAATTAGAAAATCCAATTGAGAAATCAGCACATACGAAAAAAGTGTGGTTTTCTTACAAAATAGAAGAGGAAGCAAACGTAATGATGTTGAATCATGCAATGGGAAAAGAAATGAAAACCCCAGTGTATATAAAATTGAAAGAAGAGCAAGGCGGGAATTACAGCGTAGATAAAATAAAGGTGAATGATTACCCAAAGGAAAATGGTACTTGGATAAAAGGATATATGAACTATGGGTATGTTACGATAGGAAGCACGCGTGAAGTTCCTGTTACCCTTGTAAAAGGGGAGGGGCTGTATGCAAAAGTACAAATTGCAAAGAACGGAAATAGCAGAGTAATTGAAATTCAGTGAAAGTAAAAGGATAAGAAGTAGTTGAATACACCAAATAAAAAGTCGATTNNAATCGACTTTTTATTTGGTGCAATCTATTTAATGTGCAAAATGTCTGGAATTTTATTTAGTTCCGTCATTGAGAGTGGAATTGTTTGAGTAACTTTATCTATTTTCGTTGAATTAAGAAAGATGTATATGTTACAATCAAAAAACGACCATTGTAAAATATTTGTTTAATTTCAATAATTATCCAATATAATTTTATCAAAAAATAACTGTGTTTGTCAAACTTTTGGTCAAATTATTTTTGTCGATAAGGAGTGACAATATGGAACAGTATGAGCAAGAATGGACGTTAGAACAGCAACGAATAGAGGAAGTAATAAAGAAAATTAAAGGGGATATAGATGTTCTTCAGCAATATGTGAATAGTGGGAAAAAAGAGGTAGTTAGTATTCGAAAAAACTTTTGGAGTGATGTAACAGTTAACTTTGATAATGCTGAAGAGGCTGTGGAAACTGCAGCAAGTATAAAGCAACAAGCAGAGCTATTATCTGAAAGAGAGCGCGGTCATTATCATGCAGATAAGCAGCTTACGATGCTAAAACGGCTAGAGCAATCTCCGTATTTTGGGAGAATTGATTTTTTAGAAAAAGGTGAAAGAAGTATTGATCAGATTTATCTTGGCACTCATTCGTTTTTTGACGAGAGTACAGAACAATTTCTTGTTTATGATTGGAGAGCACCTATATCCAGCCTGTATTATGATTATTCGTTGGGAGCAGCCGTGTATAAGGTACAAAATGAAATCATTACAGGAGAAATAACTTTAAAGAGACAATTTATCATTCGTAACGGCCAAATGGAAAGTATGTTTGATACAGGAGTAACGATTGGTGATGCATTACTACAAGAAGTGTTAGGGAAGAATGCGAACACACAAATGAAAAGTATCGTTGCTACGATTCAGAAAGAACAAAATCTAATTATTCGCAATGAAATGAGTCGTTTACTGATTGTGCAAGGAGCAGCGGGAAGCGGAAAAACATCTGCTGCATTGCAGCGTGTGGCTTATTTACTATATCGCTATCGAGATACATTACATGCGGATCAAATTATTCTTTTTTCACCTAATTCAATGTTTAATAGTTATATTTCGACTGTTCTTCCTGAATTAGGAGAAGAAAATATGAAACAGACAACATTTCAAGAATATTTAGAGGAGCATATAGATAAGAATTTTGATGTAGAAGATCCGTTCACACAAATGGAATATGTACTTACAGGGGGAGGAGAATCAGAGTACCCAGTACGTATACAAGGAATTCAATATAAAGCAAGTGCACTTTTCATGAAAGTTGTAGATAACTATGTGGCATATTTGAGACAGGATGGAATGATTTTTAAAGATGTGAAATTTCGCGGAAACTTATTAATATCGAAGGAAGAAATAAAAGAGAAATTTTATTCATTTCCTGTTTCTATGAGAATTCCTAATCGAATAAAATTAATTTCTGAGTGGTTATTAAAAGAACTGAAGAAAAGTGAGCGGCTAGAACGAAAAGAACTTTGGGTTGAAGAAGAAATACAGTTTTTAGATAAAGAAATGTATGCGAAAGTTCATAAGAAACTTCAACAAGAGAAACAGTATGGTGATAATACATTTGATGATTTTGAACGTGAACAACAAATGTTAGCTGCAATGATTGTGAATGCACGTTTTAAACCACTTCGCAAACGTGTGAAGAGACTTCAATTCATTAATATGCCTGCGATTTATTTACAGTTGTTTACAGATTCGTTGTTTCCAAAGCGATTTACAGAAAATAATAGCTTACCACCAAATTGGAAAGAAATATGCGGAGAAACGGCAGAACGCATACAACGTTTTTATATGGCATATGAGGATGCGACACCTTATTTATATATAAAAGATCAGCTGGAGGATTTACAAAGAAATACATCTGTAGAGCATATATTTATTGATGAAGCTCAAGATTATTCTGTTTTTCAGTTTACCTTTTTGAAGCGATTATTTCCTCATAGTAAAATGACAATACTTGGTGATTTTAATCAAACAATACATGCACATGCCGCTGAAAATGAATTTTCTCAATTATATACTTTGTATGGAGAAGAGAAAAGTGAGAGCATTGAACTTACACGTAGTTATCGTTCGACGAAACAAATTATTGAATTTACGCGGCAACTTATTTCAGGGGGAGAGTCTATTGAACCTTTTCAACGTGAGGGAAGCAAACCAGTTATAACAGTAGTAGACACAGAAGAGGAACTGCATCAGAAAATTGTAAGTCGGATTAAAAACTTGAAAGAAAATGGTCACAAAACGATAGCGGTTATTTGTAAAACTGCTCAAGAAAGTAAAGCAGCATATGACATACTGCAGCAATATATACAAATTCACCTTATTGAAAAAGAAACAGCTTCATTTAGTTCGGGGATACTTATTGTACCTTCTTATTTAGCGAAAGGTGTAGAGTTTGATGCCGTGATTATTTATAATGCTTCACATAAACAATATAGAAGAGAAAGTGAACGTAAACTTTTCTATACAGCTTGTACACGTGCTATGCACGAGTTATATATTTATTCTATAAATGAAATCAGCTCGTTTTTATCAACAGTTGAGGTAAATACTTATACACAGGACAATTGAACTACCCCCACCTAAAATCCTAACCGATTTTTGAGGAAGGGGATTCCCAAAAGGGACAACTAAGACAAAATGCCTAGCAGACCGTACCCATTCAACAAGGTATGGTTTTTCTGCTTTCAAACTTAGACAAACCTTTTACTTCCAAGTCTGTAAGAGCCCCTGGAGAAAAAAGTTCGTTCACAGAAC
>NZ_NUQE01000088.1 GCF_002582035.1 Bacillus pseudomycoides
ATTTTATCAGAAGAGAATCCAAGAGATATTATGAATATCATATTCATGTGAGGTTTACATAACCTCACTTATTAGCAGTCAATAGACATAGAAACCTAGCAAAATCCTTCAATTATTGTAGCAAAACAGTCATTTTTAAATCTTCAGCACCTCCATTTTTTAATGTATCATTTGGACCACTAAGATACGTAGGTTCAATTGTTAAGGATCTTGGAGGATTATCCATCGGTGGAAGAGCTAAAACAATATGGTGTCCGTAAAGTCCCGTGCTACCAACTTGCAAGCTGCCTCCTTCGTAGATTTTTCCTTTATCATCAGTCACAGTATAATCAAACGCTGGCCAACCGTCATTATCTTCCATTTCTTTTGGGTAATCAAAGGTCAAATCAATCCTCGTTGAAAGTGAAGAAAAGGTCACTTGGTCTACTGTTAATGCATACAGATTATCTTTCGTTAATGTTTTTATATTAGGAGTGAATTTACGAATCTCACCTTCAACTTTTGCAAGAGGAAATGCTACATTCCATGTTCCTGTTTTTCCAAATAAATCTTTCCCATGGACAGCAACATCAATTTTATCACCAAATTCACCGTAATTAGCCAGAGTGCATTCATGCCGCTCAATAATGGTGTTCCGTCCTGTTGACTTCTGTGAAGTAGAACCAATTGCAGGTCTGACTTCTTTCCCATTAATGGTTACATAACTAAATCCAACTTTCTCTTCATTGCTATTGGAAGCAATATTTTCTCCTTTGTATTCCACCGTGACCACTAAACGTCCACCATCGTAAACAGCTTCTTTCACATTCATCGTTAAACCACTATGGCTATCTTGTCTCTCAATTGATGTAGCAAGCTCATCTTTTTCAATTTTATCAGAAGCAATATCATGAAATTGTGCATAAATGGGGCCTATAACTGGAACACTCGATAGTGTCTTTGCCATAGCAGGAGAAATGAATCCAAAACCTAAAAGAGAAACACATATTCCACAAGCAACAAGACTAGAATACTTGATTGTTTTTTTTCTACGGTATTGATTTTTCTTAGCTTGAAGCATGGCTGTTTTTTCTCTTTGAATTAACCGATCTTCTGGTATAGGAATATCATTAATATGGTGATTAAATTCTTCTTTATTCATAACTATATCCCTCCTTTAAAATGGGGCGTAAGGCTTGCTTTGCTCGATGTAATTGAGATTTTACCGTTCCTTCTGGAGAATTAAGAACCTCAGCAATTTCCTTAATAGATAAATCGTGATAATACCTTAATAAAATAATAGTTTTGTAAGTAGGATCTAAGAAATTAAATGCCTCGTTTAAATCCAATGATTGTTCTAATTTATTCATGTTCTCTTCTGTACATAAATTGGCAAATATTTCATCATTCCCAACAAATTGTCTAGAGGATTTTCTTACAAAATCAATGGATTTAAAAACAAGAATTTTGGTAATCCAACTTTGAAATTTCTCCGGTTTTTTTAATTTTCTCAATGAAAGATATGCTTCATAAATTGTTTCTTGGTATATATCCAATGCATCTTGTTCATTTCTTACATACGAATAGGCTGTTCGATATAATTTTGGGCGAACAAAAGTAATAAGTTGTTCAAATGCTTGATCATTTCCTCTTTTTGCTTGTTTTACTAGATAGGCTATGTCCATTTTTATTTCTTCCTCCCTTTACTAATATAGTCGAATGAGAGAATGAAAAGGTTGCAAAAATAAGTGCATATATATAAAAATCTCCTACAGCTTATTGCAATGATTAATATCCAGCATTAAAGACACCAGAAATCCAGATAGAAATAAGAGCCAAATATATAGCTTGTTCATACCCAATTTAAAGTAAAGAAGATCTCCCCAAACGAAAAAATGAGCTGATTTCTCAAAGTGACTAACTGGGGAAATTTTTTTTATTTAGGGGGTACTTCAAAATTTTAACTTGATGGGCATGGGGTACTGACGGCAAAACGCGGATTTTATACGCTAAAACAGTTTCTAAAAGTGAAATCTCATCTTTGCTACTGTAAAAAAACAACTAGCCCCCCGCAAGAGGTACTAGTTGACGTGAAATTCGTTATCGGAAGTTATAAGCACAGTTTGTATTATGTTTAAGTAAATCTCAATCTTCATCAAGCATATAAAGTTAATGAAATAAATCAAGTATGATATCAGCTATGTAAGTTTCTAAGAATGCAGCAACGATAATTATAGGTAAAGTTAAAACAACATAAATTTTTATTGCTTCTAAAATCTTTTTACTAAGAGATACTCTTTCTTTATCCTTTTTGAATATATTTTTTAATTTGATTCTAATAAATTTATTTAATTCAAAAAGAATGGCCGCAAATAAACAATAAGCGAAAACTTCAAAAAGGTAATGAGGGATGGAAGAAATTATTATCCCAAAACCTTTTTGAAAATCAACTTGTAACCCAATTCCAAAAAGAATTCCAGGAAGTGAAACGGTTAAAATTATACTTATAACATATAGAAATTGTATTGGAATCAAGGCTAATATAAACATTTGTAAAGGTACTATAAAACCATTATTAACAATATATGACCATACCTTTTCTATACCTGTTGATTCCTTTACTTGGTCTGGTAGTCTATTTCCTACCCCTTCCATTATTTCTTTTAGATCGGGATTGATTATAAAGGTTATTATGGTTGCAATAATTGTTAGTGCTACCCCTAATGTGAAAAAGTTAATAGCTCTTTTAAATACAACCTTATTAATTACATTCGAAATAACTATCACCTCATTTATTATAATAAGTGGTTTTAGTCCCGCCGTTGGTTCAACTTTACTTACTTTGCGATCTATGACAGTCATTCTGTCACGATCCCTTATTGGAAGCTAGTGCAACCCTCCCCGTTTGGAGAGAGGTTTTTTATCACCAGTTTTTGATTAATTACGAATTGCAAACAAGCTTATAATTCCAATAAGCACAACAATTCCCCATAGCACTTTTCCTGTGAGTTTAACAGGATTAATCGTAAATCCATTTGACTTGGGTATAACTATTTTCTTATTTGTCATATAGCATCACCTCTTTATCTAATCTGTTTATTTATTGTACCACTTTTAAAAGTCTATTTATTATGTTTTTTGGATGTGCATGGTATACATGTGAGGTTGACATAACGTAACATTATTGGTACTGAAAAAGGATCTTCGATTGAAGATCCTTTTGTGTTGCTTATTGAACAATCGCGCCCGTTGGCTGAATAAGTAAATACCTCTGATTTCATTTTATTGTACAATAAACATATTTTTTCGCTGTAAAGTCCTATCTTACTTTTTATGTTATTTATTTCTGGACGATACCTAGCAATCTTCTACCCATTAACCATATTGCCAGACCAGTTCCCCACAATATCAGGGCAGAGCCAAAGCCTACTACAGACATAAATGCATTTATCTGATGTTCCCCCAGTGTGACCTTCGGAGGCACAAACAGCAATGTAATAATAGCAAGTAAACAAAGGAGTGCACCTGTAAAATAATAGAGTCTAACTTGGAATAGAGGGGCCAATGGGATAAAATGAGCACCGACAATAATAGCTATTACGAGAGGTATAAGTTCAGTGTGACGAGTAGCGTTACAGACAGCAATCGTAATTGCTATAGCTAAACCCTCTGCCGCGAAAATAATGTTAAACCAAAACCTCGTACGCTTCCCACACCTTAAATCTGTTTTTGAAACTTGATTCGTTAATCGTCGCGATGCACGTATTAATGAAACACCGCCGATGAACAGAGCTATACCTATGGCAATAGCAGTAACTAACAACAATGGAACTCCCCAGCCTTGCAATCCCATAATTCCTGTGTACGCCCACAGAGTACCGAAAAACGCCATGAAAAATACACCAGATGCCGTTCCGCGTACTGCGGCTCCAGGAATAGTTCTTGAAGTTTGTGTCACAAATAAAAATCTCCTTTTAACATAAGTATTTGCTCATTGCAACCACATATCAACTTACATGAGTATAAAGCAGTTTATTCGCGAAAAAACTGCTTTATACCTTTTTACATTTATATTCAGGTGGGTAAATTACTGAACTATTTTGCTTCTTCAACTATATGGTCCTTTAGTTGAAGAAGATCCGAAAGGGTTGAATGCATACTCTATACAAATCTAGTTCACATAACACAAAATTATCAGCAGTAACCAAATCCTAGAAAGCCATTCATACCAATAGTTTGTCAGCCTTCCGTTCCTTCCGCTGTATGCAAGATTTCATACATCCCTGTCACAACAGCATTTGGCAGCTCAAACCGTTCTCGTAGCCTGCATGAAATCCTGCATATCCTTAGCGTATAAAATCCACGTTTTGTTGGCGAGACCTCAAAAAGAAGCGCGAAACGCACTTCTTTTCTTTGTAATCACTACACATCACATTAACTATGCATAAAATTCATTTTCATAAATAGGTTTTACAAAAATGAATTTTGTATCAATAAAAAAAGGAACTATCCCTAATTCCTTTTTTACAACTTCTATTGTAAACTCCCTATTAATAGGCTTCGGGAGATTTTTAGCATATATCGTATACTCCCAATAACAATCGTTTGATAATCAATGATGATGTTCATGCTCATGGTCGGTTATCGAGCAAATTGCAGATTCATCGTGAGGATGCTCTTCGTTTTCCAATTGAATGGTGGCATGCCCGATTCCTTGGTGTTGAAGTTTATGTTCAATTTCTCTTAATATGATTTGGCTTTCTTGAAAATCAATTTGGTTATTTAAAACAACGTGGCAAGATAATGCATTTTTACCACTTGTAATACTCCAAACATGTAGATCGTGAACATTTAGTACACCTTTAACAGAGCGAATTTTGTCCATTACCTCTTCCAAAGAAATTCCTTTTGGTGTACCCTCCATTAAAATGCCAACCGTTTGCTTTACAATCTTCCATGCACCAAATGCAATCAAGATGGCAATCAATACACTAAGTATTGGATCAACGATGTACCAACCAGTAAGTAATATAATGATTCCGCCAACTATAACTCCTGCTGAAGCCATTGCGTCACCAATCATATGAAGGACAGCACTTTTTACGTTAATATTATCTTCCTTATTCAATCCTAGACCTAAATAGAGATTCATAATTAAACCAACAGAAGCACTAATAAACATCCATGTACTTCCTACTGGTTGTGGGTTCTTAAAGCGGTCAATTGCTTCGTACAAGATAACCACAGCGATAACAATTAACGTCATTGCATTGATAAATGCAGCCAAAATTCCAGAACGGTGATACCCATAAGTAAATTTTTCCGATGCTGGTTTTTGGGATTGATGCATAGCAAACCATGATAATCCTATTGCCGCAATGTCTGTAAGTACATGTCCAGCATCTGAAAGAAGTGCTAAGCTATGCGAAATAAATCCTCCAACTAATTCAACGATAAGAATGATTAAAGTAAGAAAAAATGCTATTTTCATTTTCCCAATCGGAGCATGGGAATGAAATACATCTCCGTGGTCATGGTCATGGCCGTGATTGTGATTTTCTGACATGTTAAGCTCTCCTTTTTATAAAAAACTAATCATGACAAGCATGTTCGATTGCCTGTTTCAAAAGGTTGATAATATGCTGATCATAATTAGAATAAAAAACCGTTGCTTTATTTTTCCCCTTCTTCGAACATTCATTTATTACCGTTCCTTTTTGATTTAATACTTTTATTTCAATTATTTTCAAGTCCCTTTTATAACTGAATATACGAACTCAGCATCTCTTCCTACTCCACAAATAAGTGCTGACCCTCTTTGGTGTTGCCACGGTAATCCCATATAATAAAGCCCTTGAATTGGACTCACTCCTCTTTTATGAAGAGGAACGCCTTTTTCATCTAAAATCCCTTCTATATCTATCCAGTCATATTCAGGAGTAAAGCCCGTTGACCATATAATATTGTTCACGTTTCTTTTACTACAATCGCTAAAAGTTATTTCACTTCCCTGTGTTTGTATCACCCTCGGTTTGGTTTCAACTTTCCCTTCACGAATCAGATGCTTTAATTCAAAGCCAAAAATAGGGTCACTTTGTTTTCGAAACCATGATCCTCGCTTTGTAGTAATTCCTGCATATAGGAGACCCACCTTTTCTAACCAGTGAAAAATGCTTTTGCCCATGATTTTAAGTGGTAAAAATTTAAATGGATGGCTAATAGCAATGGTTACATCGCGACTTTCTGCAAGTTCAGTCGCAATTTGTGTACCAGAATTCCCTCCCCCTACCACAAGGACAGGACCATCTGGAATCGTCTCTGGTGATTGATATTGAGAAGAATGAATTTGAAACACCTCTTGTGAAAGGCTTTGAGAAATTGAAGGAATGAACGGTTTCTGAAAAGCACCAGATGCGATGATGACATGTTTGGAATGAAATACTCCCTTATCGGTAGATACTTCAAATGTATTTTTTATTTTTTGTACTTTATGTACGGTTGTTTCCATCTGTACTGGTAAAGAAAAACGGTTAGCATATGTTTCAAGATAGTCTGCAATTTCATCTTTTGTAGGAAAGGCATTTTCTTCTCCTTTTAATTTCATCCCTGGCAGTGAACTATATGATTTAGGTGTAAATAAAACCAAAGAATCATACCTGTTTCTCCATGAGTCTCCAATTCTTTTTTCTCTATCAAGTATTACAAAATCATAGTCTCCTTGTTGTAAGTAATACCCCATACTTAACCCAGCTTGCCCAGCACCAATCACAATAACATCTAACATCCCTTCACCTCCACTACCTATTCTTCAGAATAACATATGAATGATTGTTCATATGTTCATATGTTTTCGTTCATTATAACAATTCCTTCTCACACGTCAAGGGATGTTTATCCAATTATTCATGAAATACATGTTTGTAAAAATCCTATTTATTCTTATCTGCTCACAGTAAAAATAGAGCAAAGAACATTTATCAGACTTTTTAAAAAAATTTTGACACACATATTAGTCAATGCTAATATAAATGAAGAATAAACATATTAGTAATTACTAATATGAATGGAGTGAAGACAATTGTGCGATCCAAATGATTTAGATATAAAAGCCAAATTTATTCGTGGCTTTGCTGATAAAACAAGGCTACAGATTCTTCAATGTATGATGGATGGCGAAAAGACGGTATCCGAAATTGTAGAAATCATTAAAGGGAATCAGTCAAATATATCCCAGCACCTGAACTGTTTAAAAGGATGCGGCATTATCCTTGGAAGACAAGAAGGAAAGTATGTCTATTATTCTTTACGAAATGCACAAATCGAACAACTACTCACAATGTTTGATGTTGTATTTTATGAAGTACAGAACGAAGTAGCATCATGTGATAAAAACGATGCATGCTTATCTCAAAAAGAGGAGAATTGTCATGACAGATAAAAAAGAGAAACAGACGAGTTGTTGTCAAACTTCTTCGTGCAGTGACTCTTCACCAACTCCTGTTAAAGAAGTAGTAGTAAAGGAAACATCATCATGTTGTTCTTCTAAAAAAGAGATTCCGATTGTTTCCATTGCTATTAAAGAGACTTCCTGCTGCAGTAGTAACATCGATACTACAAAAAAAGAAAATGACACATCTGATTCTTGTTGTGAACCCAAACCAGAAAAAGTATCTTCATGTTGTTCTTCTGCGTCCACCATACACAAAGAAGAAGTGATAGCAAAAACTTCTTGTTGTAGTGATAACTCATGTGAAGACATATCACCTCATGATACTAAGGAAGTAAAAGGAGATGGCGTACAAACATATCTTGTTGGAGGCATGGATTGCGGAGCATGTGCCTTAACGATCGAAAAACATCTACAAAATGTTTCTGGCGTGCAAGAAGTTCGAGTCAACTTCGCTACAGGGAAAATGCAAATTCGTCATAATCGAAATGTAGATGACATTATAAAAGAAGTATCTAACGCGGGTTTTGAAGCCTCTTTAGCAGGAACTCGTAGAGGTACAACACCTGTTTCAAAATCAAAAAATACAACTTTGATTCTCTCAGGGTTATTTTTAGCTTTAGGATTTGGGGGAGGTTTTACAAACACACCACCTCTTCTTATTACACTTCTCTATGCAGCGAGCATTCTAATTGGTGGCTATAAACCTGCCAAAAGTGCCTTTTATGCAATAAGAAGTAAAGCGCTGGATATGAATGTTCTCATGATATCGGCTGCTATTGGCGCTGCTTTAATTGGTCAATGGCTAGAAGGTGCAACGGTTGTTTGGTTATTTGCATTAGGAGCAACTTTACAAAACAAATCCATTGAACGTACACGAGAATCGATTCGTGGGTTAATTGATTTAGCACCCTCAGAAGCATGGGTGAAAGTTGGATCTGAACTTGTAAAAAAATCTGTAGATGATATTACAGTGAATACAACTATTGTTGTGAAACCTGGTGAAAAAATCCCATTGGATGGTACAGTTATAGGAGGAACTTCTACTGTAAACCAAGCACCTATTACTGGTGAATCCATCCCAATTAATAAACAAATTGGTGATTCTGTTTATGCAGGAACAATTAATGAAGAAGGCTCTCTTGAGATCACAGTAACTAAACTCGTTGAGGATACTACATTATCTCGAATTATTCACCTTGTGGAGGAAGCTCAAGAAAAGAAAGCGACGACCGAAGCGTTTGTTGATCGTTTCGCAAAAATCTATACACCAATCGTCTTTCTATTAGCAATTGTTGTAATGATAATCCCTCCTCTCCTTGGCATGGGATCGTGGATGGATTGGATTTATAAAGGACTTGAACTTCTTGTTGTTGCATGCCCTTGTGCTTTAGTCATCTCAACTCCTGTTGCAATTGTATCTGCGATTGGAAATGCGGCAAGAAACGGTGTACTTATCAAAGGCGGCACAGCTCTAGAAATAGCAGGTTCATTAAATGCTATCGCATTTGATAAAACAGGTACATTGACCGAAGGAAAACCAAAGGTAATGCATATACGAAGCCTAGATTGTACTGAAAATGAATTACTATCAATTGCAGCAACAATTGAAGAATACTCCAATCATCCAATTGCAAAAGCAATTACAGCATATGCGAAAGAACATCAAGCCCCCATCCAAAAGGGAACTGACTTCCGCGCAATTGTAGGAAAAGGTGCTCAAGTAACGATAGATGGAAAAACATACTATGCTGGAAATGCAGCCTTATATGAAGATTTTGGTGTTTCTCTTCAAATGTGGAATGAACCAATTCGAGAGATGCAAAGAATTGGTCAAACAGTGATACTCGTTGGAACTAACAAAGTCATTTTAGGAATGATTTCAGTAGCGGATTCCATTCGTCCAACTACTTATCAAACAATCAAAGAATTAAAGCGAGCAGGTATCCAAGAAACTGTTATGTTAACAGGAGACAATGAGGGAACGGCTAAACACATTGCACAGAAAGCGAAAGTGGATCGTTATTTCGCTAACTTACTTCCAGAAGATAAAGTTCATTCTGTAAAACACCTTCAATCTGAAGGGAAAACAGTAGCTATGATTGGGGACGGCATTAATGATGCTCCTGCCCTTGCTACAGCAAACCTTGGAATTGCCATGGGTGGCGCAGGAACTGATACTGCAATGGAAACAGCCGATATTATATTAATGGCAGACAATCTTGAAAAACTTCCTTATACAATGAAACTAAGTCGGAAAGCATTGCGCATCATTAAACAAAATATCTGGTTCTCATTGATTATTAAATTTATTGCCCTTGCCTTTATCTTCCCAGGTTGGCTTACTCTTTGGATTGCTGTACTTAGCGATACAGGTGCTGCTCTCATTGTTATTTTAAATAGTATGCGCTTATTACGAAACAAGTAATCTATAAGGAGGCTATCACATAGCCTCCTTCCTTATACATAATGAAAAAATGAAAGGGGATACATATGAAAAAGCTTCGTACTATGGGATTACTGATGATTGTTGGCATGATTGTATTTTTAAGTGCATGTGGTGAAAAAAAATTGAAAGATTCATTGGATTGGAAAGTAGAGAAGTTTTCATATACCGATCAAAACGGTAAACCTTTTGGTCTCTCGGACTTAAAAGGAAAAGTATGGGTAGCAGACTTTATTTTCACAAGTTGCGAAACAGTTTGTCCACCTATGACAGCCAACATGACAAAACTTAAAAACATGCTGAAAGAAGAAGGAATCAAGGATGTAGAATTTGTTTCATTCAGTGTAGACCCTACTGTGGACAAGCCAGAAAAATTAAAAGAGTTTATGGGACGCTATGATACCGATATGTCTAAATGGCACTTCCTAACCAATTACACACAAGAAGAAATCACCGCTTTTGCTAAAAATAACTTTCAAACACTTGTAGATAAGCCATCAAGTACAACACAAGTCATTCACGGAACAAATTTCTATCTTGTAGATAAGAACGGAACTGTTGTAAAGAGCTACCCAGCCCTTACAAATACACCTTACGAAGAAATTATTCAAGATATTAAAACGATTCGTTAACCTATAATATGAAAACAAGGAGCGAACGCATATGAAAAAAACACTTTTTCCTATCCTACTATTAATCTGTCTTTTTATTCTAATTGCTTTAGCAGGATGCAGTTCGAATGAAGAGAAAGCTTCTTCAGAAGAACCAAAGCCAACACAAAAAAGTGAACAAGAACATGCCATGGGAGATGATCATACGGCAACTGATATTGCAGAAACAACAAAGGGAACTGATACTCTCCCTTCATTTTTATCTACAAAGCCTGAGCAGATGCAAAAGATTTATCAAATGGCAGGAGAAGATCATGAATTATTAGAGTGGATTCCTTGTTATTGTGGATGTGGAGAAAGCGTTGGACATAAAAGCAATAAAAATTGCTTTATTCGTGAAGTAAAAGACAATGGTGAAATTGTCTGGGACTCTCATGCAACAACTTGCGCCAATTGTTTAGAAATCGCTTTACAATCTGTCTCACTGAAGAAAAATGGAATGTCTACACTAGAAATTCGTCAATATATCGATAAACAGTATAAAGAAGGTTATGCAAAACCAACTCCAACTCCTATGCCAAGTGCATAATATAGATAAAATAATCTATTACGAAATGAAACAGCCATTGATTCCTCAATGGCTGTTTCATTCAAAAGTACAATACGCACTTCAACCTGAAGATGAGACCTCAGTGGCGAATGAATTAATTTTTGAAGCCCCTGTAAACCTTTTCTGACCACTAGAAGTTAGATAATAATCAATGTAGACTGCTATTTGGGGGTTGTTTTGTTTATTAAACATTACGGTATGTGAAATTATTATATTGATATAAAAAAGTTCCCTGTGTGGCGGAGCCTTTAATTTCTCTATTTAACTTAGTATTGTTGCAACTGTTTCACCAGGTACTCTGCACCTTCTGAACTTACAGTAATCTTTCCATTTGCTAATGACATATTACGTTGTGTAACCTCACCAGTTACCACACAAGCTCCACCAGCTTGATACTTCTGTAAAACAATTGTCTCTTCATCTACAAAGATCTCTAATGGTGATTGTTCTTTAATACCGAGAATATCTCTCAGTTCTTTTGAGATAACTGTGAAAATAAAACACAGGATTAAGTCTCTAATTATTCCAGCAGTAGCATTTGGTCTAAGATGTATACAACACTTATCAGGATATTGCATATATATTCACGAAGAACAGCTATTTTATATAAAAAAACATGCGTTAATTTAAGAAAACTTGGAGAAAAGTTACTCCAAGTTTTCTTATGTCTTTCTTAAATGCTATTTAGAAATCATGCTATCTAAGTATTCCTTAATAGCTTTAACATTTCCAGAAACATTTTTTTCCCTTATTTCGTCTTTTCTTAACTTATCAACTGATTTTTCGAAGATAGTTTGTTCTTCATGTTGTGGTATTACCACAACACCATCCGCATCACCTACAATAATATCACCAGGATTAACTGCAGTTCCACCACAAGAAATTGGAATGTTAATTTCCCCTACTCCAGCTTTTCCACTTGCTGCTACAGATGTTCCTCTTGAGAATACTGGGAAATTTAAGTTTTTTACTCCAGAAATATCTCGAATTACACCGTCAACAACGATTGCGCTAATACCTAGTGTTTGGGCCATACCCAGGATAAAGTCACCAGCGATTGCTCGGTATTGATCTCCTTTAGCATCGATAACAATTACATCACCAGTCTTTGCCTCTCTAATTGCTTTTAATACAGCTAGATTATCACCTACAGGAATCTTAACAGTAAATGCTCTGCCGGCAAATTTATACTCTTCCTTTAAAGGTTTGATTGCTGGATGCATATTATTTAATCCATTCATAACATCTGAAATACAGGTTGTCGGTATGTTCATAAATTCATTCAAAATAGATACCATAAGATTTTTCTCCTTTATATAATGATCTTTTAAGAAAATTGTATAATTAATTGTATCATTTAGAAATGTTAAAAAGGTTATTGAACACTATAAGAGATAATTATTGATTCATCCTCCCCACAAAGAAATAGTTTCTTCTTTCATTCTTAACATCCTTTCTCCTTATTCTTTTGGTTCTCCAAACCATTCATACATTGCTTGACGACTAATAATCCATTCCTTACGCTTTCCTTCAGGATGCAAAAAGTACTTAACTAAGCCTTCTTGTAACATGCGTTCTAGAGCTTCTCATTCATTACAGACGGGCTGTATTTATTCTTCAATGTCTCACGAGGAATCCTCCAATAAAAAGATGCTTCAGCTGGTGTCATGTATTTTTCGATTTCTTTCATAAGAGTTCTCCTTTGTTTGCTGTTTTCCTTCTAGGGGTACGGCCACATGCCCATCAAGCGAAGTTAAAATCATACCCTCAAAATGAAAAAACGCTATGCTTATCGTAAGAAGTGTGTAATGATAATAAAGTTATTTAATTTTGATGTAAAAATATAAGAACCTTTCTACACTTTATATGTAGCAAGGCTTTTTTATTTGGATTTCCTTAACGTTGTAAATGCAACAAATTTATTTCTTTAATGAACACTCTATATACGTTTCATCTCCTCAATAATCTTACATATTCCCTCTTCAATCATTTCTTCCTTTGCATTTGATACATTTAATTTCAATATTTTTTCTTTCGGAAACGAAGATAAATAATTTTTATTACTCGAATCTAGTAATACATTATTTTTTAGTAGCTTTCGAATAAGTGGCTGAACGATAACTTTTTTATCTAGCGTAATGTGTGTATGGATACAAGGAGACTTTACATCGTGGTATTGAAATAGCTGTTTGTTCGTACTACTCCATTCTTTCAAAGAAGCAGCTAATCTCTCAGATCTTTCATAATAGGAAGCGCGAATTTTTTGTTTATGCCGATCAAACATCCCGCTCTTAATGTAAACTTCTAAAGCTGCTTGGGAAATCATCGAACTATCGATATCTAGTAATTTTTTATATGTAAAGAAAATTTCCGTTAAACAATCAGGTATAACTGCGATACCAACTCGTAATCCAGGAAAAATAATTTTGGAGTAACTCTTCAAATAAATAACATGAGAGGAATCATCATAACTATACATCGGATCCTCTTTAGCATCTCTTTCTAAATCTGCTAAGTAATCATCTTCCACGATAAACACATCATATTTCTTCGCTAAACGGACAATAGCTTCCTTTTCTTTCTTAGAATACGATGTACCTAACGGATTATGAAACCGCGGCATCGTATAAAAAAATTTAATGTCTTCTGTTTGAAATATGCGTTCTAATTCGTTTAAATTTATCCCTTCCGCTGTTCGTTTAATTCCCAGAACAGGGATGTTGTGGGTTTCTAAATACTCGATAAATAAATGATAACTCGGTTGTTCAATTAAAATCGTTTTCTTTTTATTCGAAAACGGGATAGAAGTTAACAAAGACAGCGCTTGCTGCACGCCAGATGTAATAAAAATATTCTCCTCATTCGTAAACACTTGATAGTTTGTTAATTGCCTTTGAACAATCCGAATTAACGATGGCAACCCTTTCGGAGTCCCATATATAAATAGATCATTTTTATATGTGTCAATTGCTTTATTGATGCAATGCTGAAAATCTAAATACGGAAAAACATCTGGATCAGGTGCAGATGTTGCAAAATCTATTACACTACTATGACTAACAGGATCTTCGTTTGTTTTTTTCACAACATAGTATCCGCTTTTCAAAACAGAGTATATCATATGTCTTTTTTCTAACTCTTGAAGCGCACGAATAATTGTACTTTTCGTGCATTGATAACGCGTACTTAAAGATCGAATAGAAGGTAATTTATCACCTTCTGTTAATTCCCCATTTTGAATTAACTTTTCTAAATCATTAAAAACGATTAAATATTTATACACAATTACACCTCTATATATTTTTGTACCGGTACAGATTGTATTTATTTGTATTGTAGCACCCACAAGAAAACATTACCATTTACGTATACTGGCCAGTAAGAAAATTCATTATATGAGGTGTGAATATGACACAAACAAAAAAAGCATACGCCGCAGCTATTCTTTATACATTCATAATTGGTTTTTCATTTATGTTTGTAAAGTTAACTCTTACAGTCACAGGGCCACTTGATACGTTAGCTCATCGATTTACCATTTCTTTTCTTGTCGCATCTATTCCAGTAATATTTGGTTTTATTAAATTAAATATTACATTTAAAAACATGCTTTCTATTTTACCAGTAGCGATTCTATATCCAACTTTATTCTTTACCTTTCAAGCATTTGGATTAGTGTATACATCATCTTCTGAAGCAGGCATTATTCAAGCTACTATTCCTATCTTCACAATGGTATGTGCCTCTTACTTCTTAAAAGAACGGACAACAATTTTGCAAAAGCTTTCACTTCTGTTATCTGTATCTGGTGTCATCTATATTTTTGTTATGAAAGGATTGGGCTCTCATACTACTAATTTTACTGGCGTTATTCTTATTCTATTATCAGCATTATCATCAGCTGGTTATAACGTTCTAGCCCGAAAAATGACAAAACAATTTCGATTAGTTGATGTAACATATATGATGACCGCAATTGGTTTTGTTTGCTTTAACACACTGTCTATCGGAAATCATATTGCTGCAGGAACGATGAATCTATATTTTCATCCCTTTACAAACCCATTATTTCTAGTTTCAATCTTATATTTAGGAATACTCTCTTCACTATTAACAGCATTTCTATCAAATTACGCTTTATCCATTATGGAAGCATCAAAAATGAGCGTATTTAGCAATGTATCAACTTTAATTACGATGTTCGCTGGTGTAGTTTTCTTACAAGAAGATCTCGCATACTACCATATCATTGGGGCAATCATGATTATTCTCGGTGTATTAGGTACAAACTTTTTAGATGAAAGATTCATGTTGGCGAAGAAGAAGAACGTTAGTATGTAAAAGAAAATCCTGTTTTGAATCTAATCAAAACAGGATTTCAACAATAATGTGGAATCCATTTTGATCAATCTTTTTTCAAAATGGATTCTTTTTATTTATCTTAAAATACAGGTTTTTAACATTATTCGTAATCAGAATTCTCTCGGATTTTTTACATATCAGTAAAGTGTAAATTTGTTTTTTCAAACATTAATTAACTAGATTTTTTAGAGGAAGATCTTGATAAAGAATCCATGAATTGTTTTTTAGTAAAATGGTAAGTCCGATGAGTATAATAAACTTTTGCAGTAGCAAGATTATCACAAAGGGAGCACTTAATTTGAAACGAAGCTTTGCTAACATGGGGAGTTTCTAAAAATAGTAATGTTTCTTTCATGTGTGTAGTACAGACCCACATAATTTCACCCCTTCATTAATATTTTACAGTAACAGTTACTCTCAAAGTGAAAAATGAAAAAATCTTTACTTTGTGGAGTTCACTTTCTTCTTAGGATTATCTCGTCTAAATAAAACACTTACATTATGATTTATGGACTAAAGGACTTCTAAACTAATAGAATTTAGCTTTTCATAACTTCTTCAATTTGAAAATACGGATCATCTCATTCGAATATTATTCACTATTAGCTGGACCGTTCTTCCAACCAGTCACCAATCGTTGGATAAGTTATTTTTGTAGCTTTACTTCCAAAAGCAATAGACGTATGCCCAACAGGTAAATTTATATATTGTTTATCTCTACTTGATATGTGATTCATCAATGCTTCTACTTGATGTGGTTGAGCGATAATATCATTTTTACCTGATAGGTTGAGCACATTAGCAGTGATTGCCTCAAGTTTAACCTGACGACCACGAATAACCAGTTCCCCTTTAATCAGCTTGTTGTTTTGATAAAAATCGCTAATCCACTGATGATAAGCTTCACCTGGAAATGGAATGCCGTCGTTTAACCATTTTTGCAAAAGTTTAAAGCTCTTTACGAATCTTTCATCTTCAGCACGATCGAAAAGACTAACATATGGCCCATAAAAGTTTGCCATCGGTTCGAGTAATTTGTTTCCAATGTCAATCATTTCAGGTGGAATATTACCGAACGTCTGGACCACTTTATCAATATCAAAATACCGCTCATCTAGCATAGCGCCGTATAGACCTGTTTCTTCAAAATCAAAAGGAGTTGTCATAAAAACAATATTGCGAATTGGCAATTCAGGGTGTAGCGCCGCAGATATTGATGTTATAGTACCGCCCATGCAGTAACCAAGCATGGATACCTCATCAGCATTAGATTTTCGCAATACTTTACGAACTGCACGTGGGATGTAGTCCATAATGTAATCATCTAATTTCATGTTTTTATCTTCGCGACCTGGTGTACCCCAGTCAAGGAGATAGACATCAAAGTTACGATTAACTAAATATTCTACTAAACTGCTACCCTTTGTTAAATCCATAATATAGGGTTTATTAATCAGTGCATAAATCAATAAAATTGGAATTTTATGTTTTTTTGGTTGATCAGAAACATATCGATAGAGCTTCGTTTTATTTCTAGTCCAAATAACTTCCTTCGGTGTTGGACCTACTTTTGGCTCGGCATCCATTGTTAACACTTGAGTTGTTTTTTTCACACGTCTATACATCTCTTGATACTCCTCAGGTATCATTTCGATAAACTTTTCGTGTTCTTTTGTCATAAGAACGCTCATGACTTCACCCCTTACATAATTTATGATTAATAATAGACTAATGGATTTGTTTTTTCTGTATCACTTATACAGTACCTTTTGTACTCATATCATTTGGTGATTTTAATAAGGTTATGATTTGATTAAGTTTAGTATCAAGGCTCTTCATATCTTTTTTTAAGTTTGCCATTTCACGTTTCAATTCCACTGAATCCCCTTGATTATCCTTAGTTTCTTGTACAAATTCTTCTAAATCATCCACCTTTGCATCTATATTGACAATCTGAGAGGAAATATGCGCAAGATCATCTCGTGATGGTAGATTAACAAATTCATAATAACGTTCTGTTGTTTCATTCATCATTTTTTTGAATTGAAGGTTCATCTCCAACATCTGTCCTATCCCTTGAGCAGGAAATTCTTTAGTCACTTGTTTATCCAAAAAGTTACTGTACCGGGAATAATAATCTTTCCAAATTTGATAAAAGTTAAAGTTTTGGGCCATCTTTTCTCCTCCTATGTATTCATTTAAATATTTTTCAGCTTCATGCAGCTTCTTTCTATCGTTACATATGCATAATATTTTCCGTAAATCGTAAATGATGGGTGTTTTATGTTTATTTACACTTTTTGTTCGAGAAGTTTTCGGGTATAGATAGTTACCCATTTCCTTGGCAGCAGTCCGACAGATTTAGCCATGAGTTTATTTTTAAAGCCCGGGATGATTACCCTTTTATTCTTCATTAACCCTTCAAAGCCGCACTTGGCAACCATTTGTGGATCCAACATGTTCTTATTGAACACTTTTGTGCCTGCTCCGGCGAATTGCTGCGTGAGCGGTGTTTTGGTAAAGCCGGGACATAATACGGAAACTTGAACACCGGTTCCTTTCAGTTCTTCCGCAATCGCTTCCGAAAAGGATAACACGTACGATTTGCTTGCTCCATACATCGACATCCGTGGGACTGGCTGAAAGGCCGCTAGTGAAGCCACGTTTAAAATTTTACCTTTCTTTCGTTTCACCATGTCATCCGTAAAAAGTCTGGTTAAATACGTAAGCGAGATCATATTAAGCTGCAGATATTCCATTTCTTTCTGGATATCTGTTTCTGTCATGACCCCGTATCCGCCAGCTCCAGCATTATTAATCAAAATATCAATGTCAATTCCCTCGGTTTTCAAGTGTCGATGCAAGCTCTCTACCGTCGTATGGCTACTCAAATCGCCGGCAAAAGTATTCACTTGTATGCCATAATCCTTTTTTAAATTCTCGGCTTGTTGTTCCAACAACGTTGCGTCTCTCGCGACTAACACCAAGTTATAGCTATGGCCTGCAAAAATTTTAACGAATTCCAAGCCGATTCCTTTTGTAGCACCTGTAATTAAAACAGTTTCTGTTGACATCCGTCTCCTCCCCATGTGTTATTTATCCCGCTATTCGCGGGCAGTAAGACTCCCACTGATGGAAGTTTCACTTTATCCAGTTGCGAAATAAGAAAGCGCTTTATCCATACCTTAAACGACAGATTCAGAATCTGTTACACCAATGCTAGGACAAGCGCTCGTCTCCCTAATACTTCGATTTCTTTCACAACTTTCTCGTGGCCCTCTATTCGATGTGAACATACTACAACGTTTGCATCTTCTTCTGCCCACGTGAGTATCATTAACTTCCATTAATCGCCCTAAACTATTACCACCTTCAGTAACTATTTCTTCCTGTCCTGTTAAATCAAACAATTGTTTAGATGACATTCTAACCCTCCTTGTATATTTGGTGTTTTCGAAAATTCTAAATATTCTTATTGTTTTTGATTATACTCATAAATTATAATTAAATAAAATTAAAGATTTTAATTTGTATGTAAGTATTACTAATATTCAAAAAGGGGGACAGCCATGAATATTGAGCAACTACTATATATTATTGAAGTCTCAAAATACAGTTCTTTGACTATGGCAGCACAGAATCTTCATGTGACCCAATCCACGATCAGTCAATCCATTACCAGCTTAGAAAAGGAGTTAGGGATTAAAATTCTTAATCGCTCCCGTGGACACGGTGCCGTACCAACAGATGAAGGTAGAATTATTCTAAAACTCGCTTACGAAGTACTGAAAAAAATTGAAGAAATTAAAGAGACATCCAACTCATTCAATTCCTTGGATGTGGGGGAACTAAGATTATCTTCTTTACCCGGATTGACGACGTTTCTGGTAAAAGCTATAGCCGCTTTTAGACAAGAATATCCACATGTGAATGTGGAGGTGTCCGAAAAAAGTGGATCTGCTGTGATTGAAGATATTCGACAGCATAAGACCGACATCGGACTAATTACATATTCAGCTGATTTGAACATAAACATGGAAGGAATAGCTTTTGAAACACTATTTGAAGGGAAACAGAAAGTGTATGTTTCTAAGCATTCTCCCTTAGCAATTCTTGGTACCATAGATCCGCATGATATACTTGATCAAACTCTCGTTACATATAACGGTGAATTTATGCAGTATTTTGTTCAAGATTTCTTTAACAAATATAAGCCCTTAAAAATCCTATTTACATCAAATAATATGGACGGCGTTCTCCAAGCCATTATTGAAAGTTTAGCTATTACATTTGCTCCTGATTTCGTAATGAAAAATTATCCCCCTGTCATCAATGGTGATATCATTCCGATTGATTTGATGAATCATAGGACTGTAAATATTTCTTTAGGGTTGGTTCGATCAGAGAATAAACATTTATCCACTTTTGCCAACAAATATATTCATTATCTAAAATCCAAAATTATTAAGAGTTAAAAAAGAAAAAAGAGAAGCATCTTCGTCGCATGTGAACGTCGGGCTTCTCTTTTTTTACGAATCTATCTTTTAAAATTTTGTCACATCTACAGGTTCAATTCCTTCAGCTGCGCAGTGGTCATGGTATTTTTTCAGGAATGACTCAAAATTATCTCTGGCAATAATTTCCCCATTCTCACCTAAATAGTCTAATGTTCCTTCAACAATATTCAACGTAATAACTTCTTCATCCCCTACAGCCTGAGGTGTATGTGAGGAGCCAGCCGGCTCATAAACGACATCACCAGCTTTGGAGATCCAAGGATCTTCGAGATATCTCCAAGTACCTTGGACAGTATAAACAATGACCGTACCAGGATGAAAATGAGCTGGAAGTTGCATAGCCGCAGGAACTTTTAATAGCGTAACCGTCTGTCCTGTCACCGGGTTGGCCTTAAGCAATTTAAACTTCGCATCTCCAAAATAAGGAATCCAAGGTAAATCATCTGGACAAATATTATTGGCATGAAATGCCACTACATCTTTTACACTTTTTACGTTACTCACTTATATCCCCTCTTTCAATTTTTTGAAATCCGCATATTGATAACGTTTACAATAATAATTTAATTGAATATTGCGAATTTGTTATTTTTAGTATATTTACAATTACCAATTAAGTAAAATTATTATTTTTAACATATAATTAAGTTTTATTAATTTACGCCATCAACTTGATATATTCACGTACTAACTTTAATTATTTGAGTAAAAGTTACTTAGCGCCAAGTCCCCCATCAAGAGTCAATATTTGTCCTGTACAATAATCAGAAGCTGCTGAAGCAAAATAAAGGACTGCTCCTACTAAATCATTGTCTCTACCTAACCTCCTTACTGGAACTTGGGAGGCGATAATCGGACCAGCCTTATGTACAAGTGTTCCCGGTATTTCTGGGTTATTCATTCCAGTAGTGAAAACTCCAGGAGCAATGGAATTCACATGCACTCCATGGCGACCCCACTTAACTGCAAGATCCTTCGTTAAAGTCATAACTGCACCCTTACTTGTTGTATATCCTACAGAATCTACAGCTTCTGGGTCAGTACCTTTAAAGCCGATTGAAGAAGAAATGTTAATGATTTTTCCGTATTCGTTGTCAATCATATGTCTTCCCACAGCCTGACACATTAAAAATGTTCCTGTCACATTTGTATCGAGCATAGATTGCCATTGTTCTAAAGGCATTTCCGTAGCAGGCGTTTCAAAAACCGTTCCGCTACTGTTGACTAAAATTTCGATTTTTCCAAAATGAGAAACTGCTTTCTCCACACCTTGAACAATAGATTCAGGAACTGTTACATCTAATGATACAGCAAGTGCTTGTTTTCCTAACGCCTCGATTTCTTTCACAACTTCTTCACAAACCTCTATACGACGTGAACAAACTACCACGTTTGCTCCGGCCTCAGCCAACGCCAGTGCCATTACACGCCCTAACCCGCTACCACCTCCGGTAACCATTGCTGTCTGTCCTGTTAGATCAAACAATTGTTTAGATGACATTCTAGATTCCCTCCTAAATTAAGAATATTCAAAATCTTTAAAACATATTATAATTATACTCATAAGTTATAATTAAATAAAATTAAAAATTTTAATGTGTAAGTAAGTATTACTAATATTCAAAAAGGTTTACAGTCATGAACATTGAACAATTACTATAAATATGGACGGAGTTATGCAAGACATCATTGAAAGTTTGGCTATTACATTTGCTCCTAATTTCATAATGAAAAATTATCCCCCTGTCATAAAGGGGGAAATCATTCCGATTGATTTGGTGATTCATAAACTCTTAAATATTTCTTTTAAGTTGGTTCAAACAGAGAATTCCCTGCTTTTTTGCTACCTGTGAAACTCCAAATTTTGTTATACAAACTATTTTACTTCATCTTCTACTTCAATATGATCATCAGAGTAAGTCTCGGACATTCTCTCTTGACAATTCCAGCACTCACTACGATTTCGCTCCATAATGGCTAATTCTTCATGACAATATACACAACGATCCATTTATGAAACCTCCTTGTCATATTTACTCATTTCTTTCCCCCCTCAATTCATCAATGATTTTTAAATACTCACTTGCTCCTCAGCTTTTATCGTTGTGTGACTTTGCTTCGCGGGACGTACAACAATCAAAAATAATAATCCGATAACGAGCATACCTAAAGAAGTTACTTGAAATCCATAACGATATCCAATTGCCTCAGTCGCTGCATATTGGATAAAATACCCGAATACGAGCGGAGCAATAATACTTGTTGAGCTTGCAAGAGCAACGTAGGCCCCTTGTGCTTTTCCGATGTTTTTGGGAGAAAAAAAGTCCATCAATATTGCAGGTGCGAGTGAAAGAATGACATAAGCGAAACCTGGAGCAAGGGTGAAGAACAGGATGGATATAACAGTTGAATTCACGGCATTTGCCATATATACACAAAGAGCAGATAGTACCATCATAAAGCCGGCAAGATTTATTCGTGCTTTACGAATATCCCCCGTTTTGCGATAAATCCGGTCTGATAGCATAGAAAATCCAATTTGGCTAATGGCAGCGAAAAGAAAAGGTAACGACACAGCTAATTTTAATGTTTGATTATCAAAATGTTGAACTTTGGTAAAGTATGCCGGAAACCATATCGCTTGAACAGATAATAACCAATAGGCACACCCTCCACACAAAATGATAAAAACAAAATTTTTAGACAACAGATGCGGAAGAAACTGACGCCAAGAAACCTTAGAGAGGGTTGATGAATGCTGCTCCTCTTGATGAAAAGAAGGCAACCCGATTTCTTGTGGACTTTCTTTACCGAAAATGACCCATAAAACTAGTACAATCAGTCCAACAATCCCCATAGCTATAAAAGCAGATCTCCATCCATATTGATTGATCGAGGAGATTAATAATGGTGAAGCAATTGCAGGCCCAATTGTTGCTCCACAGAGAACAGCGCCAAAGCCTATACCATGTCTATGTTTTGGGAACCATTTCCCCACCATAGCCGTTGATAGGGCAGGGGCTGCGCCTTCGCCTGCTCCCAAGAGCATCCTTGTAAGCACTAGCAGAGACAGACTAGAAACAAAAGGTGTAACAAATTGAACAATCAACCATACCAGCGACATCCAAGTTAACATTTTTTTCGTGTTTTTGGAATCGGCCATGCCCCCAATAATGATAGAGGAAAAGGTGAAGAACCAAAAGAAGGAACTTCCCACCAATCCCCATTGTGAAGGGCTTAAATGTAACTCTTTCATTACAGGAACGGAAACCAAGCCAATGACAATTTTATCAACTTGGTTGATCATACCAGAAGCAACTAGAAATAATAATATTATCCAAGAATATTTTGGGGTGTTCAATATAAAAATCTCCCCTTACCTTAAGTTTTCTACAATACCACCAGCCGTTTTTCCACGTACGGGAATACCACCGCGACCTGCTTTACCTGTCTTCTCATCAATAAACATCGCAAAATCAGGTGCAATTTCTCGGCCGTTTGGCATCGTGAGCCACAATCTTAATAAATGACGTTTGCGTTCCGGTTCTTCGTAGTCTTCGTATACAGTACGTGAATGAAGAACGGTATAATTATTAACAAATTGCATATCCCCCGGTTCCAACATCATATCAATATGCATGTTTTCATCATGAAGCAGGGAATCCATTAAGTCATATGCTTCAATTTCAACTTGTGACAAATGGATACTTGTTTTCGCTTGTGCTGATTCGACATATCCGCGATTATATCTGCAACTCAATTTACCTTCGTAATAACTAAAGACTGGTGATGAATATACTGGAGATTCTCCTGGTGCTTCCTCACCACGACGATCCAAGAAGTATGGACGATAAAGAATTCCAAGATACTCTGGGTACTTCTCAAGAATTTCATTATAAACAGCCATAGAACTTACGATACTACTGAACCCTCCGGATTTAGCTTTTCGAAGACTTAATAATCCGACTACGTCAGATCCATCTGGGTGAAAGGGAAGATGTGCATTCGTTTGGTAACCGCGTACATTTGAATCATTAATGTTGAGACCTTGATCAATGACATTTCCTAAGAGGTCACCTTTTGCGTTTTGCGCTACCGGGATGCCCAAGTAAAGTCCGAGCCCCCAGTAAATGATGCTCGCTTCTTCATCCGTATATCTTTCCATTGGTAATCCACGAATTAATAGAAACCCCCTACCATTCTCTAGCTCTTCAACAAAGTAAGCAATTTCGTCAGAGAGATCCGAAATCGGGAAGTCCTCCTTGTTAAAATTAGGTGCTTTTAAACCCTTTTGTTTAACAAGAAATAAAGCGTTTTCAAGAGATTCGATTGTTTTCTCGGACAAATAATAAATCCATGAATCATCTTTAGCTAGATCAATACCTTTCCACGCTACTGGTCCTTGAATTTTTTCCTTAAAAATGGACGGCATAGGTACTCCTCCTTCCTTTTCTCATGCAAATTTTAAAGTTTCTCATTTGTTTTCTTAAGTAACCCCTTTAAAAATTCCACTTATCTAGGAAGCTTGTACTAAACCAGCTTATCCTGACAGAATCAGTCATTTATGTGCAAGTTTCGATGAGATAACACTGCAGCCTTTGCTTCATCGGTTATTCCTAATGTGTATAGAATTACTGCAAGCCTTCCTAATGATGAAAGTGCTCTCATAAATATGATAGCTTGTTTCCTAATAAAAGAGCGACTCCATCTCCCTTCTCAAATTCTTTGTCAGATAAATTATAACTTTTTAAGTGCTGTCCCCCTCCTTCACCTATATGAAAGCGCTTTAAATAACAACTATTACGATTGTATTAATTGCTATTTAATTCATTATATTCATAATTTTCAGTTAAATAAAATTAAAAATTTTAATGTGTAAGTAAGTATTACTAATATTCAAAAAGGGGTACAGTTATGGACAGTAAACAATTACAACATATTGTTGAAATCACAAAACACAGCTCTCTATCTACAGTAGCACGGAATCCTCATATGCCCCAATTCACGATAAACCAGCCCATTGCCAACTTAGAAAAGGAATTAAGACTAAAAATTTTTAATCGCTCACAGGCATACGGTGCTGTACCAACCGGTGAAGATAGAATCATTCTAATCTAATACTTGTAAATCTCAAGGAAACAAAAGAGACAGCCTACTTACTCAATTCCACGAAAGTAATTGAACTAAAAATATTTTCTGGCCCTATATTGATGATATTACTAGTAAAAGTTAGAGTCGCTTTTAGACATGATTATCCATATGTAAATCGGTAGATTCAGTGCTTCAAATTTTGTCATGTATCTCTCCTCCTTCCCTCAATAAAGTGAAAATGGGGGCTTTCTTTATCCTCCACTGATGGAAAGCTCTCACCAATCGGGCTTTTACGGACAGTTATTTTCCCCTATCTTCTTCGCTTCTCTCAACCTTGAGGTGGCCGCGAATAGCAGGATAAACGAGAATAGGAATGCGCTCATCCTCTTGAAGAGCCTATTCGATTGTACAAGAAAAATAAAAGACCAATATATTTTACTAAGGTATCAGTCCTTTTTTATTTACAAAATAGTTTTCTTTATTTTATATTAGTAATACTTAATTACAAATTAAAATTTTTAATTTTATTTAATTTTAATTTATCTGTAGAATTAAAAATAGAAATGATTTAATATTCCAAAAATTGACTTTCAAGTTTAGTCTTTTACGGTTAAATCAAAACAGGAGGTTGAACTATGGACTTAAAGTTATCTGGAAAAAAAGCACTGATTGTTGGAGGAAGCCGAGGGATTGGTAAAGCTACTGCTCGCCAATTGGCTCTAGAAGGTGTAGATTGTACGATTTGTTCAAGAAACGAATCCTCACTAAAGATGGCTGCAGAGGAATTAGCTCAAGAAACAAACAGAAATATTTATCCAATTGTGGCAGACACCACTGATCCTGACTCTATCCTAAATCTAGTTGAAAAATCAGCAGCAGCAATGGGAAGCATTGATATTTTAATCAACAGTGGAGCCCGTGTTGGCGGCTTTGAGCCAGAAGATTTTAATAGTATTAAAGATGAACTTATTTTGAAAGATTTTGAAGAAAAGTATATGGGCTATTTTCGTTGTATGCGAGCTGTAGCTCCTTATATGATAGAAAATAATTGGGGACGTATTATAAATATAAGTGGTTTGGCTGCTAGAATCGGCGGCAATTATTTTAGTTCCGGTCCACGTAATGCATCTGTTGTCCATTTAACAAAATCCGCATCATTGGAATTAGGAAAGCACGGAATTAACGTCAATGCTGTTTATCCAGGGATTGTCGATACGGAAATGTTTAGAAACCGCGTCACTAACGAAGAGGCTGTGCGCCAGATGGCAGGACTCAATGCACTCGGCCGCTTGATTACAGTAGAAGAAATTGCTAATGTCATTACCTTCCTAGCTTCACCTTTGGCGGCATCGATTACAGGTGATGTCATTTCAGTAACCGGCGGAATTGGAGAAACCGTTTTTTACTAAAAAGCTAGGATCGATATTGTAACTGTATCGTAGATTACCAATAATAAGTGTATTTAAAAAACGAGCCTCGCTAAAAGCTGAGGCTCGTTTTTTTAGAACTTTTTAATCTTCATTTACCCAATTGTATATTTAGCGGTATTCAAGAACTTATCAATCTTAGAGACAGTTGATTCAATGTTCTTAGAGAAAATAGCCATGTGTGAAAAAAAGCCGTGGACCATACCGAGTTCACATGCATATTCAACTTGCACACCAAATTTTTTCAGACGTTCAGCGTAAGCCATTCCTTCATCCCGAAGCACATCATTTTCTGCTGTAATCACGATTGCTGGCGGGAGACCACTTAAATCTTCAGCAACCAAAGGAGCAGCGTATTCATTATACCTGTCCTCATCATTCCTTAAATAATGATCACGGAACCAAATCAGCTGTTCGCGATCCAGACCAAACCCTTTTGCAAATGTTTGATGGGATTCTGTATTAAACTCAAAATTTGTCGCAGGGTAAATTAAGACCTGTGCAGCGATGTCGGGACCTTTTCTGTCTCTCGCCATCATAGTTACTACTGTCGCTAGATTTCCACCTGAGCTTTCCCCTCCGACTGCCAATCTAGTAACATCTCCGTTAAAGGAGGGCCCTTTTTCATAAACCCATTCCAATGCTGCATATGCGTCTTCGACTGGAGTCGGGAACTTATACTCTGGAGCAAGACGATAGTTTACAGATACAACAATACTAGCCGTTCTATTTGCTATCATTCGGCAACTTGCATCCATCACTTCAATGTCTCCTAGAACCCATCCTCCACCATGGTAGTAAATAAATATCGGGAAGGGACCTTGCCCCTCCGGTATGTATACCCTACATTTGATTTCTTCGTCTTTGCTTACCGGTATCATCAAGTTCTCTACCTTTGAAACTGGATCTAATTTTACAGCAGGGCGCGGTGCATTGGACAGCAAATCTCTTACTGCCTTAGGATCCATCTCGTGAATAGGCGGCATCTGATTATATGCTAGTAAATATTTTTCTGCTTGCGGGTCTAAATTTACCAAGAAACATCATCCTCACTTCCATTTATTTTAAAATTAACTCGGCTATTTCTTAAACCTTGATTCCGGTCCTAAAACCCTCACATTCACTTCATCATAAAAAAACATACAATGGTGATTTTATTCACCTTATTTCGATGAATAAAATCACCATACAACTTGATATAAGAGATATTGGTGATTAAATTACCACCAGCTTTTTATCTAATTACAGGTGCTCCTCCGATATAAAACTCGAAATCCGGGGCAATTTTTCGGCCATTTGGCATCATGAGCCATAATCTTAATAAATGACGTTTGCGGTCATCTTCTTCATAATCTTCAAATAATGTACGCGAATGAAAAACCGCATAATTATTAACGAATTGCATATCACCTGGTTCCATCATCATATCAATATGAAAGTTTTTATCATGAGTAAGGGAATCTACAAAATCAAATGCTTCGATTTCCTCTTTCGACAAAGAGATACCTGTTTTCATTTGTGCTGATTCGACATATTGGCGCATATATCTGCAGCTCAATTTACCATCGTAATAGCTAAAGATTGGTGATTGAACTACCGGAGATTGACCTAGTGCTTCTTCCCCACGAAGATCATGGGCGAATGGACGAAAAAGAATTTCAAGGTACTCTGGGTGCTTCTCCAGAATTTCATTATAGATAGACATTGCACTAGCGATACTGCTTAAACCACCAGATTTCGCTTTGCGAAGACATAGTAATCCGACCACATCAGCAAGATCTGTGTGATAGTCAAGATGCACATTTGTTTGGTAACCTCTTACTTTTGTATTATCATTAAAGTCTTTACCTATGTTTTTGATATGCCCTAAGAGGTCCCCATTTTTGCTTTGGATGATCGGCAGTCCCAAGTAAAGTCCGAGACCCCAGTAAATGATGCTTGCTTCTTCGTCAGTATACCGTTCCATTGGCAATCCGCGAATCAATAGAAACCCTCTCCCATTCTCCAGTTCGTCGACAAAGTATTTGATTTCGTCAGCGAGATCAGGAATCGGGAAATCCTCCTTTTTAAAATCTGGTGCTTTTAATCCCTTTTGCTGAACATGTAATAATGCCTTATTAAGAGCAGCAATCGTTTTTTCGGACAAATAATAAATCCATGAATCATCTTTAGCTAGTTCAATGCCTTTCCATGCTGAACGCCCTTGAATTTTTTCCTTTATAATGACTGACATAAATATTCCTCCTTTATTCATTTGGTTATTTTCCTACTTTATATGACTGAATATTTTGAATTTTCTTTCCTCTAGTATACTTATAATTATAAATGAAATAAAATTGTTATTTTTAATTTATAATTAAGTTGTATTAATATATACCGTCATTCAATCTCACAAACTAGCCCTTTCAAAAAACTAAGTAATAGATACATTGACCAAATAATCAATTAACATAGTTATGATCATTCTGCTTCAATTTGGTATATTCACTAACTAAGAAGATCCTTCGTTGAAGTTATAACTGCACCCTGATTTGCTGTATATTTTTTTAAATACTCACTTGTTCCTCTGCTTTTATTGTTGTGTTGCTTTGCTTTGCGGGGCGAACAACGATCCAAAATAATAATCCGATAACGAACATACCCAAAGCAGTTACTTGGAATCCATAACGATATCCTATTGCTTCAGTCGCTGCATATTGGATGAAATACCCGAATACGAGCGGAGCAATAATACTTGTTGAACTTGAAAGAGCAATGAACGTTCCTTGTGCTTTTCCAATGTTTTTGGGAGAAAAAAAATCCATCAATATTGCAGGTGCGAGTGAAAGAATGACATACGCAAAGCCTGGAGCAAGGGTGAAGAACAGGATGGATATAGCACTTGAATTCACGGCATTTGCCATATATACACAAAGAGCAGATAGCACCATCATAGAACCGGCAAGATTTATGCGTGCTTTACGAATATCCCCAGTTTTGCGATAAATCCGATCTGATAGCATAGAAAATCCAATTTGGCAAATGGCAGCGAAAAGAAAAGGTAACGACACGGCTAATTTTAATGTTTGACCATCAAAATGTTGAACTTTGGTAAAATATGCTGGAAACCATATTGCTTGAACAGACAATAGCCAATAGGCACAACCTCCACATAAGACGGTAAAAACAAAATTTTTAGACAACAGATGCGGAAGAAACTGACGCCAAGAAACCTTAGAAAGAGTTGATGAATGCTGCTCCTCTTGATGAAATGAAGGCAATCCAATTTCTTGTGGACTTTCTTTGCCGAAAATGACCCATAAAACTAGTACAATAAGTCCAACAATCCCCATGGCTATAAAAGCAGATCTCCATCCATATTGATCGATTAAGGAGATTAATAGTGGTGAAGCAATCGCCGCTCCGCCTGTTGTTCCTAACAAAACAGCGCCAAAGCCTATACCATGTCTATGTTTTGGGAACCATTTTCCCATTATTGCCGTTGATAAGGCAGGGGCTGGACCTTCGCCTAGTCCCAAGATCATTCTTGTAAAGACTAGCAGAGACAGACTGGAAACAAAAGGTGTGAGAAATTGAACAATCAACCATGTAAGTGACATCCAAGTTAACATTTTTTTCGTGTTTTTGGAATCGGCCATACCACCAAGAATGATAGAAGAAAAGGTAAAGAACCAAAAGAAGGAACTTCCCACCAATCCCCATTGTGAAGGGCTTAAATGTAACTCTTTCATTAGGGGAACAGAAACCAAACCAATAACAATTTTATCAACTTGGTTGATCATACCTGAAGCAACTAGAAATAATAATATAATCCAAGAATATTTTGGAGTGCTCAACGTATAAATCCCCCTTATTTTTACCATCAAGGGAAAACCTTTTCCAGACATCTGAAAAGGTTCCCCCCATCACATGAATCAATTGGTGTTCTTATGAAACGATATATAAAGGTAAGTCTTTCGGATTTAAGCCCAATTACTTCAAGTTTTCTATAATACCGCCAGATGTTTTTCCACGGACAGGAATACCGCCGCGACCCGCTTTACCTGTTTTCTCATCAATAAACATCGCGAAATCGTTTGCAATTTCTCGGCCATTTGGCATCGTGAGCCACAATCTTAATAAATGGCGTTTGCGTTCCGGTTCTTCATAGTCTTCGTATTGAGTACGTGAATGCAGAACTGTATAATTATTGACGAATTGCATATCACCTTCTTCCAACATCATATTATAATGCATATTTTCATCATGAAGGAGGGAATCCAGTATGTCTAACGCTTCAATTTCAACTTTTGACAAATGGATACCTGTTTTCGCTTGTGCTGATTCTATAAATGTACGGACATATCTGCAGCTCAATTTACCATCATAATAACTAAAAATTGGTGATGTAAATACTGGAGATTCACCTGGCGCTTCCTCACCGCGACGATCAAAGATGAATGGACGACAGAGAATTCCAAGATACTCTGGGTACTTCTCCAGAATTTCATTATAAACAGCCATTGAACTTATGATACTACTGAACCCCCCAGATTTCCCTTTTCGAAGGCTTAATAATCCGACGACATCAGATCCATCTGCGTGAAAAGGAAGATGCAGTTTCGTTTGATAACCGCGTACATTTGAATTTTCTAAGCTAAGACCTTGATCAATGACGTGCCCTAAGAGGTCACCTTTTGCGTTTTGCGATACCGGAATGCCCATGTGAAGTCCGAGCCCCCAATAAATGATGCTCGCTTCTTCATCCGTATATCTTTCCATTGGTAATCCACGAATTAATAGGAACCCCCTCCCATTCTCTAGTTCTTCCACAAAGTACGCAATTTCGTCAGAGAGATCCGGAATCAGGAAGTCCTCCTTGTTAAAATTAGGTGCTTTTAAACCCTTTTGTTTAACATGAATTAAAGCGCTTTCAAGGGATGCGATCATTTTCTCGGACAAATAATAAACCCATGAATCATCTTTAGCTAGATCAATACCTTTCCACGCTACTGGTCCTTGAACTTTTTCTTTTAAAATAGACGACATAAATAATCCTCCTTCAATAATATGGTTAGTTAGTTTCTTACTTAACTTCAATCAATTGTCTTAACTCTCTGCGCAAAATTTTCCCTGTTGAATTTTTAGGTAACTCTTTAGTAAATTCAACATATCTAGGAAGCTTGTACTTCACCAGCTTATCCTGGCAGAATCGGATAATGTCATTCATGGTGATCTGCTCATCATTAACTACGACATAAGCTTTTACATTTTCTCCGTATTCTCCATCGGAAACTCCGATTACGGCCGCCTCTACAACAGCAGGATGTTGATACAGAACTTCCTCCACTTCACGAGGATATACATTGTATCCACCAACAATAATCATGTCCTTCTTTCGATCAACGATGTAGATGTATCCTTCTTCATCCATTGTTGCTAAATCACCAGTGTAAAACCATCCATCTATAAAGGCAGCTGATGTAGCTTCCGGCATCCTCAAGTATCCATTCATTACATTTGGCCCTTGAATTACTAATTCTCCGACTTCTCCTCTCGGCAATTCTTTTCCTTCCTCATTGACAATTTTGCTCTTGACGCCTGGTATATCTAGACCGATAGATCCTGGCTTGCGAGTTCCATTTAAAGGATTAATAGCAACGAGAGGCGATGTTTCCGAAAGTCCATACCCTTCCAAGATAAAAACGTTGAACTTGTTTTCAAATTTTTGTAGCAGCTCAACCGGAATCGAAGCACCTCCTGAGATACACACGCGAATGGATGAGAAATCTTCCGCAGTAGATTCAGGAAATTGAAAGATAAAATTGTACATCGTAGGAACTCCAGCGAACACTGTTGCCTTGTTTTCTCGAATGGTACGGGCCACTTCAAGAGGGCTGAATTTAGGTATGATCAGGACAGTTGCCCCGCAAGCAATTGGCGCATTCAGACAAATAGTCATACAGAAAACATGAAACATTGGTAGAACAGATACTACACAATCTTTATCATGGAGTTCAATTAATTCAGAAATGGCGTCCGCATTCGAAGCCAAATTCCGATGCGATAACATCGCACCCTTCGGTTTCCCTGTTGTTCCTGATGTGTATAGAATAACTGCAAGGTCTTCCTGATCAATGGAAGCGCTTAAGCAAACTTCATTGCTTGTTTCCATCAGATGCTCCCATGCCCACTCCTGATTCTCGGCATCTGTATAAATGACTAGCTTTAGATTTTTCAATTGTCCCCTTACTTCTGATAACTTCGGTTCTACAGATACGTGAGCAATAACCGCTTTAACTTGACTATCCTCTAAAATGTAATTGATTTCCTCTTTGGTATACATAGGATTCATCGGGACAACAAATGCACCTAGTCGTAAAATGCCATAGTACGTAATGAGAAATTCAGGGCTATTTCCTAATAAAAGGGCCACTCCATCTCCCTTCCCGATTCCTCGGGCAGACAAACCAGCAGCTAATCGATCCACTTGCTGATTTAGTTCTGTATAAGTAACACTTTTATCTCTATAGATATAAGCGATACTGTCTGGGAAACTACTTGCACTTCTTTTCAAATTTTCGTCTAAATTATAACTCATTGCATGATTCACCCCTTTATACATATGTAAGTATCGGAATACCCACTATTGTGAATATTCAAAATATTATTAAATTAAGTATACTCATAAAATATAATTAAATAAAATTAAAGATTTTAATTTGTAAGTAAGTATTACTAATATTCGAAAAGGGATGCAGTTGTAATGGAGGGGGCCTTCAGCATTGTACAGGCATGAAAATAAATCGAAATTGAGTCGACACGCATGGACAAAGTGTTGTCGCCTTTGCCTTTTGTTATTTATTTGATTTTAAGCTGATACTACGTTTCAAAAATATTGGCTCTCAGAAATTGTATCGACCTGAAGCGGGATGAATGAGAAATACCTTCACTTGCAGCTCGTCTTAAGTAAGCACATTAACTGGGATATGAGCAAATCATTAAATTTGCGACTGCTTCGCGATTAGGCATCGCATCAGTGGAAGTAATTTTAAAGTGATGAGAGATAACAAATACCTATCTATCAAACTTTATGTGAGTTGGGGAAAGCAATTAAGGGCATTTTTTTATATAAATATCTACACTTTGAGGAAGTCCATAGAGGGATCCATGAAGGACTTAGCACCGTTCAACATTGGAACTCTGCTAACAACTATATTATGTACGGAAAGAATAATGAAATTCGCTTCAATTCTCCATAAAATCGAGAATTGTCTGCATTGTCACTTCCATTACTACAAAAATGTCTAGTTTACATAAATACGTTAATGGCTCATTCTCTATCATAACAATCAGTATTGGCTAAACAGTGAATACTTCAGAGGATTAACGCCTTTGTTCTACAATCATGTAGATATGTATGGAACATTTAAATTAAATGAAAATAGGCTAGCTTTACTAGCCCGCATTATAAACATATATATTATGGAACCTAATCGCTTTTATGTAAACAAATTTCATTAACATATTTTCAATTTTAGAATGTTCAGGCTCGAATGATTCCATGGCTTGATCCTAACATTACTTCTTTCCCATTTTGATTGCGGTATACTGACTTTATTTCTACCTTTTTAAAACCTTCCATTTGTTCAACTTTTGTAAGAGTTATTTCGCATGTAATGGTATCTCCAGTAAAAACAGGTCGAATAAATTCAGTTACCATTTCTCTTGCGATGTAATTTACATCACCACCAATTTTCGTTCCTATACTTGCAGTTAATAAACCTTGCACCATTAAACGACCTTTTTCATCATGTTCAATATGATGCCTACCTTGATCGCCTGAAAAACTTCCGAACTGCAAAACATCTTCTTCAGTAAAAGTTCTTTCCCATGTAAAAACGTCACCTGTTTTAATAATCATATTTCTCCCCCTCTACTTTTGAATATTCTGTATTTTCACTTTATCACAAAAATGAATGAATAACCACTCATTTTTAATAGTTTCACTAAATTACATACATTAATTTAATAAGAAAAATCCTGCATTACACAGGATTTTTAATCATTTCTTTTACAAATTATTAAATTTTATTCAAAAGCCACAATATTTTCTTCTACTCTATTTAACCATTCATTTATTAACGAATGGAATATAACATCCTGTTCAATCTGTAAGTTATGTCCAGCTTTATCTAAAACAGCAAAAGTAGCACGAGGAAATTTATCAAGAAGCTTCCAAGCATCTTTGTAGCCTGTTACTGAATCCTGTTTACCCAATAAAAAGAGGCTTGGTTTTTCATACAGGTATAGCTGATTATCAACATCAAATGAAAAAGCATATTGCTCCTGTATTTTTGTTAAAAACGCCTCATCTGCTATTTTAACTCCTGATATAATCTCTTCAAGATAACGTTGCCAATTTTTTTCGTTAAGCACTACAAAATTCAAACTGAAATTCTCACGTTCCTCCGTACTTAACTGAGATAAAAACTTTTCATCTCGGTAAATAACGGTATGCGGAGGAAGCTGTCTCTTGTTTATATCCGGAATAATCATAGGACAAATAAATGCAGCGCCATCTATCTTTTCTTTTCTTTTGGATAAAACTCCTCTAGTTATGTATCCACCATAGGATTCGCCTGCAATTAAGAAAGATTCGTCTGGAATAATCGTATCTATGAATTTTAAAACAAGATCTAACATTCCATCTGAGTTTTGAATAGATTCGTTCCCCTTCGTTTGTCCCATTCCTGGTAAATCAATATAAATTCGTTTCCAACCTTCTCTTTGTACAAAAACAGGTTCCATGCACCCTAACATTAATCTATGATCAGGGGAAAAACCATGAAGCATGATAATTGGTTTTCCAGAACCATAAATCTCATAATGAACTTTTACATCCCCTATTAAGCATTCCATTATAATCCACTCCGAATTTTCAGTGTTTTTAATACTATAATAGAATAAAAGTTCTAACTTTCAAAATATTAAGCTCATACTCCTTATTGTTAGTTAAAGAACATTTTTATCTCTTTACACCTTGCATACAGTTTACATAACATAATTATATAATGTATATATTAACTACGTGCTTGCAAAAACGTTTCTAAAAGCTGTTTTATTTCTTTTGACTAGACACCTCATACATAATACCATTAGCTTTCGCGCGATGTTTGTGATTATAATTTTCAAAGTGCCCATGATAAAGTGAATGAAAATATAGAAACGAACTATTTTTATACATCCCAATGTCTATATTCATTTATCTCACTCTTTTTTCTAAATGCATCTTCTAGGTCAATATTGAGTTTGTTAGCAAGATCAAAAAGATTCCATACCACATCGTATATTTCAAAACCTAACTGTTTCTTTAGTTCATTAATATTATAAGAATCAGGTTTGGAAGAGATTTTTAAGACTTCTTGAGCGACCTCTCCAATTTCTGTGACCAAAAATAAGGTTCTTTCTTCAATCGTTGAGTTCTCAAAACCTTTATTTTTACTAAACTCTCTAACCTCTCTTTGTAATGCAGATATTTTCACTTTGTCAACCCTCCCTATTTTGAAACTCTCCAAAAATCTGTTTTGGAATTTAGCATATTTCTGAAAGAAGTCCCCATCTTCAAGCGCGTGACGGGCAAGAGCCCAGCGGTAAAGTGGGGATGAATTTCGGTTAGGCATAGCCTAACTCACTTGTAAGAATAACCAATTGTTATTATGGTGTATACGTTCAATATCTGATATATTTACTTGTTTATAGGATTTAGAAGGATTTTGTATATATTGTCCATGTATATCTTGTACGTACACCATTTTTCCTGTAAATCCTGTTACAAATCCTACTTTTCCAAATACTTTTACTTTATCTCCTAAATAGATTCCATTTACATGCGGTGTATTTTTATTATTTCGTTTTGCACTGGTATTTTTTGTTTTTCGTCCTTTTCTTGCAGTTGCTTCATGCAGAGAACGTTTTTTCTTTCTAAATTGCTGGATGCAAAATTCACCACTTTGATGATATTCTTGTAACTGTTTCAGGTTTGTAATCGCAGTGGCGTCATTTACATGTGTTTTTGATAAACCTAACTCTTTTCGTTTCGGTGTTGTGTAACTACCATACGTAATTTCACAATCTAAACGCTTCAGGATTTGTAAACGCAGTATATTCATAAAGGCTGTTTCTTTATATTGTTTTGGTTTCTTGAAACTGTGTTTGAGTTTCCCTTGGTGGAACTTTTGATGGCACTCTTCATGCACTGTGACAAGATTATCTGCCATATCTGAACCGCCATTGCAGCGTTCGATAATATGATGCGTATGCAAAATGCCACCTTTCTTTTTACAAATTTGACACGTATAATTGTCTCTTGCGAATACATAATATCTCGCATTCCAAAAGCCAAAAGCATCTCCTTGTTGGTATTCTATTCCTTGTATATCGGGATTTTTTAGCTTTTGTGCATCAAATTTTCCTACTTCGACAATTACTTTTGGTGAAGGTAAAAGTGACTTAAATGTTTCAATCCAATGAATTTGGTTATCCACTCTGCTTTGAATCGATGGCGGTAACCATCCTTCTTTCTTTTTCCGATTGAGAAAACGCGCTTTTCGGTAGCGAGTTTTGCGTTGTCTTCTACCTCTGCGTAATGTAGCTCTTAGTGTAAGATTTTCTTTGACGTCCTGACGTAATTCAATGGTTCCTTTTGCTAGCACTTTGTTTTCAGTGGTAATCGCAATGCCGATATACTTTGCTCCGCTGTCAACACCGATTGTGACGGGTTGCATTGTTTCACCTGTGGCATATAGAAGTTGAATGGTAAACGGAGTATATCCAATAATCGTTGCTTTTCCTTGTTTGAGAAGAAGCCGTGCCTTGCGATTGCTGCAAGGCATGAGCGGTTCTCCGCGTAAATTCTTGACAAATACACGCATGTTTTGTCCCTCCTAAGAGTTTGTTTCCCTTCGCCAATGTTTGTAAGTGTTAGCAACTTCTTGTACAAGAAGGCATGTGGTTGACCGTTCCTTCCCAATCAGAACTGTTACAGAGCCACCATAGAGCCAAGAACTAGGGAATCATTCTTGTGTATGCAACCTACGAACGGAGTCCACGAAGGACCGAGGCTAGACAACTAGGGCTTTTTTCAAGGCCCCCACTTCAAAACGTGTTAGCGTTTAAGTGGTGGGTAGTTGACACATATAGTCACAATAATTTTGAAAACCAACATTTTGAGCTTTTTGTCGACAATACACTTTCTTGAACAAGAGTCATCGCTTTTTTTCTAACAGTACGCTCAGAATCTTGAAAATACACCTGCATGTCGCTTAACGGCTTTTCTTCGCCTTCCCACATTATTGTTAAATCCCCTGTAATCTCGAAATACTTTGTTACTAACTCATCTTCTTCAATTTCTAAATCTATATTTTTCTCATTGAACAAACTAATCGCATTTTCTACTTTTTTATTAAGTAAACCGAAATATTCAGGATCTAACTGCAAACGAGATGGAGATTCATAGTATTTATTGTCTAGTAAACTTTTGTAACGTTTCACTAATGGCTGTACATGCTTTTGATCAAAGTCGAAAGCTTCTTTCGTTTGTTGATTATGAGTGTTGCATTGAAATTGAATATAATGTTGTTTAAGCTGTTCATCTATTTCATCTAATAGTCTAGACTGACACTTCAACCAATCTTCAAGTTCCTCACTACTTTGAATCTCTGTTTGTAATAGATCTTCAAATTGGGCTTGTAACGCTTCTAAATCACTAACGACGAAATATTCAGTATTATACATTTACAAGACGCCCTTTCATACAATATTCTTCGCAACAAGTTTCAAATGCTCGGCAGGAATAATTTGTTTCACTGTTTCCTGCAAATCCTCTGCCATCACTTCTTCAATATGTTCTAAGGCTACTTCTAATATACTGCACTCCATTGTTTCAATATTAAGTAGAGAATAATGATCATTTTTCTTAATCACTAAATATCTATGATTTTCTGTCACTAGCAAAGCACCCAACTGAATTCCTAATCCTCTGTTATCTTCAAACTTCATACATATTCCCCCTTATCTAAATAGAATTTTACAATAAAAGGATATGAGAAGATACAAAAATATACAGCTCACATATTGGGGTTACTCTATAGTCTCTTTAAAACAAATAACTATACATCATTAATTGGCAATGAAAGGGCATTTTCTTATATATAAATGACTAGAAATTTGCTTAATAAGAAAATTAACAATATCACAGTTATAAATCTTCATACCAGGCATATCTGTTAAACTCTCTTTTATTTTCTAAAAAAAATAACTTGTTAACTTTTGCTACTGGTCAATTACTCAAAATAAAAAACACCTCTCATTTCGAGAGGTGCTGCTTACCATTAAGATACTAAATCTTCTCCAATAATTTTTACTTCTGTTTCTAATTCTACGTTAAATTTAGATTTTACCGTTTCTTGCACATATCGGATAAGTTTTACATAATCACTCGCTGTACCTTCACCTACATTCACCATAAATCCAGCATGCTTAGTAGATACTTGGACATCTCCTATTTGTTTGCCTTGCAACCCGCTATCTTGAATTAACTTACCAGCAAACATACCTGGAGGACGTTTAAAAACACTGCCACAAGAAGGATATTCTAACGGTTGTTTTGATTCACGCAAAAATGTCAATTCGTCCATTTTTTCTTTGATTTTATTGTAATCACCTTCTTGTAAAGCAAATGTCGCTTCTAACACAAGGTATCCTTCTCTAGAAATGGAACTGTTTCTGTATTCTAATTCTAAATCATTTTTATTCAAATTAAGAATTTCGCCATCTCTAGTTAGAACTAACACACTTTCAATAACATGTGATACTTCGCCACCATATGCTCCTGCATTCATGTATACTGCTCCGCCAACTGTTCCTGGAATTCCACAAGCAAATTCTAATCCAGTTAGATGATTTTTCAATGCAAATCTAGAAGTATCAATAATAGTTGCTCCGCTTTGAACAATGATCTTATTATCTTTCAATGAAATATCAGTTAACTTGGTTAAATTCAGAACAATCCCTCTAATACCGCCATCCTTAATAATTAAGTTTGAACCATTACCTAAAATAGTAAAATCAATATTATTTTTATTTGCATATTTTATTACGTCTTGTACCTCTTGATACGCAGTAGGTAAAACAAAATAATCCGCATTTCCACCCGTTTTAGTGAAAGTGTATTTTTTTAACGGTTCGTCTTTTTTAACTTTAGTATCATCTAATATATTCAATAAATCGTTGTATACTTTATCCATTTCCATAACCTCTTTACCTAGAATCTATCCTATCCATTATAATGCATTTCATTTCAAAAAGACTAATGTATTATTTTTAAAAAGATTCAAACAATAATTTTAACTAGACTCCACCTTTATATACCAAAATATGTAAAACATAAAAAACTACAATTCTTCCGTCTTTATCAACTGTAATTGTGTGAGGTTACTCTGCAATAATATTTCACGTCATCTTCTCGCATGTTTTTTTATTGTTTGTTTTAATACTTCTATGTCTGTATCTTTCTCTATTCACTATTTTGAATTTACTGCAGGTTTATAGAATAACTACTATTTCTTTATCCCTTCAAGTGCTTCTCTCATCATCTCAACTGGTTGCTTCGGTAACTTCAGCCTAATTAGACGATTAAGATATTGATTCATCTCCGCTAAATCTATAAATTCCTGCCCTTTTTCTACTAAAACATAATAAGCAGTCACCTTTTATATACCTCGATGACTGCTTGTTACGATTACTTACCAATTCCACACCCAAAGCCTTAAACACTGCATCCTCAGCACTCTGATAAAACGCGATTTAAGACTTAGCAAACAACTCTGGTGGAACGGTTGGAATGTCAACAGCAGCTGACGCAAGCGAATTCATAGCAATATTGCTTATAAAACTCCCCAAACAATAGAAGATCTGGCTAAAAAAGTGGCATAGACTTAACTTTCTTGTGTCCAAAATATTGACTCAAATCCAGTTGTTCGAGAAAGCTTTAATTTTCTAGCAAGCTGGCTAATATCAAATCCTTGTTTATAAAGCGTATGTGTTTTCGAGTACACTTCCCATTTAACCACCCTTCAATCCCCCATCACATTTTTGTTGTCTCTATCATATGTGATGGGTCTTTTTTTTTTGAAAAGAAGTGTTCAGTTTTATTTAGCACGAATTGTCTACTTTAGTTTAACTGTTATAAAAACCTTCTTAAACATTAAATATCCTCCTCATCTGTTTATTACTTAAGTAATTACACCTACACTCTCTCTGGCCAATAAAAAAAGCGTTCTCTTAGAACTATGATTAATAAAGAGAAATCTCTTTATTAATCATGGTTCCAAAAGAACGCTGTTATTAACAGTTAATTAACAATAAAATGAAAGTGTACACACTTATTATAAAACCATACTTTATAGTTAGCAATTTTACTCATTAAAAGAGTTTAAAAACCATATAAATTTACTAGTAGAGTTATTCTTTACACTCTACATAATACTTTTTAATATGAAATTGCTCGTCTATTTTGAGTAGACCAATTGTTATAAAAGTCAGACCAATACATAGTAGCGTTTTTCTCACCAGTCCAAGGATCATTATAATAAACATTTTTATCATCATACCCTACAAGCGTAATAGCATGAACTGTAAAACCATGCATTGTCATCCAAACTACCACAGGTTTTCCATCATCTAATGGTCTTTTTATATCTTTCCCAGTTAAATTTATTGAACTACCTGCGTATTTACGTACTAAGTCCATTAAAGCAGGTGGATATATAGTCCAACCTCTACCAAAAGGGTTGCCTACAAAACCTTGATTTGGGTCAAAACTAGAATAAGGCATTTCATATGCAAGTTGAACCTTATCTACATTCGCACCTGCATATTGTAACATCATAGTCACAGACGTTATCTCACAACCAGATACTAAATTTCTTGATGGAATATAAGGATCACGTTGACTAATAATCGGTACATCTAGGCGTGGGTAAGTAGTACCTTGAACTACTGCTCTACTATCTATCCAATTTAAACTACCCTTAGTACCGCTAAAAGCATACCATGTTACACCATTGTAATTTACAGATAGTTTTATTTTTAAGTTCCTATTAGAAAAATCAGAAGCAGGGCCAATATAAGATGCGTTTTGCATACCATAAGGTCTTGACCATACAGAATGCCCCTGAGAATTTGAAACATGATAAGTTTCATTCATTTCCTTTATGTCAGATGCACTAGAAATTGCTCTTGAGTCAATCCATCCCTCTTCAGTGTTACCAATTTTAAAGTTATACCAAAGTACCCCGTCTTTTTCAGTACTACGTATGATTTGTATTGATTGATTTATGTACTTTGAAGCAGGGTTAACATATTTTGCTGTACTTTCACCGTAAGGTAAAGTCCATACAGAATGACCAATAGCATCTCCGATCAGTGCAGTTCTATTCTCATTCTGTATTGTAAGATTCGCTAATGTTCTTGCATCAACCCAACCTAGCACTTTATCTCCTAACTTAATTTTATCCCAAGTTACACCCCATTTTTTTACACTTTGTATAATTTGAACTTGTTTATAACTATAATCACTAATAGGTGCAATCCATTTTGCTCCGTATTCTCCATATGGTACACTCCAAACACCGTCAGAAGTTTTTGTAGAACCACTTATTGTTAAGGTACTATTTTCAATTTGTACATTTTCTAAATCAGTTACAGCTTTATCACCATCTATCCAGCCAATTAACTTACCGTCTTTACTTATATGATACCAATTTGTGTTTCCTATTTTCACAGTTCTTATTACTTGTACAGTTTGATATGAATAGTCATTTGTAGAACCTAAATACTTAGCACCAACGATACCATACGGTGTTGACCATATCCCATTACCATTTGTGTTTCCAATCATAACACTGAAATTAACAGCATTCGATTTCCCTTTATCTAATGCTTTATCGTCAATCCATCCGATAACTTGACCGTTTAAACTAAATTTATACCATGTTGTACTTCCCGAAGTTGCTTTTTTTATTAGTTTAATATCTTGGTAAGCATATTTATCTGTTAAGTCTATATAACTTGCACCGTTAATACCGTATGGTACAGACCATATACCGTTATTTGATGTCGCACCCATTACAGCGTTTTCATTAATATCTTGCAAGTTTGTTAAATGAGATAGTACTTTACTATCAAGCCAACCGATTGTTTTTCCATCTACACTAAATTGATACCATACTATATTGTTTACTGTCATTTTTTGAGCCAATTGAACTTCTTTTCCTGCATACTTATTTGTTGAATCAATATAGTTTGCACCTTGTAATCCATATGGCACAGACCAAATACCATTACCTTGTGAAAACTCAATAATTTGAATCTCTTGAACTTCTGTTGTACTAGGTTGTAAGTTAGATGATTTATTTACATCCTCTGGTGGATTAGATGGTTTGACCTGATTGCTTTGTATGTTATTTGATCCGGCACTGTTGCCTTGTTGATTACTTGGTTTTTCATCTCTACCTTGTACATTTTCTGAGTTACTATCATTACCTTTCTGATTATCTGATTTAATATTACTATCTTGTGGATTTTGAGAATTATTCGATTTAACTTCATCAGTTTGTGAATTAGCTGTACTAAAATTATTATCTTGTGATTTATCTTGTAAATCATTTGATTTAATATCGGTACCTTGTAATTTATCACTAACTTGATTATCTTGTACTTTTGTATTATTAGATTGTAGGTTTTCAGCCTTTATAAGCGTTGGTTCTGATAAAATTAAACATACCGCAGTTACTCCTATCACCGCTGCTGCGTTACTAAATACCTTTAACTTATTACTTTTACTCATAATTTTTTTCTCCCATTAAATTTAAATTGTAAGTTTAATAAATTTATTGATGTTTTATTCGATTCCCTAGGTTATATTATTATTATTTTATAAATGAATAAATAAATATAAGAAGACCTTTTCTTGATAGAATTGAGTTACCCCACCACATTCATAGAAAAGAGGTATTCATATAAATCAGTTTACAACAAAAATCATCGAATCACTAGTCCAAAAACAAGATATTAAGTAATATATTGTTTTTGATTCAATACCATTTTGTTCTCCAAATTCATAGGCTGCTTCTAATCCGTTTTTTCCACCGCAACTCATTAAACCGTTCATATATGCTTCTTGTCGCCATTTTTTATTGCTCCCCTACTATTAGATATTAAATAACGCTTTTAAATAATTGTTTACCTTCCTCTTCTAATCCACGTTTAAAAATTAAGAGTTATAGTTATTACAGCCCCAAAAATAATAATTAGCTATCTCATCAAAGAAGACATTATTCATTTTCCTTTCCATATAAAAATATTAAAATGATTTAAAATAGTAATATTCTTTTTATCACTTCCTACTCCTCATCAAAGACATTTACTTATAGGTTTAATCATTATATTCACCTTAATCATTCATTTTCTCCAACTTTGTAACCCGTATCTTCGCTGGATAAGATTCAAGTATTTCACTATACTCTATTCTGACTTTATCACCCGTTTGTAATTCCTTTTTTATACTTGGATTATTAAATTGCAAAATAGAGTCAGCGGGAATTCTCCATTCTAGCCTTTCTTCTAAATTTTTTCTATCGTTATCTGTTTCTATATTTTTCTCTTCAATAAAAAACACAGTATCTCCCTTAAGTAAGATATAACCATCCATCACATTAGAAACTGTATTATTATCTGTTTTCGTTGTAGACTTTTTAATTTCGTTACTTGTATCTGTTTTCCAAACTAAAACAATTATGAAGATGACTACCCAAAATACACTCATACCAACTTTCTGTATACTTTTTGTCATTTGCATCTCCATCACCAAAAATGCCTTTTCTAAAAAATTCATTAACAAACAGTTGAGAAACCCTACGCTTTGATTTCTTTAAAAGAATGCAATAAAAATGCAACCATATATTCGCACGCTTTCTCACAAGCTAACGTCTTAAACACTCTTTGCGCTTCTACTGTTTTATCATTCGCTTGATCTGAAGCAGCTTTTAAACAAAGAAACGGCTTGCCATTCACATGACAAACGTAAGAAAATGCAGCAACTTCTTGATCTACTGCAAGCGCTCCGTAAACTGTTTGAAGCAATTCTCTCATTTCTGAACTTCGAATACGTTGATCACCTGAAATGAATGTACCATAATGAGAGGTATAAACTAGTTGCAACTTTTTCATTTCTTTAATCAAGTATTCTGAAGGCTGAATACTTGCTGTTCTGCCCGTATATAAATCAAACGGATCCGTTCCAGTTCCGGCTCCTGTTACATCATGCTGCATAACTTTAGTGGCGACAATAATGTCACCGTTTTTCACCTTGTTTGATAAACTTCCGCAAATTCCTGTCATAACTAGCTGCTCTGGTTGAAATTCACTGATAAGAAGCTGAACACAACTTGCACATTGGACTTTACCGACTCCAGTTATGACAGAAATCAATTCAATCCCGTTCAGATTATGAAAATGAAATTCCCAAGCCGCTCGTTTTTCTTTCCGATAGCTTGGATAATATTTATGCAAATACGTAAGCTCTGGTTCCCATGCTGCAACAATTGCAATTCGATTCATAGATAGAGGTCCTTTCCTTATATTTCTTTTCTTATATGTAGTACATTTCTTATTACTAGCAAACCAATAGTAGTTAACGATAATATGATTATGTATTCTATTTTATGATTACAAAAAAAACACCAACAACAGTAACCCCTAATGAATAGATGTTTTTAAAGTATTATGATGTAGGCTTTCATTTTTTATCATGCAATTTTATAAGTACCCTCGGTAATCTTTCATAAAGATTTGTGATAAATACTTATAACACTCAATCTTTTACTTCGCTCTTTGTAACTAATACCCTTCTTTTTCCTTTTTGATAAGTGACAACCAATCTAACACTTCTTTAAAGGCGTAATACCAAACAATTCAGTCATGATCTCCGTTGCTCTATATTCCAAATCATAGTTTAAATTGAAAGTTGAATTTTTAAAGATAAGATTATACATCCACAACTCCACTCCAAATATTAACATCATTTTCATCTAAAATTACTTTTATTTGATCTTTTTCAAAGATTACAAGGTATTCAGCAGGCAATGTTAAAACTTGAACAATAGAAGGCCTTAATTCTAAAAGTTCATGTGCATAAAACGCTTCGAGCTCTTCTGTATTGTCCTCATCATTAACTGGGCCTATATACCAACCGGAATCGCCTTTTTCACAATCTTTTGTTCTCTCTAAGTAAATATCATCTAACTGCAATACATTTTTTGCAGCTACGATTTTGTCACAAAATCGTAGTAATTCCCCTTCAACTTTTAGTTGTTTTAAACAACTAACTTGTTTTAACAGGATCCATAAAGAAATCGTTAAATCATCCGTCATTTCTTCAAATGGATTCTTCGTATAATCATGTACGATAATATGATATCCATCTTCCCTTTTATCAAGAAAGTAAATAGACCACCCAACTTGCATAGAAAAACCATCTATTAATCGATCGCTTTCTACTTCAGATAGAAAATGAAATAGACCTTCTACCTGCACCGCAAAATACTTTTCTGCCTGAGCAATGAACATTTTATCTCCTATATTCTTAATAAACTTTTTCACCTATTTTCTCCCTCTTTTCACAAGCACTTCAATACCACTCTAAATACTAACTCTACTATAATGAGTATATTTTTAAGTGTTTCAAATGGCTATAAACACTTCCATTCCACTCGGTCCATTTCAATAGATAACTTTCAAAATTTATTGCCTCTTCAAACTTAGATTCGAAATCAATTCTTGTATACTTTCTGAAATCGTTTCAAATGAACCGAATTCAAAATCTTCTAGTTTAACTTTTCCATCTTCATTGTCAATGACAACTAGCATTCCGTTACCTTCAATACCTATTGGTATATGATTCAATCTATCTTGATGGTTATCTTTATAGCCTTTTAACCGTTCTTTAAATGAACCGAATTCAATATTTGGCAATACAGCTTCTAATTCAATAAAATATTTTTTATAAAAACCATTTAATTCAGCAAACCAATATGAATTAAAATACTCAATAACCGTTTGATGAAACTGAACTCCCATTTCTTGTTCTAAATGGATAAAATCGTCTATTATATTTTTTTCTATTGGTTTCCATAGAATATAGCCCTCATCATCTATTTCCCCTTCATAAAGAATGAGATTAACTTCTTCAAGAACTGGTGTTTTGAGTAGAAAATCTAGACCTTCATGTGCTAATTTTATTCTTAGCCTAAAGTATTGTTGCATTGCGTTCTTAATAGACACACATATTCCCCTTTACTTCACTTAATTGCATATTTTTATTTATTGCTTCTCTACAAACCTATCATCAAAAATGGATTTGAATTTCTTCATTAAATACCTTATGTAAATATTCTTCAAAATTAGCAGCGTCCATTCTTGTTTACCTGTATTCATTTATCTACAATACACGTAATAATTTTATACTACTCCTTTTTTACTAGCGCCCATATTCCATACTGATTATAAAACAATTCATCTTCTGAAAAATGTCTACACTCAGTATGTTGCAATATGAAATGAGGATTATTTTCATCTAGGCTAAATGTAGAATAGTTCGTTAAGCTAGGCTTTTCAATGAGATTATACAGACAAAAAACGTTCATTAATTCTTGAGCATATTGAGGAGTTACCTGATCTTTAAAGGTAATTACATCCGGGAATCCAAAGCAATGCATACCACATGTATAGTAAAAATCCTCTTCTTCTATGACTGTTACAAAAGCTTTGAATAATTGGACTACATCATCTGTATGATACATATCATTCCAGCTTTCAATTGTATTTGCAGTACCTGAGGATTCAACTTTCACGCCCAGTCCTCCAGCTTTTACAAGTGCATTTGCAGCATCAACTAACTTCCTTACCTTTTCAATGGAACCTCCGTCCCCAATTAAATACAGAGTTAAAGAATGTTTTCTAATAAGATCAAGGTCTTTCTCAGTAAATGAATTGTATCCTGCAATTTCAAAAGCTTCTGCTACTCGCTCATCATGTTCATATATATCAACTTCAAAAAAAATACTCGAATCCCCTAGTTTACTAATATAATTTCCAGCGAATATATATCCCTCACTTTTTCTTACAATCGCTTCAATAAGTTCACCTCTATTCTTCCATAAACCAGGTATACATAATACAACTTTTGAACTTTCCATCTCATTCTCCCCCTACTCACAGCCTTATATAAAAACAAGTACAATTTCTTATCTAATTGTTTCAGTTATTCTTTTTCTTTCTTATTGCTAGTTATATATTTCAGGACTACTATTCAGCAGAATCATCCTCAAACATTAAATCATCGATTTCTTCCCTATATTTTGCGATTTCTTTTGCTGCCTCAATTAAATTTTTTACCATTTTAAGTGTAATCATTTCTTCATTTTCATAAATTTCTATACGTGCTCCCATTGAAATTAGTTCTTCAACTACTCTCACTAAAGACCTCAATTGATCTGTATCATAATAATTACATTCAATTACAGGCTTTTCTGTATTAATATCCTGTTTTATTTCACTTATAGATTTAAATGTCTTTTTTCTTAACAAAGGTATGTATTTATTAGAAGTCGAATCATTAAGAACAACTAAATTAATTGTGTTCATATTTACCACTCCTCCTATCGCCTTTTCGTACTAAAAACAATATGTTCTTGGCAAACCTTTCCCTTCACCAATAATAAGTGCATCAGAATATTTCTATGTACATGTTTTTATATTACACACTAAAAAAATATCCGAATCTTTAAAGTCAACTCATAACTATTCATAAATTGCACACCTTTATTCAGTAAGATTTTCAAGTTCCTCAGACCAAAATGTATTCTTTACTACAGCCTTGGGATCGATACGCTTTAATTCATTTTCAAACCAGATACGCACTGATTCCGGAATTTCATTATCTAAAAAAGCAAATTCACCATTTACATGAATCGCTTCATCAATTAACTTAGAAAATAATAGAAGGCTTTCCGCAAATTGATGAATGGAAGAATTAATGAAGATTTCTTTATAATTGTTGTCATGATGTAAATAGACTACCTTATTTGTTTTTTCATCAATACAAAGAGGATCCCCAGAACCAGTCGTACCTATAAACCAATAAGATTGGTAATCTATTGGCATGCCCAATTTTTGATTTACATTCTGCATTAATTCAGTTTCGTTATCAAACTCTATAAATGGAGCAGCCGATGTTGGAAGACCAGCTTCGCTTAAAAACCTTTTCGTATCACTAGATAAATTTGTATGCTGTAACATATCTCTATTCAATTTGTTTAATGGCCCATCTCTCTTTTCGTTCCATCTATCACAAAACTCTTTAGGTGAAATCATTTAAATCCCCCATTTCCTTTTTTCATTCCCATAATTTACTCCTGCATATCCTGTTCATCTTTATATGTTCTGATCTTTATGAAAAAGATTTATTTCTTCATTCCAAAAAGTATTGTAATTCAGACAACCGCCATCGATTCCAATGAATTTTTCAATAATAACTTCTAGCTCTTCCTTCTTACATTCTCTATTCAAATATGCATGTCTACCATTCACTTCTTTTATTCTCTTTATAAACTCACTATACTCCAAAATACATTCAGCTAATTGTGGGATGGATTGATTTACATATACTTCTTCCATTGTTTCATGATCTATACATACGACCATCCCTGAAGGCTCTTTAATCGATAAAATATTTCCTTCACCTGTAAATCCTAAATATATATTCCTCTCATAACTTGCATCTAAATTATATTTTTCCTTTAAGCTTAATAAGCTTCCATTTTTTGTTGAGTCAAAATTCAAAAATGGTGCTGCGGATTCAGGCAATCCAGCTTTTAATAAAAAATGTTTACCTACTACAGGTATATCTAAATTATTGAGTTTATCTTCTTCATACTGAATGAATGGATTTAATTTTTGGTTCCATCTTTTTCGAAATTCATTGGGGCTCATCAATTTAAACCTTTCCTTCCATGCAAATATAGCTTTTCGTCTAGCAATAATACTCCTCTTCCATTCTATTGAAATCAATCATTTCCCTAATCGCGAACTCAAGCCATTCCCAAAAATCACCGAATTCCTTCCTCTGTTCAAACCCTTCCGTAGCAAAGTCATGAATCACTTGAACCTTTTGTCCTTTTCCAAATTCAAAGCAGGCAATGTCATCATTATCATCTCTTCTAGCAAAAGGAACTAATTTTCTATTTGGATACCTTTTTTTCAAATCAAAAAAACGTCTAGTTGCTTGTGCTGATTCCATCATATACCATAAATCAAAATCAACTAAATGCAATTCAATTGCTTTTTTATATGATTGTGGATATTCAACCCCCTCTATCTTAATAAAATAGTCTCCCACTCAAGTTCCCGCTTTCTAATTTATTTTGTGCAAAACAAAGATAAAGCTTTTCTAATACTCGTTTACCTTCAAATACTTACTCTTCAGCACTAAAGAGAATAAATCATGTTATTCTACTGAAGGATTATAATCAATCTCTACTTTTTCAAGACCTTCCAATACCTTATGTATTCTGTTAGATAAATCTCTTATTTCTTCTTGTGTTAATTCCTCAATTGCATCTAGTGGGTTAAATTTGCTTAATCTCTTTGTTATCCCTTTTATATATCCAATGAAAACTTTGTCATGAGTTAACAATATTTCACCTACAGCTGTATCAACAATTACGTCTTCTATTTCTCCGAGATTTATATACTCATAACAAGTTCTCGCAATTGCATCTCTCTGCCCTCTATTCATAGTAAAAAAATCATTATAGGTTTCATTGATGGCTTCAAACAATTCGTTGTATTCCCAGTCTTCCATTTCAGGTCCCTCCATTAAGCATTAATTATCATGTTGAATTTAAAGTAATTGTATTGTTTTACTTTATTCTCATTTTCAAATTATTTATTAATTCAACAAGTGAATTAGTAAGCCGTTCATTTTCTTCTGTTTCAACATTCTCTACGAATACCTGCCCTGTTTCATTATCAACCGTAATAGCCATATCTTCAGGAGAGATGAATCCCATTTGAATATATTTAAGTTGTCTTCCTTTATTTTCTTCGTATTGTTTCATTACTTGAAAAAATTCTAATAGGCTTTTACCTGGTTCTACAGGTTCAAGATTAACAAGTTGCGCACCATAAAATCCTTGCAAATTTAGAAACCAGTACGAATTAAAGTATTCTTTAATAGAAATATGAATTTTGAAACCAAGGACCTTTTCAATTTCCGAAAAATCATCTAATCTAACTTTTTCAATAGGTTTCCAATATACGTATTCTTCTTCATCCGGATGACTCAAATATAAAATAGGATCCATTTCTTCATCCCAAGGTGCTTTAGGATGCGTGCCATATTTCTCGTTCCAAAAATGCAAAAGGTTATGAAAGTACTGTTCTAATGATTCTTTAATTTCCATGTTATTCTCCCATCTAACTTAAGCAATAAACACTTGAAACCGTTTAGCAGTAGTCTAATCTTTTACCCTAAACTTATCTTATTTTGACAAGTCATATTCTAAGTATTCCTCATCCCATACAAGAACATGATCATCTACATGCACGTGCCATTCAGCACCTAAAATGACACAACGAATTTGTGAAAGCAATGCAGTCCAATGTTGAACACCCTCCCATATTGCATCATCACTGTTGTCAGGTAACCTGGTTGAACCTTCAAAGATTATATCGTCTTCCACTTGATTCTCTTGATTATATACTGTGAAATCTTCCCAGTTATATCCTTCACCCGTATTATTATATTTCTCAATTTCTTTATCGACGGAATATTCCAAGATCAATTTATCAATAGCTTCCTGTTCAGTGCTAGTAAGCTTTTGTTTACGGTTTGCAGAATAATAAATAGAAACACTCATTTTATAATCCCCCTTAATTCGCATTATTTGAAATAACTGTAAATCCCTACTTAGAGTTTTCCAGCATTTATGATGCTTTTACTATTATTTCTTTACATTCATCACAATTTGAAAATATTATTTTTCCCCCTACCACTCTCTTAATCACTTCACTATTATTTCCATATTTTCTCTGTACCACAATACGTCTCTCATCATTTCAAAACTTTCGTTTAAAATTAAATTGATAGCTTTCGGATAAGTATTCATGCGGTTTGCATAAGGAATTAAATAAATCCCTAAACCATGTTTAATACCTGCTCCTTAACATTTTCGTCAAACTTAACATTCTCCACATTTGCTCCTTTCCAAACTACATTTTCAGGTTTTGTACCAGTAAAATCCGCACTACTATTTATCGGAATCGTCCCCAAACATTAAATTATCGATTGCTTCCCTGTATTTTGCAATCCCTTCAATTGTCTCAATTGAATTTCTTACCAGCTCAAGTGTAATCAATTCTTCATCCTCATAAATTTTTATTCTTGCTCCCATTGCAATTAACCCCTCAGCCGATTTCACTAAAGACTTTAATTGATCTGCATCATCATAATTGCATTCAATTACAGGCTTTTCTGTTTTCATATTTTGTTTTATCTCACTTATCGATTTAGATGTTTTCTTTCTAATCAAAGGAAGATACTTATTAGAATTCGAATCATTAAGCACTACTAAATTCACAGTAACCATATCGGCCATCCCTCATCTAATTAAAATTCTATTATTTCATCACTTGTTACTTGAAAAGTAGACAAAAGACTTTGTTGGATAGATTGGATTTCTTTCTTCGTAATAAAAGTAGTCTCAATGGCGCTTTCTATTACTATTTTTAAGTTCTCTTCTTTGATCCCCTCTAACGCTTGTGGTAAATATTTTGTATTTTCTCTTGTATATGCTTTCCATGCCGTATAAGAAACTATGTCAACTAATAAAGACCATAATCTTGCAATTCTTAACTCTTCTTCCTCTTCAGCAAATTCAGATATACTTGTACAATCTGCATTATCTATCAACTCATACAAATCATCACCAGATACTCCTTTACTTTCAACCCAAATCCAACATTTATCTAAAGCATCTCTTCCCGCTAGATATCTCTCATCATCTTTTTTTATAGTTTGAAAGACTTTTTCAGCAATAGTCAAAATAAATGCAACCTTTACATCATCCTCTAAAGGATAGATTAAATTACGGTCCATATGTCCACCTCTGATGTAACAATTATTTATTCTATTATTATTTTCACTCCCTATAATCTACTTCCTCCATTCAATTCCTTTACAAATTTTATCCTTTATAATAAATCATATAATTTTTCAAAATGTTATTATTTCCGAATATTCGATGATTATGTTCAAACATAGAGCTTATTGATTCATCTAGTAAACAAAAAGTGCATAATATCTTCTTTTTTCAGTGTATTGCTTGTAGTCAAATAAGAAATGAAATTTGTGGCCATATCCTTATTTGTATCTTTTATCAAATAAAAACCATCTAAAAATTGTTGTACTAAATCTTCATCTACGTTTTCAATTGGGGCTGGTAGATATCGTTCACCTCTATATTGATATGCTTTCCAGTCAGTAAAAGAAACTGCATCAACAATACAACCCCATACCAATTCCTGCAAAGGATCATTTTCGCTTTGCATTTGCATATACAGCCCAGAAAATTCTGTTCCATCATCCAATAAATAATAGATTTCATCCCCAGAATACCGTTTATTTTCAAACCATTCCCAACAAGCTTTCAATGCATTGGTTACATCCTCATATTCTAAAGAAGTTGATAACAGCTCAACTATGGTTTCGCTTAATCCTAATAAAAACGCAACCTGTGTGTTGGACTCTAAAGATTTAAAGGTAGCTAACATTATATGCCTCCGAATATTCAACTCTTCTTGTGTTTCAAAAATTATAGAACATCAGTAATTTCATTATTTAATCCACTATTATAATTTAAATCCATAAAAATATTTTTGGCCTCGTTCCCAGCTTTTTTTCGAGAGGCCATCTATATAGGTTACAAAATCTTTATAACTATCATTACTAATTATTGTATGGTAATCAGCAGGTACTTTCTCTCCTGTCCAAATTGACAATAAGGATGGTATCAAATCCATTTTTAATGGTTCTTCACTATTTGCTGCTCTCATCACTCTTTCAAAAATTTTTTTTGTTAAATCCCCGGAAAACGCTAAGCTCTGATAGAAATAATACTTTTCCATATCACATTTTTTAGTATACTTAAGATAAAATTCACCGATGTCGTCTACACTTGCTTCCTCTCCGATAATATCTTGATAATTTATATAAAAATCAATTGAATCTCTTATAATCATCGAAGTATCTGTTATTTCATCCCACTCTTCAAGTAATACTAATAAATACGGAATAATCTCCATAGAAAGCGATGTAACAGCTGCTGCTGAAAATGTATCTACTGTGTATTCACTTGCTGAACCTAAAAATTTAAGGTTATCAGAATTTCTAATATCTTCATGTGTAGCAATAGAGCAAAAAATTCGAATACATAAATTTAATACTCGTTCATCATTCGTATGATTCATTAGTTGGACTAGCAGTTGTTTTTGTGAAAAATCACCAGCCTTAAAAAGCTCTATTAAATGTAACAAAACTTCCTTTTCCGTTTTAGCATTCAAAATACTTTCTTTCAAAACTAGGATAGATTCAACTGGTCTATCTCCATACCAAATACGATTCATTATATTTGTACTTTCAACCAAATTTCCCATCCTCCTTGGAATGATTTATCCATATATCATTGCTAATATGAAACTCTGTTTGCTATTCTTCTATATTCCAACATTTTCCCTTTTGATATCAAGAATATCTGTGATTCCTTTTTCATTCATTTTATTTAATAAGTATTTATAACCTTTTTCTAAAGCAAGATTTCTTTCTTCTTCATAAATAGGTAAAAGGGTATAGAAATTAATGATATTACCTTGTTGGGTCTCTACTTTCTCCAGCCCTTGTTCTTGGACCTTACATATCAAAATACTGGATAACTTTGTATTAGACGCAAATGGCTGTGGTGGTTCTCCATTTGGAAGGATAACCCCTGCGGTTAAATATCCGTCATAATTATGAGGAATATGGGCTGCTCTTCTTAACCATCCAAGAGGCCAGTAAATGCTTTGATCCTTCAAATCATTTTTATTCATTGGCCAGTCTAAAGGTAACTTTTGTATCAACTCTGCATACTTAAATTCATTTGCTCCTTCCGAGTTGTCCATCGGGTAATCACTCATACCTGTAGTCACAAGAGTTATAAAATTATTCCTCTTAGATGGTGGTATTATATGAATATTAATCCCTACTTTACTCCCAGGTATAATTTCACCTATAGTCGTAATTGGAGCCCCGAAGTATTTCGTTACATGTTCCAAAATCTGATTATGTTTACTTTGATTATCGTAATTTGTTATAGAGGGAGTACTCTCATCCGTGTTTTCTAATAATCGAATAATTTCGGTCTGCCCCTGCTCTCGAGCAAAAGCCAATGCATCTATATTTGTCATAAATTCACCACTATACTTAACCTTTGTATCAATACCACTTTTAATTAAAAGTTCTGCAATATCTGTATGTCCATTACTAATTGCACCAAACAAAGGATTTCTCTCAGGTTCAATGACATCCAATTTTGCACCACAAGACAATAAATACTTAACAATATCTATATGCCCTTTTGAAGCAGCCTCGTTGATTGCTCCGCCATCGTATACACCACCATGCCTATTTACGTCTGCTCCTAAGGCTATAAGTCGCTGTACAATCTCAAGTCTTCCTTTTGAAGCTGCTACATGAAGCCATGTTCCAAAGGGCGTCATCATGTTGAGTCGCTCAATATCATTATCTATTAGCCCAACAACTCTTTCAGTATTACCTAGCTTTATAGCTGAACGAATTTCTTTTGAAATGTGTATATTATCCATAACTTATTATCTCCTCCATTTCGCTATATTACCTATTTGTTTAACATTTTAACCTTTCCATTCTCATATAAAATTTTATCAGTATATTCAATAAAAATAATCACATATAATGATATAAATATTTTTAATAGTTAGGAAGATTAATTATATTACAAATACAATTAATTTAAACTTCAATTAACTCAAAAAACGAAGAGGATCTAATATATTAGATCCTCTTCGTTTTAACAATCTATTAATCATGTAATTTGTTTAAAAACGCAGTGAAAGTACTCGCTATATAAAATACATTTCCTCTCGCTACTTCCTCTACCTCTTCTATTGTAATTCCTTCACTTTCTATGAGCACTTCTTTTTCCCATGTCCCTTCATGTTCCCAAAAAACGACTATTGGATTCTCTTCATGATCTTTATAATCAAAGCAAATTAAATTCCCTGCTGGATCAAATGCAAATGGTATAACATGCTTAGGTAGCGTATCCTGATAATCATGATATACTTCTACAATATATTCGTCATCTTCTTTATCATATGTTAATAACGTGCCAAATACTTTTTCTTTTCCTGCAACGTCAAATATTTCCGGACTGACATGCGCTCCATTATTCTCCAAAACACACTTAACATAATCTTGTGGAAACTTTACACCTATTTCTTTTGCAGCTTCATATACATCTTTTGTTGAAACAGGTTCATCTGCTGATCTCCATTTCACATAACTCATCTAATTCCTTCTCCCCAAAAAATTATTTCCACTTATATGATTTGCTCTATAATTCTTAGAAACGACTCAGTACATCTCAACTAGTAAGAACGTCAAGTAAGCCTTCTTCCCCAATCCCCAACGTTATATATGTATGAATAGAACTTATATTTTTGGAGCTATATATTATATAAATTTTTATTTTTTATCCTCTTCAATTTTCTGTATGATACTCCAATCAATACCATCTTCTAACTCGTTTTCAAGTTCTTCTAGTAACTGAACTCCTTCTTGTTCAATGCCAGCGCCATATCCATAAACCTCAAAATATCTTTTTTTATATTTTGTATACCAATAATATGTACTATACATTATCTTATGTTTATCTTCTTTCGCCATTAGATTTACTACATTACTACTTAAAAAATTATAATAATCCCAAAGCTCCTTTAGCATCTCATCACTAATTATCTTACTTACAACCTTATTCTCTTTGTCTAGTTCCATTAATTTTTTTAATTCAAATTCATTTATTATTTCCATCATGTTATTCCTTTCCGCTCTGACTCGTGTTTATTATCACTAATAACAAAAGGAAACCAATTGGTTAGACAAAATTGAAACTACATAAACTTTTTCCTAATTTATTCATTTAGATCCTCCGCCATTTCTTCACCATCTATCATCAACAATTACAGTATAATGAGCGACACCGATACATTCTAATTCGTTATTATTATATGTAATCTTTGTTTTTCTAGCGTCATATGCAAAATTATAAACTAGAATTGCAGTATTAAATTCTTTTTTTAAGTTAATGTTATCAAATTGTTCAGTAAATTGTTCATAATATGAAAAGTCCTTCAATAAATCTTGAATATTATTTGCCGGTGATTGGCCAATCCATTTCTTTTCAACTAAATCACGGTCGTAATAACTTAAGTTAAAATTTTGTTCGAATATTGAGGGGATACTATCTCCATCTTCCATATATTTAATATTTGTATATTTCTCAAGCTCATCATTGCTCTCAAAATTCCCAATCCATACTGTTACTTTTTCATTCATCTTAAATCCCCTTTAATCCTTTTGGCAAGGCGATTTTTCTGTTTTTTAATCTATCTCATCTATCAACGTATCTATCCTTTTTCGTATGAATCATAATAAACCCCACTGCACCGTGAATTCCAGTTTTTCATGTGCTTTCTTCTACACTTTCTAAAAATTCATTTAAGCAAAGTTTTATCCATTCTTCACCTCAGACTAGGATAGGGTTTAGATTTAAAAACGCTATAAATCAAACATAACAAAAAGCAGATCCATAATAGACCTTTATCGGCACTAGCTAGCCCTCAATTTATAGATACCCTACTAACATGAAAAGGATCTACATTATTTTCTTCTAATAATTCCTCAAATTTCTCTGTTCCGTATTTTACAAGATATTCATATTCCGACTGTGAAATAAAAAATGCTAGCAAAATTTCACCATCTTTTTCTGTATTTCCAGTAAGTACATGCCCATATTCTTCTGGGAAAGCAAATGGTTCAGTGAAGTAAACTGCACTTTTATTGTATTTTTGAACAAATGACCTATCGATACTTTCAATCCCACTAATTGCTGTTCCTCGTCCTATTTCTATTCCATTACCTATACAATAAAATAAAGCATTTGCAAGAATATACCCCGTACTATGAAACGCTCCATCAATTACCATTGAAATTTCAACATTATCTCCTACTACTTCTTCATATTTACTAACTCCAAGTGTATTAAAAACGAGACATTCTTCAAATACATTTTCATATTTCAAAATTTGTATACTCGGTATATCCTCACTATTTTTAAACACTTCTCGGTCCATTGGTTCACCTAAGTATTTACCATAATGGTCATAATAAAGCTCGCCATAATGAATCATTCTTTGAATTCCCCTTTATACGTTCCTTTTACTCCTTTAAATACATGACTTTTCTTTCATTCTTGTGCATTAGAAGTAGGATTCTCTTTGACTTTATGTAGCGTGAGTAACACTTATAGAGAGTCACGGACTTTGTTTTACAAAAAAGACTATACAGCTTAATTGATCATTCTTTTAACAAACTTATGAAAAAAGTTAATGACCTTAGACTTTTTAACTTTAATCCTCATATAAATTATCAAGAAATTCATTTATGTTATTTGCTAAAAAGTACATATTTTTCATACCATCGTATTCTTCATCATGAGCCCAATGAAAGATATTTTCACAATATTCTTCATTGATGCCCAAACATATTTGATTACCACCGGGATCATCTGCAATTGGTATAAACCCCATATCTAAGAGATCATCAAAAAAATAAATTATTTTATCCAAATTATCATACATACTACCAATTCCATAGAAGATGTTTAATACACTCTCTCCTGCATCATCGGAAATCTTATAAATACTTGCTTTTGGATAGCCACCATTGTATTTCAATAAAAACTCTCTATAATACTTCGGAAATCGCAGCTGATGTTTTTTCTCAAAAACTTCTAATTCTTCTAATGATAATTTTTCATGAATCATTTCAATCTCCAATGTGATTCTACTCCTTCACAAACTATTTTTACCATTTCTTTTTGATTCGCTGATCACAAAATCATTGTTCTCTAATCTGAATGATGATCCTTTGATATTTTTATGAAAATCTCTTACCCAATGTCGCTTTATCATCTATACGATTACTACTCTCTTAAAGCAAATACTTCTTCACGATTATTGTTAGCTTATTCAGTGCTGGTACTGGTACAGCAAAATCTTTATTCAAGAGTAACTCTATATTTGCACTGTTTATCATCCAACGGACGACTTCACCGATTATTGCCTCATTAAAAAACTCCCTTTAATTTAGAAATATAAAATTCTGCATTGTAAATTAATTACAATCCACTTTTATCAACAATTATTTTGCAGGAAGGACATTCAACCGTAGATACATTTGTGTCATCTAGCACACATTTATAAAAGCAGTTAGGACAACTTAAAACTGTATGACTTATTTTGAATTCTATTGATTCTTTCATATATCGCTCATAATCTTGAGGGAACATATCTGCTAATGTACGAAATACAAAATTACCATCACATTCACGTCCATTCCAATATTCTTTACCACCTTTATATTCAATCATATTTTATATTTCCTCCTACAATTAATAATTTTAATATCATAACTAATATACAGAGAATCAAAATTCTCTTTTAAATCGTTTAATCTACTTTTGTCCTGCCTTGCTAAACCACCTTTACTTTAATAGGAAAAAGTGCATTCCAATGTAGATTTATGAGTATTTTATCGTACTGATGATATATATCGGTTATATAAGTTAGAACATTCTTTCATACAATCCCAATATATATTTCTGATTTCCTCATTCGGACATAATTTTAGATAACCTTCACTTTCTAATATAAAAATAAGAGGCTTCATTTCATAATAATTTTCCTCTTGTGTTAAAAGTTTTTTATAGCCTTCCAATATTTTAATATAATCGTTATCTATCAAACGATAGTTACATTTTGCTAACTCCAAATAATAAAAACTGTTTATTTCCCCTGACATATATTTAGAAAGAGATTTTTCGTCATTTCCTAAATAGGTAAGACTTGCTTGAGAGTAGTAATGATATCTACCATCTGCATAAAACCTTTTGAAAATACAGAATTTATGCCACTTTATTACTTCTTCATAACGAAATCCTAATGCGTTATAGCCATTTGAAATCATTACAGGTTTACGTTTCAAAACATAATCGAAAATGGCAACATTCAATTTACTTATATCAAGATGGGTAATCGAAGCCCAACAAATATAATTGTTATCCAATCTCCCTATAATACACACTTCTTTATCAGGGCTAACATAAATATCAAAAGAAACTTCTTTATCATCTATTTTATAATTAGGTTTAATACAATTATTTTGATTAACTAAATTATATTCTTCCATATCCAATATCTAAACCTTCCTTCGATTTAATCAATACCAAAATTGATTATTAACAATATCTGTATCTTAAACTCTAACATAAATAGAGGTAAATTCGGACTGTTCTACCATTTATCTTCTTTAACTAAATCCGTTAGTACAAGAAAAAAAACAAAAATCTCTTCATTTACTAAATATTATTGGCATATCATCAATACATCTCTTCCAAATCATATGATCACACCCGTCACCCCAATAATCCTTCAGTAAATAATCAGGTTCTCCAAATTTCTTCTTCCATATCTTCTGTGCATTTGTATATCCACTATCCAAACAAAATTCTTTAATCCCCCTATTCAACAAGGTGAGAAACATTACATTTAAAAGCAATGTTCCTATACCATGCCTTTGATATTCTGGAAGTACAAATACAGTTCCTACCTCGTATAAATCTCTCAATGCTCCATTTGTGCAAATGTTAATCAGTTCACTAGCTAGACCATATTCAATCGTACCGATAACTTTATTACAACTTTTATCTACAGCTATTAAAAAGTATCGATTTCTCCCACTGCTATCAAAGTCACATTTCAAGTATTGTTTCTTATTTTCAATTTCCTTTTCTATATCATCTAGCAAATCCGATAAACCTTCTCTAGCAAACGTATCCTTAATGGTTATACTAAAAAATTGATTTAGCTCTTCAATGTCCTCAATTCGTGGGCTTCTTATTTCAGCGTTATACATCTAAAATCACTCCTAACAGAATATTTACATGTATGAGGTCTATTACATGTTCTAGTATATTTTAAATATTTAATTTCCATTTCTATTTTAGGGAAACAAAATTTATAATTTCATTCATTTAATATAAGCTTTTTTATAAAGTGAAACTTCCATCAGTGGGGGTTTTCTTCATCCCCCAACTATCTTCTTTGCTTCCGTTGAATTTTGAGACGGGGATTTTATTGTCTGTTAATGCGGTATATAAAATATTTAATTTATTACGGTACATGAAATTTTATAATCATACATTTTTTAAAAATATAAATCTAAAAATAAGTAGAAAAAGTGAAATACTGTTTTCACTTTTTCTTGAGGAATAAGTTCAATTCTTTTTTTTCGAAAATTGTAAATCAATAAACTCTAACATATAACAAAAACGCTATTCTTATAAAACGCCCCACATTAACGTATTCATTTAAAATAGAGCATTTTCATAAAAGAATCACACTTTATGCAGCTGCGATTCTTTATAATGTTTTTCTACTCTATTTAAAGTAACATCCCGCTCTTTGTCCCATACAGAATGCCATTCAAAGGTTCCCGCTTCAAAGAATAGCGGAAACCTTTTTCTAAACCAATCTTGCATCGGTAATTTTAGCGCCTCCTTTATATCCACCCATACTAGTTCTCCTTCTGGTGGATTTTCAAGTAGTTGTCCTTCAAAAGATGTTGCCAAATAATTAAACACCATATATCTTAACTTCGTGTTTGGCTCACAAAACTCGGCGATCCCCTTAAAGATGATGTCTTTTACTATTAAGCCTGTTTCTTCACGTACTTCTCGGATCGCTCCGTCTACAATACTTTCTGGAAAGTCGACTTTTCCGCCAGGAGCAATATACCCTGGAAAGCCTAATCGATCTGGACGATTAATAAGTAATACTTTGTCCCCATCTTGCACCATACACATCGTTAACATTTTACATTCAAAATTACTCATCAAAAACTTCCTCTCTTGTGTAAATACGTTGTTGAAAAATGTATTTTAAGAAATCCCTTATCATTTTTTTCGCGCTAAATATAATGCAACAAACTGTGGTTTTTCAATTATGCCACCATATTTTTCAATCACATTTCGAATACTACTAAACAATTTTTCTTTTATCTCTTGTTGAAGCAAGCGATGTGCAGATTGTGTATGTAATAGTGCAATATAATCATCACTTGTATATGTATCAGTCCACGTATATGTTTTAACGATTAAATCTTGGAACAAATTATGCTGCATTGTAAGACTTTTTCGTTCTTCAATTAGTTCTTCTGGCGTTGTTAACTTGTTAGGGTGTAAATGCGGTGCATATTTTTCATAGCAAGCTCCAATCTCTCGAAAAACATCTGTATCAGGTTGTATGTGATATATCCAGAAAAATGCCATCGTTCCATTTTCCCGCAGTATATTTGCTACTTTCGGATAGCCGATATCTGGATGAATGAAATGAAACGCAGTTGCGGAGAATGCAAGCGAATATTCATGATGCTGCGGAGTCCATTCTTCAAAAGCGCTTCGATACACTTGGACGTCTTTTTCACATTTGAATTTATCAGCTGTAAATTGAGCTAGTTGCTCTCCAAGCTCAACACAATCAATACACTTATATCCTAGTTGAACAAACCCTTCTGTCCCTTTTCCTGTACCGCAGCCAACTTCAAGAATGGGAGAATCAATTTCAATTTTCGAATAATTAATAATATCAGCAAATAGTTCTCCTGGATAGGTTGGCCGTATTTTTTCATATTCGTAGACAATAGCATCGAAGGTATATTTTCTTTCTTCTAAATGGTGATTCATCTCTTCATCCCCCATTACTTTTTTGCCTTGAACAATTCAATTTTCCATATAGTCTCATCTGCAATTGTACCAATATTAGAATGAAAATTCGTTATTTTTATTCTCTCATATTATGATAATATTTTTCTACAAAGTAGTGTATATGATGAAATTAGCAGCTTATCAGCGAGATATTTATCGTTAAACAGAAAAACCTGCCGAATTCGATTCGTGGCAGGTTTTTCTGTTTATTCTTGGTCAGAAACAAATACCCTATGAGACGCAAAGAAATTTGTCAAATCTCTTCCGGTTGATTTCTCCATAATTTGAATAAAGTCTTTTGTCGTACTCACACCAAATTTCTTTTCGTTAAAGTAATCTTTCATCGCCTTGTAAAAAGCTTCATCGCCAAGTTCAAGACGAAGATCATTAACTGTTCTTGAACCGTAACCATAAATCATACTATAATATGCTCCAATCCCGCCTTCTGCAGCACGTTCAGCAAATGTTGAAACAGGATATGAAATATGATAATCTCCGACAGGTTCCGCTTTTAGTTGATCAAGTTCATTACTATAGAGCGCAGCTGCAAAACTAGCAAATGATTCATCAAGCCACGGTTCATCGTGCTCGTTATTTCCAATAATGCCGTAAAACCATTGATGCCCGATTTCATGTGCAGTAACATGTTTGACCCATTCTTGAGAAGGATTGCCAGCGATACTAATCATCGTTAATTGCGGATATTCCATTCCGCCAAACCAGCCTTCCATGCCAACGATATCTAGTTCTGGCCATGGATACTCTCCAAAGCGGTCACTATACAGCTTGATGCTCTCAATTCCTGCCTCAACCATAGAATCAGCATATTTTTCCTGTTCATCTGTATAATACACATTAATATTTACATTTTTTACTTTAGCTTGTTTTACTTTGTAAGTCGTGTCCATTTCTACTGCAAAATCGCGAACTTGTTTAGCTTTATAATGATGCGTTGTAAAATTTCCTGAAACAAATGGTTGTCCCACTTCCGTTCCTGTCGTTGCAATGACCTGGGCTTTATCAGTCGTAAGTGTTACATCAAAATCTCCAGTTAAAGAATAAAAAGATTCTCCATATGGAAAATAAGCATCTACATTCCAGCCCTCTTTATCGTAAACTGCCAGAATAGGAAACCAGTTTCCAAGCGAAACAGTATTTTTATTCCAACCAAAACGATCTTGTTGTTCCGGTACATGAACTACAAAATCCATCGAAACAGTAGATTTTTGATTATCAGGAATTTGAACAGATGAAATATGCATTGCAGTACTATCAACAGTAAATTTTGCTGTTTTCCCATTTACTTTTACATTAGAAACAGACATACTTCCTCCATTTTCTTTAAATGTTTCTGCGTTTCCCCACAAGTTAAAATAAAGTTCGTTCAGCTGCGTACGAGTATTGTTCGTAAAAGTGACAGTCATTTTCCCTTGAATAGTATGACTAGTAGAATCATAGTAAACGTTCATTTTATAGTCTGGATTGGCTGGACCAAAAATATCTTGTCCTTGCTTGTTCATGAATTGCGACTGAAATGGTGTCTTCAGCTGAACAGGAGATGTAACTGCCGGATGGTATTCTCCTTTTACAGGATAATCCGTTTCCGCAGCACTTATAGTAAGTCCAGAAGGAAATAATATCCCAGCCGCAAATGTCGAAGCCGTTACCCATTTTGCAGTCTGTTTTACAAAACTTTTCATAAAAACCCCTCCATTTTCCAGTTTTCACCAAATAAATTCGCTATTAATAGTGAAATTCCCTTCAATTTTTATTTAAAATCACTTAAGATGGATTAAATTTTCATTCTTAATCTAAAGAACATACTACCTAAAAACAAAGAAGAGGCTAATAAGGTACGACTTCTATCAGTTTGGATTTTCAAATAAATACAAATTGGAAAACGACATCCCCCTACTTATCAATAGCAAGAAAAAAGACGGTCCCTTACTCTCGTAAGAAATCCGCCTTTTTCTCATTCTATTACTTTATATATCTTTATACTTTTGCACTTTCTTTTCCTTTTTCAGCATAACTCAAGTTACCAACAGATTCGATTTTATATTCTCCATCCTTGGGATATATAGGTCATTTTTTTTCGTATTCTTCGACAATGTCATCAAAAGCATATTTTCTTATTTTCAAAATTCACATTCATTCTTTTATCCCACTGCTTTCTTTAAAAACTTCTATTTCAACTATTATTTCATCTACAATAGTTGAAATATCTTTCTTTTCTTGTTTCGCCTGTACTAGATTATTTGTCTCATGCCATTTTCGACCTATGGCAATGCCAATAGGACAATCTTGCTGCCACGTTTGTAATAACCGTTCTACAGAATGACCTCTACGTAATACAAAATCTGTCTTCAGAACAAATTGCACGATTTCAAGTTCTTTGTGCGGGCCTGCAACATTCATATTTTTCCCCTGTAAATAAGCATTTCCGTCTTTTAAATCAGTTGCTCCGACCAATTTATCCCTTGCAGCATAGTGAATATTTCTAATCCCAGACATAACAATGGCACCAAAACATAAAGGACATGGTTCCATCGTAGAATACAGTTCATATTCCTTTCGTGCAGTGTTTGTTTCTAAATTGTTTATCTTTAATATTGCGTTAATCTCCGCGTGAGCAATTTTGTTATTACTTATTTCATTTGGCATTGCTTCCATCTCGTAAACTGTATTTCTACCTTTTGAAATGATATTTCCGCTACCATCTACAATAACAGCACCAATTGGAAATGAACCGTTACAATACGATAACCAAGCTTGATTGAAACACTCTTTCCACGGCTCAGATAATATATGCCACATACTGTATTACACTCTCCTTTCATGAATTATTAATTTAGTTTATTTTATCTTAAAGAAAAGAAAGCACTTGCTTATATAAATTATCTTTCTCACCTTCAGGTATTCCTTCTATTAATCTTGCTGCCATAATAGGTAAAAACCACGATTCTATATCTTTCCATGTACCTTTTGATAAAGTTAAATATTCTTTTACATACTCCTCACAAAATGCATGGCGCAGCACCATAATACCTTGCTTCACTGGTTCTGGTATACTTGCCGGTAGATGAGCGTGTTTTAATATAATGACCGTACGTGCTACATCGGCAAATGGATTACCACAACCAGCTGTCATCCAATCTATAACAATCAGTCCTTGTTTTGAAATTAAAATATTATCAGGATGAAAATCCATATGACACACTGTTTGATTTGTTGGTAATTTTTCAGTATACATCGCAATCTTTTCTTTTTGTTCAAGTGTCAATCGATTACAACGATTTATATGGGAAATTAAAATTTCATGTATATCCAAAAGTGCACTAGATTTCACGCAATGAATATGAAAGTGCAATTCAGCAAATCTTTTTGCTTCCTTCCCTACATTCATAGGGTCTTTAGCCAGTTGCTCGGTTAATGTCACACCATCAATTTTTTCATAAATAATACCCGTTCTATTTTGATAAGATGTCTTATTCCCCACTTTAGGAGTTGGGAGTCCAAGATTTTGAACTTCTTGGCTTGCAAGAAATTCCTTTTCAATGATTGATTCATGAACATCTTTATAAAACAGTTTTAAAATTTCTTTTTCTTCCCATAAGTAAACCTCTGCTGTATTTCCTGCCCCCATTTTTCCCTTCACCGATTCGTCCTACTTTCGTTGATTTTTAACACCTTCTATTTATTTCCTTTTCACAAACTGCTTTTCCTTCTTTATTCGACAAAATTCACAAGTTATAGAATAAACGAAATTTTAATACGACAGCATTAGGAACCTGTCAACACTGCACGATTTGTTGACGCCCCTCGACTTATCAGAAGCAAGAAAAAAGACGGCCTCTCACTCTCGTAAGAAATCCGCCTTTTTCTCATTCTATTACTTTATATATATTTATACTCTTACACTTTCTTTTCCTTTTTCAGCATAACTCATATCGCCAACTGATTCGACTTTATATTCTCCATCCTTATAGAGAATTTTAGTTACACTTGCATTTTCTAATCCAAGTTTTGTTTTACTATTATCGAGCATGTCTACTAATACCATGATCGCAATTCCGTGAGATATAACTAAAACGTTACCTCCACCATTTTGGGCAGTCTCTTCACTAATTTTATCAAGTTCTTTTTTTATACGAGTTGAGAAGGTTTTCCAATCTTCAGCTTGCTTCGTATCATCTGCTGCTGCAACGACATTAACAATTTCTTCAATAGATAACTCCATTAATTCATCTACTGATGTAACACCAGCAGCACCTCCAATAACTTTCCACATAATTTCATTCTTCTCGCCTTCAAAAATCCCGAAATTCAATTCCCGTAAGTCTTTCTTTTGTTCAAATTTTAACTTTGATTGCCCGCTATATTCTAATACTAAGTTAGCAGTTTCAATTGCGCGACCACTATCACTACTGTAAGCATCAACAAAATGAATACCTTTTAATCCATTCCCTAAATCTTTAGCTACTTCAACACCCTTTTCTACTAATGGAGAATCTGCCCAACCTTGCACACGCTCACTAGCATTTAACATTGTTTTACCGTGTCTAGTAATATATAACATAACTATATTATCTTTATTTTCATCTAATTTATTACTGTATTTTTCCATATTATTCATTAATTTCTCCCCCTTTAGAATATAATCTATCTGTTTTAATTACTGAATTAAAAGGTAAACCTAAGCCGCCAACTCCTCTATTGCTTGAGGAGTTTTATAACTAATACTACTATGTATTCTCTTACAATTATATCAGCCCTTGGTATATTGAAATAGTGCTAGACTTCCTATTGTGTACGATATATTAAAAATATCATGAAATGACTCGATACAAGCGTTATCACATGGACACTTCCTCCTTAAAATCCGTTGTAAGTACTTAACTACTATGCTCATATGACTATACTAACACCACACATCTAATCATAGCTGTGGCTTTAAACTAAAGTCGGGATGTTTTGAATAAAGTCACGACGTTGGTAAAAAAGTTGCGATGCTTCCTCCCCTTTGGTTATGATTACCAAAGGGAAGCGTTTATGTCTAAAAGAAGAACATCTGAAGTTGAAAAGTGGCTATTTTTTATCCAGAAAATCTTATCATTGAATTGAAATTACTTTACGTATTGTTTAGATTGCATCATATTGAGTTGGTACGTGACACAATCATAAAAAACTCTAGTTAAAAAGAAAATTATCTCAACCATTCAAGCTGAACAAATAGCTTGTATCTCAAAACACAGAAAAGAATTTAATTACTATAAAATTTATTAGAAATTTATTTTTATATCGTATCCTTTCAATATAACTTGAAAGGAGAATCCTATGAGAAAATTATTTAAAGTATCAAAGAATATGTTTGTTATGTTTATTGCCGTTATCTTACTTGTATCAGTATCTGTTTTTATATACCATAACTATCAATTAAGCCAGGAAGCAGCATTAATTGATAGTAAGGGAACATTAATTAATTTTAATAATAAAAAAATTAATGTATATAATGTAGGAAGCGGTGAGGATACATATGTATTTATGTCTGGCTCTGGGATAGCTGCCCCTGTTTATGAACTGAAAGGACTATATAGCAGGTTTTCAAAAGAAAACAAGATTGCTGTAATAGAAAGAGCTGGTTATGGGTACAGTGATGTTTTTCACGATGATAGAGATATTGATACAATATTAGAACAAACTAGAGAAGCGCTAATTAAAAGTGGAAATAAACCTCCATATATATTAGTTCCACACTCCTTATCAGGTTTAGAAGCGATTTACTGGGCGCAAAAATACCCAAGTGAAGTAAAGGCAATTGTTGCTTTAGATATTGGTTTACCTCAGCAGTACGTAACTTATAAAATGAGTCTAGTTGATTCATTAAAAATAAAAGGAATGAATCTTTTAACGAAAATTGGTTTTCAGCGACTTGTTCCTTCTGTTACTTATAATCCCGAAGTAATTCGGCAATCTTTTTTAACTGAACATGAAAAAGAAATTTATAAAGCACTGTCCTATAAACAAGCTTTTAATGATGACATGGAGAAAGAGCTTTTACAGAGTTACAATAATGGTAAAAAATCAGTTAACCTACCGATTCCAAAAGAAACACCTATTTTATTTTTAGATGCAGTTGCTGATCAATATAAAAATTCAAAATATACAAAGCAAAATAATAAAGATTATAAGGAATTTGCAGACCAACTATTAATAGCAGATGTAATAACACTTAAAGGCACGCACAGTATTTATTTATACACTCCTGATGAGATTTATAATCTTGCTATGGATTTTATCAATAAAAAAGTAGAGAAAAATTAAGAGATTTATATTTAAAAAATGAAAGGCCTAAGTGATGAAAGGATATAACATTTTAATTGTTGAAGATGATTTGATGATTGGTGATTTATTGCAAAAAATTTTGCAACGCGAAGGGTACAATGTATGCTGGAGGAAAGAAGGAAAAGATATTATTGACATAATCCGTGAGATAGATTTAGTCATAATGGATATTATGTTGCCAGGTGAAGATGGCTATCAAATTACAAAAAAAGTAAAAAAACTAGGATTAAATATTCCAGTTATTTTTCTATCCGCTCGAAATGATATGGATAGCAAACTCCAAGGTTTGACGATCGGGGAGGATTATATGATAAAGCCATTTGATCCTAGAGAGCTGTTACTAAGAATGCAGAAAATGCTAGATAATCAATATGGTACTTTTACACAAATCAAACATTTATATATTGACGCAGAGCATAAAAAGGTTTTCAACAATAGCTTGCATAATGAAGTTGTTTTTACGGCGATTGAGCGTAAAATATTCTTCTATTTATATGAAAATAGAGATAGAATTTTAACGAAAGAACATTTCTTTGACTATTTATGGCAACTTGAGGACAGAAATCCAAATATCATGAATGTACACATTAAAAAAATTAGAACAAAAATCAATGATAAAATGGGTGAGATTATTCAAAATATATATGGAGAAGGGTATAGATTAAATACCTATATGAAGAAATGAAATTAAAGAAAAAATACCAGTTATTGTTATTTTCCGCTGTTATAAGCGTACCGTTTTTATTACTATTGATTAGCATCCTTATGTCAATAATTTATGATAGGGTCTTTAAAATGAAAAATAATGGCATTCCTTTTCATGAATCTTTTGCATATCCTACAATGCTAGTCGTATTTTTTGTATCACTATTGTTATTAGCCTTTTTATTTTCGAAATCGATTAATTCACTATTAAATAAAATAAATATATTGAATAAAACTATTCGAAATTTAGCTAGTGATAAAAAAATCCTGAACAAATTAGACGTTAAAAGCGATGATGAAATAGGCGAACTAATTAGGTCAGTAAATTTATTAATTGAAAGAACTACATATCGAGAATTAGAACTTAAGCAGCAAGAGGAAATGAAAAAGGAACTTTTAAATAAATTAAGGCATGATATTAATACACCCTTAACAGCTGTGAGATTACAATTATTTTACTTAGAAGGTCAATATAATGATCAAGCACCCATACTAGAATCTTTATATCAACAAATACAATATATTGCTGAATTAACCAATGAATTTAATCTACAATCCACTGATACGTTAGAGAATTCATATATTTTAAATGATGAAGTGAATATACATGATTTATTAGAAACTATGGTTAAAAAGTGGGATTATTTATATAGTATTCATGATATTGAATTAATATATAATCCCCTAAATAAAGATTTGATATGGACTAGTAACGATTTGTGGATTCAAAGGTTATTTGATAACATTTTCCAAAATACTTTAAAACATTCAAAAGCTAATAAACTTGAGGTAACCATTGAAAATAGTATTGTTTCTATTAAGGATAATGGAATTGGTTTCGATATTAATAGTAAACGTGCAGGGCTAGGATTAAAAATAATTGAGGATATATCTAGAATGCTCGATATAAACTATACTTTACAATCAAATAAAAATGGGACTATATTTTCTTTTACAACAATCGTAAAAAATATGTAAAGCATACTTTTCATTACTATTTTGTGACACAATATATTCTGAGTTTGAATATCTCCTAATTGAAATGTTTGATCAAACTTTTTTATAAAAACCTAAATTAAATCTGCTGGATCATTCAATTTAGTTGATTTACCAAGTCCTCCCCTCTTCAAAACATACACAAAATATGTTCTGCAATCCTAATTAATACCTTGTAACAATAAAAAGAGCGAAATCCTACATTATTAATACAGGATTTCACTCTTTTTTATAAACGATCAGACTTTATTCTAAAGCTACAGCTATCGAGGTTTTTCCGACAGCTGTTTTTATTAAGAAATCATGTAAACAATTAATGCTCTGTTAAGCTAGATACAGGAACCTCTTGCTCATTACTTGGTTGGTTGAGAGGATAGACTCTGGCTGTTTCATTATTTTCATCTACATTTTGAATGTAGATCTGTACTCCATTATAGGTTACATTAGCCATAACTGGTGAAGCAGCAATTTCTTGTGCACGTTGTTTGTTCATGATCATAACCTCCTTTTTCTTTTAACAATTATAATATTGACTCTAACTCCCTCAAATATTCTTGTTATTTCATAATTAAGTAAACAAGGAGATAATTTTAAAAGTAGAGCTGTTCAACTAACAGGAAAAATTGTTTAAAAATAGAGGTACATGTAACGCATTACAGAACTTTTTCCTTTAATATTCTATATATAATAAACTTTTCTATTTTTTATATAATACATTATTTTCCGTTCCTAATTTAATACTCATAAACACAAATTAAAAAGCAAACTCCCTATATTAAAGAGTTTGCTTTTTAAAAATTATAGTTGTTGTTGAGACTGTAATTTTTGAATATACGTCACAACCTCAGGATTCACCAGTGAAGATAAATCTCCAAGTTCTTTTCCTAAATACGCGGCTTTAATAACGCGGCGCATCACTTTCGAGTTGCGTGTTTTCGGTAAATCTTCAACAACATGAATATCTTTCGGACACAATGCTTTCCCAATGTGAGAGTTTACTAGACTCATTAACTCTTTTTTCAATTCTGGTGTAAATAAAGTGCCTTCGCGTAACACAACAAAGCAATGACACACTTCACCTTTCACTTCATCAGGAACTCCAATTGCACCGGCTTCTACGACATCGTAGTGTTTTACGAGAATGGATTCATATTCCGCAGGTCCGATACGTTTTCCAGCAATATTTAACGTATCGTCAGAACGACCTGTAATGATGTATTGTTCTCCATCATATAATACCCAGTCACCATGCACCCATTTGTTTTCAAAACGAGACCAGTATGTGCCCAAATAACGATCATCTTCTTCCCAGAAACTTTTCGTCATACCAACCCAAGGCTTTTCTAAACATAATTCTCCGACCTCGTTTTGAACTGGCGCACCTTTTTCATCCAATACAACAGCGGCCATTCCTGGTAGTGCTGTATTAAAACTAATTGGTGCAATCGGTTTAATAAGGACGTTTCCAAAAATACCGCCAGAAATTTCAGTACCACCAGAAATGTTACAAATTGGTACTTTACCCTTGCAAACTGTTTCAAAGAGCCACATCCAAGGGTCTGGGTTCCATGGTTCACCTGTTGAACCGATTACTTCTAAACTTTGCAATGAATGTTTGTTTGCCCATTCATCACCTTTTGCCATTAATGAACGAATTAATGTTGGTGAAATACCAAGATGTGTTACTTTATAACGATCAACCATTTCCCATAGACGATCTGGTTCTGGATAATCAGGTACACCTTCATACATAACCATTGTTGCTCCGTTAATAAGAGAACCAAATAGTAAGAACGGCCCCATCATCCAGCCCATATCAGTAATCCACAGCATTCGGTCACCTTGTTTTACGTTCATACCAAAACTAGCATCAAATGCTGCTTTTAACGGGAATCCTGCATGCGTGTGCACTGTTCCTTTCGGTTTACCTGTTGTACCAGATGTATAAATAAGCATAAGCGGATCGTCACTTTTCATCTCTTCTGCATGAGTAAATGGTTTCTCTTTTTCAAGAGCGCTCCATGAAATATCATAATCATGCGGTGTAAATTCGTTCCCCGCATGACGGACAATTACTACTTTTTCAACACTTGGGCAATGCCGACATGCTTTATCCACTTCATCTTTTAAAGAAACTGTTTTACCACGGCGTGCAAATCCATCTGCCGTAATAATCATTTTCGATCCTGCTGCTTGTACACGTGTCATAACCGCATCTGAAGCAAACCCTGAGAAAATAGGAGAAATGATCGCACCGATTTTCATCACAGCTAACATTGCAACTACTGTCTCTGGTATCATTGGCATGTAAATTGTTACACGATCTCCTTTTTCAATTCCTAAATGCTTAAGACCATTTGAAACGCGGCTTACCCAATCATCTAGCTCTTCATATGTAAACGATTTTGATGTTCCATTTTCTCCTTCCCAAATGAGAGCCTTTTGTGCTTTTGTATCATCTTCTGCAATCCAGCGAGACAGTGCAGATTCTACAACATTGCAAGTACCATCCACATACCACTGTGCAAATGGAATACCGTTTGCCAAATCTAACACTTCTGTATATGGACTCATCCATTGATAGCCTACAGCACGCTCTGCTTCTCCCCAAAACCATGCTGTATCTTCAATAGACTTTTGATAAAATGTTTCATAATCATCATGGCCTAGTGATTGCATCCATTGATATAAGCGTGTTTTTGCTTTATATTCTTCTGTTGGAAACCAAACTGCTTGCTTCACTATTCTTCCCCCCTTATTTTTTGAAAAAGAAAGCCCTTCAACAGGGCATTCTCACTAATATATAAATCCATTTTGATTTTTCAACATATAACTCACTGCTACGCAGAACAAAAGTGACCTGAGCTCGTTGCCTCTCTTTGTTTTCGTATGATACGTGGCAGGAAAGGAAGCTGACCGCTTCTAAGCAAGGCCGGATGTTCTCACCCACCTAAAAAGAAAGGAGTTTTATGTCGTTTTTTCAATTTATATTTATATAAAAATTTCACTTTATACCGGATAAACTGGATGTTTTCGATCTGTAAACACTTGATATTTGCTCATATACATTTCAAAACGTTTCTTTAATTCTTCACGTAATTGGTTCGGATGGACAACACCATCAATTACCATTTCTGATGCAAGACGATAAATATCAATATCTTGCTTGTACTCTTCACGTTTTTGAGCGATAAAGCTTGGACGTTCTTCTTCTGAAAGTGCTGCAATTTTATTTGCATACACTGCGTTTACCGCTGCTTCTGGTCCCATTACTGCAATTGATGCTGTCGGAAGTGCAAGGCAGCAATCAGGTTCAAATGCAGGGCCTGCCATCGCATATAAACCAGCACCGTATGCTTTTCGTACAACGATAGAAATTTTCGGTACAGTTGCTTCGCTCATCGCAGAAATCATTTTTGCACCGTGACGGATAATACCAGCACGCTCTACTTTTGTACCAATCATAAAGCCTGGTACATCAGCTAAGAATAAAAGTGGAATGTGGTACGCATCGCATAATGTAATAAATTTTGCTGCTTTATCAGCGGAATCATGGAATAATACGCCGCCTTTCATACGAGGCTGGTTCGCAATAATTCCAACTGGCATACCGTTAATACGTGCAAATCCAGTGATAAGTTCTTGTGCAAATAATTTTTTCACTTCAAAGAAAGAGTCTTCATCAATAATACGTTTTATTAAATCAAGCATATTAAAAGGTGCATTGTGATTTTCTGGGATAATTTGTTCTAATGTTTTTTCAAATTCTTTCGGTTCTTGAGGTTCTGTCATTGGAGCTTTTTCTAAGTAGTTATTTGGAAAGTAAGAAATATATTGACGTGCTTTTGAAATTGCATCTTCTTCTGTTTTGCAAAGTACATCTCCGCAACCAGATACAGAGCAATGCATACGTGCTCCGCCCATTTCTTCTAATGTTACTTTTTCACCGATTACCATTTCAGCCATACGAGGTGAGCCAAGATACATAGATGCATTTCCTTCAACCATCATAACAACGTCACAGAAAGCAGGAATATATGCACCACCGGCAGCGGATGGACCAAATAGTAAACAAATTTGCGGTATTTTGCCTGATAATTTTACTTGGTTATAGAAAATGCGCCCCGCGCCGCGTCTTCCTGGGAACATTTCAACTTGGTCAGTAATACGTGCGCCAGCGGAGTCAACAAGATAAAAGAGCGGTACACGTAATTTTTCAGCTGTTTCTTGAATACGTAAAATCTTTTCTACTGTACGAGATCCCCATGATCCTGCTTTTACAGTAGAATCGTTTGCCATTACACAAACAGTGCGTCCATTTACTTTACCAGTTGCAGTAACAACTCCATCAGCAGGTAAGCCTTCTTGTTCGCAGTTTGCAAATAACGCATCTTCTACGTACTCACCGTTATCAAACAAAAGCGCCAAACGATCACGAACAAACATTTTCCCTTTTGCTGTATTTTGCTCATGATATTTCGGTGCACCGCCTTGTTTTATCGTTTCTACACGTTCTTCTAATGTACGAGATTGTTGTTTTTGATCTAGCATGTTCATTCCCCCTTATAAATCGGCTTCCGTTTTTCGCGAAATGCTTGTAATCCTTCTAAGCGATCTTTCGTATGAATAACTCCTTCGTACGCTTGCTTTTCCATTTGTAAACCAGTCTTTAAATCTACTTGCATACCATTTGTAATCGCTTCTTTCGCAAGACGAACAGCAATTGGACCATTCTTTGCAATTTGTTTTGCAATTTCAATTGCTTTTTCTTCTAATTCTTCAGCAGGAGTAACATATTCAACAAGTCCGTATTCCTTTGCTTCTGCAGCTGAAATACGTCTTGCTGTATAAATTAATTCTTTTGCACGTCCAACTCCAATTAAACGCGGAAGACGCTGCGTACCACCAGCTCCTGGAATAATCGCAAGCGAAGTTTCTGTTAAACCAAGACTTGCTGTTTCAGAAGCAATGCGGATATCACAAGCAAGACTTAATTCTGTACCGCCGCCAAGCGCAATTCCATTTAGAACTGCAATAACAGGTTGTGATAATTGTTCTACCATATCCATTGTAGAGCGAATCATTCCAACTGCATGGCGTACTTGTTCTTCGTTCATATTCGCGCGTTCTTTTAAATCTGCACCTGCACAAAATGCTTTTGCACCTGCACCCGTAATCATTACGACACGGACATCATTTTCTTCGTTAATGTGACTAAGTGTATCTTGTAATTCTTCTAAAAGAGCAAGTGATAAAGCATTTGCTTGTCGTTCACGATTTAACGTCACTTTCACAATATGAGGAGTTACGTATTCAACTGAAATATTTTGCAGCTGTAACATGGGATCACCTACTCACTGTTTTATTTTGTAAGGCACGGTATACATGGCTTGGAATCTGCATATCAAGCTTGCTTTGAATAAATTTCGTTGCTTGTAACAACTTTTCTTCATTTACATTTGTCTGCACGCCCATTTTATGAAGCATGTGAACTAAATCATTTGTTGCGACATTTCCAGACGCACCTGGTGCATACGGACAGCCGCCCAGACCACCGCATGAGCTGTCAAAAGTTGTGACACCACATTCTAATGACTTTACAACATTGGCAAGTGCCATGCCGTACGTGTTATGAAAGTGCATCGCAAACTTGGAAGAATCGTATTTTTTGAGTAGATGCTCTAGTACACGTTCTACTTGTGTTGGATTTGCTACTCCAATCGTATCTCCAAGCGATACTTCATAAATACCATACGAAAACAATTTGTCACAAAGTTCATCAACCGCATGAACACTTATTTCCCCTTCATATGGACAACCAAACACAGTAGATACGTAACCACGTACCGTTTTCCCAGCAAATAGCGATTGTTTCGTTATATCTTCAATAACAGAAAGTGCTTCATCAATTGATTTATTAATATTTTTCTTATTATGCGTTTCACTAGCAGATAAAAAGACGTTCACCTCATCTACATCTTGCAAAAGCGCCCGTTCCAAACCATTTTGATTTGGAACGAGGGCTGCATATGTAACATGTGGTTTCCGCTCAAGCATTGTAAACACATCTTGTGCATCTGCTAAAGCAGGAATCCATTTAGGGTGAACAAAAGATGAAACTTCAATATAAGAAAGACCTGCGTCTGCTAACATATGAATCCATTTCACTTTATCTTTTGAGCCAACAATTTTCTTTTCATTTTGCAAACCATCACGCGGTCCAACTTCTTTAATAGAAGCAAAAGAAGGTAGTTTCAATCGATTACACCCCGTTTCTAATTATTCAATTTCTACTAATACATCTCCCTCATTAACAAAATCGCCTTCTTGCACAAGAATCTTCATAACTGTGCCAGATTCTTCTACAGCGATTGGAATTTCCATTTTCATAGATTCTAAAATGACGACATCTTGATCTTCCTCTACTGTATCTCCTACACCCACTACAATTTTCCAAACGTTTCCTGCCATCGTTGCATATACTTTTGTCATCATTTATTTCCTCCTTTAAATTTCGTAACCTTTATTTTTTCACAAGCTGTTTCGTTACAAAGCTTGTTGTGTAAATACCACTTTGGAATACTTCATCTTCTAGTACTTGCAGAAGCATCGGCGTATTTGTTTTAATCCCTTCCACTTTCAATTCTTCTAATGCTGCTTGCAATTTTTGAATTGCATCTTTGCGCGTTTCACCATGTGCAATTATTTTTGCAATCATCGGATCATAAAACGGTGTAATTGTTACACCATCTTCTAAGAAATGATCGATGCGAACTGATGTCGGAAGAGAAAGAGACGTGATTTTCCCTGGTGATGGGAAAAATGTTTTTGGGTCCTCCGCATAAATACGAACTTCAATGGCATGACCACTTCGTTTTACTTCGTCCTGCGTAAACGAAAGTGTTTCGCCTGATGCGATGCGTAGTTGTTGCTCTACTAAATCAAGACCTGTAATTTCTTCTGTTACTGGATGCTCTACTTGTAATCTCGTATTCATTTCTAAGAAATAGAAATTTTTCTCATCATCAACAAGAAATTCAATTGTCCCTGCATTCGCATAACCAAGTGCTTTCGCAGCTTTTACCGCAACTTCTCCCATCGCCTTGCGCGTTTCTTCATCTAAAAATGGAGATGGCGCTTCTTCGATTACTTTTTGATTACGGCGCTGCACAGAGCATTCACGTTCCCACAAATACACTGTATTCCCCTGTTTATCAGCAAGCACTTGAATCTCGATATGATGCGCGTTTGTAATCAATCGTTCCATATACATTTCCCCGTTTCCGAAGAAATTTTTTGCACGCGTTTGATTACTTTCAAATGCTTGAGTGAGCGCTTGCTCAGTTTCAATCACTTGCATACCAATGCCCCCGCCGCCAGCGGATGCTTTTAACATAAGTGGATAACCAATTTGATTTGCAATTACTTTTGCTTCTTCAACTGTTGGAATGCTAGTTGAAATACCAGGTACAATTGGAACTTCTGCTTCTAGCATTGCTTTACGGGACTCAATTTTGCTTCCCATTTTCGCAATAACCTCTTTAGAAGGACCAATGAAGACAATTCCTTCTTCTTCGCAGCGCGCTGCAAATGTTGGATTTTCTGATAACAATCCATAACCTGGGTGAATTGCTTCTACATTTGTTTCTTTTGCAATTTCAATGATCTTTTCAAGATTTAAATAACTTTCTTGGACACGCGGACCACCAACAAGATATGCTTCATTTGCCATTTTCACATGAAGTGCAGATTCATCAGCTTCTGAATAAATCGCAACTGTACGAATCCCAAGTTTTTGACACGTCTTTATAATGCGAACGGCAATTTCACCGCGGTTAGCAATTAGTATTTTTCGAAACATAGTGATCCCTCCTATTAACGACATCCTAAATGTCTTGAAATAACGAGACGTTGAATTTCAGAAGTACCTTCACCAATTTCCAATAACTTTGCATCACGAATATGACGCTCTACTTCATACTCACGCATATATCCGTAACCACCATGAATTTGAACCGCTTGATTTGATACACGGCTTGCTGTTTCAGATGCAAAAAGCTTTGCCATCGCAGCTTCTTTCCCAAATGGCTTATCATTGTCTTTTAACCAAGCAGCTTTATGTACCATATTGCGTGCTAATTCAATTTCTGTTGCCATATCTGCCAATTTAAATTGAATTGCTTGGAAGTTTGATAGAGAACGACCAAATTGTTTACGCTCCTTTGCGTATTGTAATGCACGCTCAAATGCAGATTGAGCAATCCCTACTGCTAATGAAGCAATGGAAATACGGCCGCCATCTAACGTATATAAAAATTGTTTAAACCCTTTACTTACATCCCCAAGGATATTTTCCTTTGGTACACGAACGCCATCTAAAACAATTTCACATGTATTTGAAGCACGAACACCCATTTTGTCGTACGGACTAGAAATTGTTAATCCTTCGCTATTTGTCGGTACAATAAAAGCAGAAATTCGTTTCTTACCGCTTTCGTCAACACCGTTGATAGCGGTTACAATAATCGTATTCGCATACTCTGCATTTGTAATCCAGCACTTCTCTCCGTTAATTACATACTCATCGCCATCTAATACCGCTTTCGTTTGTGTACCACCAGCATCAGATCCAGCATTTGGTTCTGTTAATCCAAATGCACCAAGTGTCTTACCAGATGCCATTGGAACTAAATATTTTTGTTTTTGTTCTTCTGTACCAAAATAATAAATTGGAGAAGCGCCCAGTGAGATTGTTGCAGCATAACTTAATCCTGTACCACCGCAAGCACGACCAATTTCTTCAACTGCTAATGCATACGATAACGTATCGCCGCCAGAACCACCGTATTCTTCAGGGAATGGGATTCCTAACAAACCAAGTTCGCCCATCTTTTGAAACGTTTCATATGGGAATTCTGCTGTTTTGTCGTAATACACCGCTTTCGGAGCGATTTCCTTTTCAGCAAAGTCGCGCACCATTTCTTTGATCATTTGTTTTTCTCTAGTAAGAGTAAATTCCATTTGTCACACCCCTAATTGAATTCGCTATTTCGACAGCGTGCGCATATATAGTACAAATGTTGCATCGAAAAAAGAATAAACAGTAGTGAGATAATTGCTATAATTCTGTCATAATTCAATTGTAAAACAGAATCTGTACTAATGCACAAAAAAATTCCTACATTGTTCTACAACAACATAGGAATTAAAAGGTCGAATTATGTAGTTTTTTGTTTAATAATCTCTACCTTTTCCAGAATCTGTTATTTCCACTAAAACTTCTGGATATGGTTCAAAATATGTTTGTCTTAATAAGTATGTTTCTTCAAATCGAAGTGCCCACGATTTTAAAATAGCGAGAATACTACTTAATGGTATTTTCTTTTCTGCATACTTACTAAGTAAAGAAAGAAAATGAGCTTTCTCTTCGTTCTTCAATTTATTTTTAAAATAGCCAAAAATATGCTGGCATACGTTTATATTTGATGTATACCGCGGTGTACGTTTTAACAACTCATACAATGTTTTTTCATAGTTTGCAAATACTTCATCAACCGGACATTTTTCCTGATTAGCAATGATACGCCCTAATTCTTTTTGCTTCGTTTGATTATACGCCATGAATAAGTATTTATAATCGGATTGAAATTCAACTAAGGCCTTCATGTTTTTCTTTTTCTTTAACGTTTTAAAATGAGCAATCGTAAATAACTGCGTAAAAAAATGTTCACGAATAATGAAATTCGACAATCTTCCTTCTTCTTCAATTGCTAAATGTGGAAAGGTTGCTAATACTGCACTGCCAAATAAACCGGCGCCCTTTCCCTTTGTTGGTGCTTTTCCTACCCCAGCATATATTTTCACATCACGAGTTCCGCAACTTGGAGACCTATTTTTCAAAATAAAACCATCTACATCCGGTAGAGAAGATAAAAATACATCTGAAAACTGCTGCATTTTCTCTGTTAAATCGTCTCCCGTTGATGGCTGTATTAATTTTTGTGTTCCATCTTGTTCGACGATACGAATTGTTTCCCTTGGAATGCTAAGGCCAATTTCTACTTCTGGACAAATTGGAATGAATTCTACATACGGCTGTAAATTCCTTACTGTTGTATCAGAAATCTTGTCACCGTTATAACGACATGCTTCAAATTCTAAACATTTACTTACGACAACTGTTGGTTTTACAAATTGCCTCATATGATTACCTCCGAGGTGTTAACCCGTATAAAATGAATTGAACTGTAGACTCTATCTCAGCCTCATCATCCCACTTTTCTTCTGGTAGTAATAAAAAACGAGTTAAAATCAAGCCAACAACAGGTGATAAGGTAAACCGTAATATTGCCGGTGTTGGAAGTTCAATAATTTGTCCTTGCTCCTGAAAATGATGAACCATTTTTTCAAAACGAGAGTAAATTTCTTTTGCTAATAACTGCTGGATTTCATCTTTCAATTCAGGATGAAACGGTACTTCTTGAATTAAAATTTTCAGCATTGGAAAGTGTTTTCTTGCAAATTCAAAGCGATTCCGAATGACAGCACGTAAAAATTTTTCATATGAATCATACGTATTTTCAAATATTTCTTTCGCAAAAGTTTGCACAAAAAACGGTGCGGCAAATTTCGTCAAAGTCGGCATCACAACGGCAAACAACAAATCTTTTTTCGTTTTATAGTAGCGGAAGATCGTTCCTTCCGCTACCCCTGCACGTTTCGCAATTTCACTCGTTGAAGTTGCCGAATATCCTTTTTCACTAAACATATCCACTGCCGCTTCTAAAATGCGCATTTGCCGTTCATTGCGCTTATCCGTCCCTGTGGCGGCAATTAATTCTTCTAACCAATCCTCTTTCATGATAAGCTCCTTTTTTTATTTCCATTATATTCTTCTATGCTTCTTCAAAGCAAATACGTTACCTACTGCAAACACAAGCGCAAATAATAATAAAACTCCAAGATCGCCAGCAATTTCGCTAAATCCTTGATTTCGAATCATAACTTCCCGCATCGCATCTGCACCGTATGTTAAAGGAAATAACTTTCCAAGAAGTTGTAACCACTTATTCATAGACTCAATCGGAAATAAACCCGAAAAGAATATTTGCGGTACAATCACTAATGGGATAAATTGAATCATTTGAAATTCATTGTTTGCATACGCTGATAAAAATGTTCCAAGTGTTAGCGCTGTTAATGAAAGCATACATGTAATAAGTAACGTGAGCCAAGGTGAACCTGCAACATATAAATCAAGAACATACACAGAAAAACTAACAATGAGTACGGATTGTAAAAACGCAAAGATACCGAATCCAATGATATAACCTGCAACAATTTCCCAGCGCCGAATTGGAGTCGATAATAATCGTTCCAAAGTACCGCTTAAACGCTCTCGAACGAATGAAACTCCTGATAAAATAAAGACAAAGAAGAATGTAAAGAAACCAATTAATACCGGACCTAATCCATCAAACATTGTAAAATCAGCTGATCCATGTAAATAAGAAACATCAGGCTTCATAGTCGTCGTTTCTGTTTTCTCCGTACTCTTTTGCAAAACTTGCATGACAGCATGATTTTTCGATGAATCACTACCTTCTAACGTTATTTTCATCTTTCCATGATCTACAGTAACTATCGCATCAATTGCTTGATCTTCTAATTTACTTTGTGCTTTCTCTTTATCATACTCATAAAAAAAGGCATCTTGCTTTTTCATTGAGTCTACAATTGGTGCCGGTACATCAACTAAAGCAATATGAGGCTTATAATCTTTTTGTGTGAATACAAGTGAAAGAAGCCAAAGAAGTAACATCGGTGCTCCAAACATAAGTGCAAGCGACCTTTTATCTCGGAAAAACTGACGAATAATGCGGATAACAACTCCAAATACTCTCATTATTTCACCACTCCTTCCAATAAAAAGACATCTTCAATACGTCCCGATGTTGTTCGCTCTTTTAATTCAGCTGGAGAACCCATTGCGATTAACTTCCCTTCACGAATTAAACCAAGGCGTTCACAAAACTCTGCTTCATCCATAATGTGCGTTGTCACAATAATTGTCGTCCCTTGTTTTTTCAATTCATAAAACTTATCCCAAATTGATTTTCGAAGAACAGGATCAATCCCAACAGTTGGTTCATCTAAAATAAGAAGCCTTGGTTCATGCAAAAGTGACATAGCAAGTGATAAACGCTTTTTCATTCCACCTGAAAAATGCTGGACTTGCTTTTTTGCATCCTCAGATAACTGAACAAGCTCAAAAACTTCAGAAATGCGCTCCTTCTTTTGCTTTCCTTTTAATCCGTACATTGTCGCAATAAAATCAGCATTTTCATAAGCAGATAGTTCATCATACAATGCATCAGCTTGAGCCATATAGCCAATTTGTTTCATTCCTTCCAAGTTTGGCATAACCGTTTGCAGTGCAGTTACTTCCCCTGTTGTTGCTTCGCTAATACCAGCGATCATTTTAATAAGTGTTGTTTTCCCTGAACCTGACGGACCAACTAAGCCGAAAATTTCAGCTTCTCCGACTGAAAATGAAATCTCTTGAATCACTTGTTTCTTTCCAAAGTACTTGGAAACATCTTTAAGCAATACTGCCTCATTTGTTAGAGACATAAATTTTCCCTCCTCTTCACAATAATAATGAGTGAGTACTCACTTTTATTTTAAGCTAATATTAATATATGTCAAACGTTTCTTTTTATTGTTTATTGCATACATATTTTTCTCTTAATTCCTTATTATTAACAGATTAAGAAGCATTTAAGGACATAAAGAAGCACACTATCCTTTCCTGAAGCTTTACAAAAAGAATAGGGTGTTTCTTTTTAGGATATCGTTTTTATGAATTCACACGAGCTGTTCTACTTACTTTACATACTAATCTCATCAATTTTCTGTGGACTGATGGAAATAATGTAAAAATAATATCCATTGTTCTTCGCATTGGCATTGGACAAATAATTGGTTTATTTTTATGAATTCCATCTAGGGTAATTTTTGCGAGTTGCTGCGGGGACATCATTTTTTGCTTTTTCAACTTTTTTGTAATCAGTGATTTATCAATATTTACTGCTTTTGCAGTATTAAAAATAGGAGTATCAACGAATGTAGGACATAATGTGCTTACTTTAATGCCATACTCTTCTGCTTCATAATGCAAAGATGTGGTTAAACCTACAACAGCATGTTTCGTTGTAGAATAGGCTGAAGATACCGGAGAAGGGCCGAGTCCTGCGGCCGATGCTGTGTTAATAATATGACCAAAACCTTGATTTTTCATAAGATTATATCCAACTTGAGTTCCATAAATTAATGTCCATAATTTCTTTCCAATCTTCAATCGACATATCATATAATTCACCGTACATAGCTATACCTGCATTGTTAAAGAGATAGTCCAATCTACCAAACTCTTTATATATATCCGTAATTGTTCGCCCCACACTTTCCAAATGCGTAACATCTAAGTACACGTACCTAGAATTGATTCCGTTTTCGTTAAGCTCAGTCTCTACAATTTGTCCTTCTAAATTATTAATATCTGCAATAATTACAAATACATTTTGAGATACCAATTCACTACAAAGCGCCCGTCCTATCCCCGATGCACCACCAGTTACTATAGAAACTTTCCTACCTTCCCCCATTGTAACTCCTCCTTCATGCACCCTACCTTATACAAAATTAATTGCTACTTATAGTCGACGCATATTCGGCTGCAACAATTCTAGCACCTGTGCTATTAAAGTGCACGCCATCCATTGTGAAATGAAGTCCTCGTTTTTGGGATAACTGATCGATTCGATTTGGATTCTTATAGAAGAGGACATCTAACATAACTCTCATAACTTTGGTGCTGATATAATCTGAACTTTTAACTTTAGCAAGATGTTCTTCAAACACGGATTGCATATTCAGAAATCTTACATTTGGATACTGACTAGAAATCGATTGAATAATGGTAGACAAATGCTTTATTTCTTTATTCGACACACTCGTAGTATTTTCTCCAACTAATGCTGGTGACACTGTGACCACTTGTTTTGAAGAGGCAAGAACTATTTCTAAAACTTTTTGGTAATAATCTTTAAATTCCTCATGATCTTTTGCGATGGGTTGTGCTTGAACACTTAGTAATTTAGCATAAACATCATTAACTCCAATCCAAAGAAAAGTAAGCTCGTAATCGGTCTCTAACTTTGATTTAGTTAGTCGTGAATGTAAACTTTTTATTGATTCCCCTGGTTTACCAAGATTAACGAATTTATCAGCTACAAACTGTTCTTGTAGAATTTTGACGAAAGAAACTCCTGGTCGCCCTTCAGTTAAACTGTCTCCGATTAAACCTATTTTCACTTTAATTCCCCCTAATTTTCTTTACTAATACCTCCTAAGAAGATAGTAACTGCCTGTTTAAAAATAGACTCTAGGAAACTGAATTCTTGTGTATTAGTGAGTTCGCATAAACCACCCAGCCATGTTCCTAACAATACGGTCCATTCATCTATATTCCCATTTTTGAATTCTCCTTTGTCTACTCCTTCTTGAAAGATGGAGCGATAAGAACCCATCGGAATAATAGATAAATCATATAGCTGTTTCACCGATTCAGGACTTGAATTTGGATTGGAAGCCAATTCTTGCCCCGCTTTTAATAAAGGTGTTTGATAATTTCCGTAGTCTTTTCAGAAGGCTGTTTTCGTAAAGTTTGTTGCTCTTTAATATAATAAAATTTGATTATCAAGAACAAACGTTCTATAATGTAAATATCTATATATGGAGGTGTTGTGAATGAGACCTATTCTTACAAAAGAAATTAGTATTCAGGATTTTAAAGATTTTTATTGGTTAAAAGAAGAATTGCAATCATTTTGTAGAGAAAATGGAATAAGTGCGTCGGGCTCTAAGATAGAGATTTCTGATAGAATTGAAACATTTCTTCGGACAGGAGAGATAAAAAAACCACAAAGAAATTCAAAGGCTAATAATAAACCTCGAACTAACAGTGAACTAAGTCTTGATACAGTCATTACGGCAAATCATCGTTGTAGTCAAGATGTGAGAGCCTTTTTCAAGACAGTAATTCCAAAGTTTCATTTTTCTACCTATATCCAAAACTACTTTAAAAATAATATTGGAAAAACGTATAGTGATGTTGTAAATGCTTGGAATGAAGAAGAAAAACGTAAGAAAGACCCATCATACCAGAAGAAAATTGCTCCTCAGTTTGAATATAATCAATTCATTCGTGACTTTTTCTCTGACTCAAAAAATAAGGGGAAGAGTCGTGCAGAAGCGATTGAAGCTTGGAACAAGATTAAGAAACTCCCTGGAAGTAACAAATATATACCTGAAAATTGGTCTTTTAAGTAGCTTTTAACATTTCTACTGTAAATTGATTTGATTTTCGGCAGGCGGAAATAAGCATTTGTTTGACACGTTCATCAAATGCTATTTGTTTTCCATTTTCAAGCCAGCGAAACCAATAGAGGTAGTTATCTAAATACTTTGTTGCAACTCCTTGGAATCGTTCCATCCACTTTTTTAAGCGATTATGAAAATTGTTGACGTGTTGTATGTGGTAAATACCTTTCTTTACACGTTGTTTTAGTCGTTCATTAACTGTTTCGTGCTGTAATCCCTTAATTTTGGCAAATTTTTTATAGTTGGTTGCTGTATCTGTACATAGCAAAGAAAAAGGGTGAATATACTCACCTATTACAGTATCTATTTCTTCGGCTCTTACACGACCTGTTCCCGCTTTGCGAGCAATCACATTTCCGCTTCTATCTTGTGCAACTACAACAGCAATTTTTTGATTAGAAATCCCTCTCTTCTCGTCTTTTTCGCCACGTTTCTTAGGTTTTCTATGAGTGATTTCACGACCTTTCATAGACTCACGAAAGAAAGTTTCGTCACTTTCAACGATGCCTTGTAATTGATTGAAACCAAGACTTCCTAATGCATTCAAGGTTTTATGTCTCCAATAAAATGCTGTGGATATATGAATTTTCAGACGTTCAGCAATTTTAGGTAAGGTATATCCCTCTACCATAAGTTCAATATATTTCACCCATTTTTCAGGATAGCGTGAGCCTGAAAATGGCGTATTGGTCATATCATTAAACGATTTCCCGCAATCATTACATAGATAACGTTGTCTTGAACGATATTTTCCGTTTCGTTTTACAGATGTGCTTCCGCAATGAACACAACCCATACCAGATGCAAAGCGGGCTTCTCGAATACTTTTTAGTAGTTTTGTTATTTTGTCTGGTTCATCTGGGAACAAATCTTTCTTCATTGCATTAAACAATGCCATCTTCTCTGATTTTGTTAATTCACTGAACTCTTCATACACATCTTTCCACATACTTGAACGCCTCCTTAGACCGCATTAAATCAACCTCTAAATAGTATGGTCAAGAAAGCAACAATCTATGCGAAAACAGCCTTTCAGAATAAATTAGTTAAAAATAAAGGACTACATACTATACGCGAAAGAGTTTAAAACCGAGAAATTATATAAGGGGTTAATTGGTTTTGGCGGAGGACGTAGCCCATAGCGGGAGGCGTATTCGCAGATGTGAAGCATCAAGGAACTTAAAAATAAGAATAATCAACTAAACAAAGGATTATAAATCGAATAAAATAATCAGCTGTCTAGAAAACTATTAGACGATACAATACAATATGAAATATAATTATAATGCCAATGCATCTCTTTATACAATGTGGGTACGCTTTCGAGCAGTAACTCTTTTGATAATTTTGGAGCATTGGCGTACATAGAAAAAGACTCCTTCAAATGTAGATTTGAAATAAAGTCGCGATGTTTATAAGAAAGACGAGACGTTTATAAAAAAGATGGGATGCTTTATCTCTTTAATCAAAGAATTCTAAATGACTTTTCCTGACGGTAACCCTACTTGATAAAACAAATTATTATAAAATTTAATAAAACATTGATTATCCCAGAAAGCATTCCGATAATAGCAAATACTTTACTAGCACCTATCACTTTTTTATTTAAACCCAATATTGAAAATACAATAGCTATAATTCCAATAATCCCCCACTTGCTAATAACCCAACATATTAATCCAGTAATAAAACCAACTAAAGAGAAAATTTCGATACCATTATTTGAATTACCCATAACATTTTCCTTAACTATTTTATGACTAAAAGCCTCCCCACAATGTCCACAAAACTTATTACTATCATTATTTTCATTTCCGCATTTAGTACAATATTTCATAAAATGCGCCCCTCTCATACAATTACATTCTAATTAATCTAAGTCTTATTTTTATTATGTTTATGAACAATGTATAAAATTTAATGTTAACAATGTTTTGTTGGCGAGATTACCTTGATGGGCTTACCGTTGTAAATCTGCATTTTTCTGACGGTACCCCTAAATGAGTTTTGATCAAACTTTTTTATAAAAGGGGTATCGCCACATGCCCATCAAGTTAAGGAGACGAATTTCCCCAAAAATGAAAAAAACGTTATTCTTTCAGTAAAATACTTGAAAGGATAACGTTTTTTATGGTTCTCTCGCTTTCTGAATAAGCCCGTTGAATATGAATAACTGAGATATGTTTCACTCTTAAAATCACTGAATTACTTTTGAACTAGCACTAGGTCTAGCCAGGATTTCGCCTCATTGTACAAAATTGGATTGTTTCGCGGCGTGTAGTAGGTAAGGATTGCAACTGCCTGTGATACGACCCATCCGCGGGCCCTTGCTAATGTAGCATCGTCCGTACGGATAGCATCAAGGAACACATCGCGCGCCTCTGGCGAGTGCAACTTCCACGCGACCATTACATCACACGCAGGGTCACCTATGCCCATTGTCTCCCAATCAATCACACCGCTGATACGCTTATCACGTACGAGCCAGTTACGTACATCTAGATCGCCGTGATGCCAAACAGGAGGACCGTTCCATGGAGGCGCAGAAAGAGCCGACTCCCATACAGCAGACACCGTGGGATCGCCATTAAATCGTGCTAGCCAATATCGGAAGTCCTTGTCCCGTTGGGCCAAAGGAATGCCGCGTCCTAACGGCCCTCCCGTTGGATTGACTTGTTGCAGTGCTAGGACAAACCCTGCGAGATCGCGTGCTGCCTGAATCTCGTCAATCGCCTCTATCGGCACTGTTTCACCCCTTAGCCACGAATGTATCTCCCAAAACCATGGGTATTCGTTATTGGGGCGCCCCTGAGCGATAGGTACAGGGATTTCAAGCGGAACTAATGGCGCGAGTTTTGGTAGCCATAAGAACTCGCGTCCTCCTGATGTCGTCGGTCCTTCCCTTCTCGCTAGCCGAATGGAATATTCGTCGCCAAGTCGGAAAACGGCATTTACCGTTCCAACTGGCTCTACCTTACGAAGGGGCAACTCTGCCCAGCGGGGGAACTGATCGACAAGCAAACGACGCACAAGTTGCTCTTCAATTTCCAATTCGTCAGCATGCATCTTCTCGGACATCGTATGATCTCTCCTTGGTAGCTCTGACATAAACTTTTATTGGTGGAAAATTATAATAATGCTCCGTACACCAAAAGTCAAAAAGCCACACTTTTTCATTATAAAATGCAGTCACACCTTAAAAAATTAACTTCCATCGTTAGCTTGATGGGCATGGGGTACCGCCAGCATTTTGGAAAAAAACCACGCTAAGCAAAAAATAAGATAAGCCATCCATTTGGACAGCTCATATACATAATTATCGTTCTCGGAAGTTCTACACTTTATGTTCGGGATGGAAATCTAATGAGTTAGTTCAGATTACGAAGGTCAGGCGTAGTGTTTTAATATAGAGTTGGAGTCGGAGGAGAACAATGGAAGGAAACAATATCGTTTATAGCAACCGAATAATGATTCCATCTCCCGCCGAAAAACCTATAGCCATAAACTCTTTCGTGCCCAACAGTCGTCAAAAAAAACCAGAAATTGTCTCCGTTTCTAAGCCACAGATACGTGAACCGAAATAAACAATTTTGAAGACCCCAAGGACTCTGGGCATAGAGTGGCATTTGTCGTATATATACCATGATTCGAGGTTCACTCCTTATTGAAATTAGACTTATAACTAATTTTATGCTCAGGGTCAAAGCTTAGATTGGATGTATGCCTAGTAGCCTACTTAAATTCAATTTTGAAATAATTCTATTAGATTAATAATTACCAACTTCCATATTGTATTGCCCATTCAAAATCATTAGCATTACTTGTAGTTACTCTTAAATTATATTTTTTACCGTGAACTAAATTGTCTTTTGTTAAAAACCAATAAAAATCTCTATCCAATAGTCCTTGTTTCCAAGTATGTGTGACAACAGGCCTAGTTTGGCCTACTGGAATTATGTCATATCTTATATAAGCATTACGATCAGGTGAGTGATTGACGTAGCCGTTTATATACCTAGCTTCATTCTTATCTCCTGAATTAGGTTTTTCATAAGTGAAAGTTAATACAATTTCATTTGATATATTTCCTGAATGGAAATAACAAAAACCTCCACCACAGTTACGAGTGCCATTATAAGCAAATGCTGAATTTTGAGGAAAAAATGCAAAAACCATTGAAAAACATAAAATAAACGGTAACAACCATTTTTTTATAATTCTTTTAGATAACGTCATTAAACCAACTCCTTTATAAGGATTATTTTTTAAGTACTAACTAGTCGGTATTAATCAATTTATTATATGATGAAGAATGCGTTACTATTAATTAAATATTCCGTCTCTTCAAAAAGGAGGTTGCTATGGGAATTTATCATCAAAAACAATCAGAAAACACCATCAACAAATTAATGCAATCAGGAATTGAATTGTTTTCTAAGCAAGGCTATTCTAGTACAAGTGTTGATCAAATTGTCAAACACGCTGGTTACTCTAAAGGTGCTTTCTATACTCATTTTCCTAACAAAGAGGAGTTCTTGCTAAAGCTGATAAAAGAAGGTATTGATTTCTATTTTGAAGATTTAAAGGAAGTTCTTAATGAAAAGGATCGAGATTTACTAAATAAATTTAAAAAATATTCTATGCGTTTGGTAAATGAAGCTTATGAAAAAGGATCTTCTCCCATGCTCCTCCAAGGATGTATGATATCTAATCAATTACCTCTAATAAAAGAAAGGCT
>NZ_NUQE01000089.1 GCF_002582035.1 Bacillus pseudomycoides
GATTAGAAGAGTATAAAAATGAATCCGAAAAAGAAGCTGAAAAATTAAAGAAAGAAAAAGCAGATGTATTAAGTCGATTAGAAGAGTATAAAAATAAATCCGAAAAAGAAGCTGAAAAATTAAAGAAAGAAAAAGCAGATGTATTAAGTCAATTAAAAGAGTATAAAGATAAGTATGAGAAAGTATCCAAGAAGTATTTATCTTTAAAAAATTCTAAGTTGGGCAAATTCACTTTAAGGTACTGGTCTTTCTTAAATAAGGTGAAAAATAATTAATACATATATTTTGAGTCCATGACTTGTGGCAGAAATTTCAAAAAATGTTTGTTAAAGTAAATTTGGTCGAGGGGAAAATAGATGGAGAAATTATTATTAGAACGCTTAAAAGATATCTCAAAAGAAAAGAATTATTGTAAACAGCGATTAAAGTTTCTTCATAATGATGATCAAGCATTAGATAGTGTGATAGAAACACATCAACTGAATTTGACAGGTAAGAGTTTTAAACGGGATAGTCAGATGCAAATTCACGATCAAGAATGTGGAATTAGTATAGACTGTTCTTTGCCTCTAGATAAGCATAAATATATATATTATGAAGATAATGTAGGAAACTCTAATTTGTTTAAATATTTTTATACAAATCAGGATAAACAAGTAGAATTGCTTTGTAGAGGAGTTGTCTCGGGACAATGTGGTGTAGAAGTACATGTTATATTTTTAAAGCAGGACGGAACAAAAATAGAACATGCGAAGGTTAATATAGGTAAAAATACATATTTTACTGTGCCAAAACTAGCCAGTACTAATCGAGTAGAGGTTGCAATTCGTTTAAGACGGCCAGGAAAAGTCTATTTACACAATCTACTTTTTGTAGCTCGGGAGAAAGAAAGAAAAAATTATCTATTACAAAGAAAAAAAGATGTAAAGAAAATAAAAGATTTGAATGTTATTTTTATAGCAGACGAATTTACAACTAGATCATTTGAACCGGAATTTAATTTAATAAAAATTACATCGAATAATTGGGAGAATGAGTTATTTGATGCGAACCCAGATTTGTTTTTTTGTGAATCTGCTTGGTTAGGGAATAACGGTTCATGGGAAAATAAAGTTGGCACAGGGGGTCCTAGAGATAATCGGATTTTATTACAGGTTTTGGAATGGTGTAAAGAGAGGGGAATCCCAAGTGTTTTTTGGAATAAGGAAGATCCTTTTCATTTTAACGCTTTTATAAATACTGCAAAGCACTTTGACTTTGTGTTTACTACAGATTCCAATTCAGTTGAGAAATATAAATCAGCTGGATGTAAAGACGCTTTTGCCTTTCCATTTGCAGCACAGCCAAAGTATCATAATCCAATAGAAAGTTTTGAGCGTAAAGAGAAGGTTGTTTTTGCGGGAGCTTATTATGGGGATAAGTTTCTGGAGAGAAAACGTGTTATGGATAATATGATTAACATTTCAGGACAATACGGATTAGATATATATGATCGGAATTATGAAAATCCTGCATCACCAAACCAATTCCCGGAAGAATTTAAAAAATACATAGTTGGAACTTTAAAGGGTGATGAAATCGATATAGCTTACAAAGGGTACAAAGTGTCACTGAATGTGAATAGTATTGTAGATTCTCCTACTATGTTTTCAAGACGTGTATTTGAGCTATTAGCTTCTAATACACCAGTCGTAAGCTCAGAATCTTTAGGAATTAAAAATTTATTAGGAGATTTAGTAGTAAATTCGTCTGATTATGAGGGATTAAAGAAAGGGACACAATTACTATTTGAGGACGCTCAATTTTATAAAGAAATTCGTTTGAAAGGATTAAGAGAGGTCTTATCTAATCATACATATGAAAATAGAGTAGTGGACATGTTAAATTGTATAGGATTTAAGTATCAAAATACTGTGCGAACAGTAACGGTGATTGGTGTTGTGAAAAATCAACATGATTATCAAAAGCTTATAGAGCAATTTAATAGACAGGCATTTGAAAATAAAAAGCTTATTATTTTGCTGGATATTTTCGAAGGATATTTAGATATTTTTAATAACAATAATAATGAATTTATCCAAACATATTTAATTGATTATATTCATCATTATAAGAGCATTAATGATATTATCGACACTGAATATTATGCTCCATTTAATTTAGATCATTACTATGGTGAACATTATTTGACTGATATGATGTTAGCAACAATGTATACAGAAAAAACTATTATTGTGAAAAATCAAGGCGAAGAATATACCTATGTTACAGGTGGAGTAATAGATCAATCCTTAATGCATAAGGAAGCAAGTAAATTAACGAGACCATTAGAGTTTATAGACTCTCTTGAAGTTCAATCTAATAAACTAATGGAACATGTATTTAAGTACGGTACTAGATTCTTTAATATTGATAACTTTAATTTAATCCCTAATTATCAACAAAAAAAGAATACTCAACAACTAATCTTGAAAAAAAATATTTAGGTGAAATTATATGAAAAAAATCGCATTTATTGGTAATGATTTAAAGTTTATTTCTCATATTATTGATTTTTTGGAAAAATATTTAAATTATGATATTAAAATCGATCAATGGGAAGGGCATGAAAAGCATGATGTAGAGAAGAGTCTCGAAATCGTAGAATGGGCAGATATATTATTTTGTGAGTGGGGATTAGGAAATGTTGTTTGGTATCAACAGCATAAAAAAGAGTCTCAAAAATTATTTGTTCGTTTACATCGATTTGAGATGAATACAAAATATCCATCAATGTTTGATTATAGTAAAATTGACAAACTGTTGGCGATTTCTCCTTATATTTATGAAGAATTCCATCGTGTTGCGAAAGTACCACGCGAGAAAATGAAAGTTATTTATAATGCTGTAGATGTTGATAAATTTAATAAATCTAAGAAAGAAAACTCTACATTTCATTTAGGTATTATTGGAATTGTGCCGAAGTTAAAACGTTTGGATAGAGCGTTTGAAATTTTTGAAAAGTTATCTTTGAAAGACAATAGATATCGCTTATATATTAAAGGCAAGCACCCTAATGAATTTGGATGGGTTTGGAATGATCCAATTGAACGAGAGTTTTATGATCAAGTATTCGAGAGAATAGAGAATTCCCCATTTAAAGAACATATCATCTTTGAGGGATGGGGAGATGTTGCAGAATGGCTTGAAAATATCGGATATGTATTATCTGTAAGTGATTACGAAAGCTTTCACATGGCGCCGATTGAAGGAATGGCATCTGGCGCGCATCCCGTTGTTTTAAGAAGAGAAGGGGTAAATACTATATTTCCACAAAAATATATACATGAGACGATAGAAGAAGCAGTTCAATTTATTAAGAAGAATAATAATCGCAAGACTAATGTTGTTCATAATTTAAAACAATTTGTCACAGATAATTATTCTTTACAAAAGATTTGTATACAAATTGATGAGTTATTTAAAGGATAATAATGGTAATCAATGTCGTTATGTACTAATAAAAAATCGCATAAATAATTTTTAAGGAGATGGGACAAGTTGACCACAAAGATTCAAAATGTTGAGATGAAGCTAGAAAACTTTTATCAATTAAAGGTAAAGTGTGATGCTGTAGGGGGAAAATTGAAATACGCATATTATCTTTATTATGAAAATGAAATTGTAGAGAAGACAGGTTATTTAACGGAAAACACAATCTCATATAATTTACAAAAACCAGGAGTATACCGAGTTCGAGTGTTTGTAAGGGATGAAACGAAAGAAACTGTAGCATTTACAACAGATAGAATGAAATTTCAAGGTTTTAATAGTAAAGTAGCTGCAAAAATAGAAGAAGATACCATTGTAATATTGGGCGTTTCAAAAAAGAGTGCTGCTATTAAGAGCATACTTGATAAAAAAAATGTACATACCTATTTTGTAGATATAGATGAGAAAAAATGGAATAAAACATTTTTCGGAGCGGAGATTTTAGGTATACATCAACTAAAAGGATTAGGTAACTTTAAATTAATCGTATTAGACGAGCCTACTGAAGGTACAAAATTGATGTTACAAACTCTAGGAATTACGGAATACGAGATTTTTGATTTTAATGTTAGTTCTAATAACTATGTAATGAAAAGAATGAGTAGTATGAATAGTATGGAATTATACGAGATATCAAAATTCTGTTATAGAAATGATTTGCAAGAGGGTGCAAAGTTTATAAAGAAATACATTCATTTTACATATAGCTCCGTGATTCCGTACACTGCTGAGATTGGCAAAGGAACAAGATTAGGCTATGGAGGTATAGGAGTTGTTATCCATGGTCAAGCAAAAATAGGTGAGAATTGTGTAATCGGTCAAAACGTGACAATTGAATCAAATGGAGAACAACCTATTATTGGAAATGATGTTTTTATTGGCCCTGGTGCAAAGTGTATAGGTGGAAAGATTGGGGATAATGTTGTAATTGGCGCTAATTCTGTCGTAACAAAAGATGTACCTAGTAATTGTGTAGTTGCAGGAGTACCTGCTAAAGTAATCAGTAATGATATATCAAAATACCAAAGTTATTTTAGAAAGTAATAGCGCTATATTTGAAAGGTGAATTTTTGATGGCTTTGAAGGAATAAAGTCAAATTAATAGGATATTTTAATCAACTGTGTATTTTTCTAGTATACTTTTGAATAGAATATTGATAAATATAATTAAGGGTGAGTAGCTTGAAAACAATTGATATTTTAGGAAGTTGTGTTACCAGGGATGTTTTTAGATATGATGAAGAAAATATTTTTAAAGTAAATAAATATTATGCTAGATCTTCTTTAGTAAGTATATATTCAAAACCAATTAATGTAACTTTAGAAGATATTAATCTTGGATCTGCATTCCAAAAAAACATCGTTTATAACGATTTAACTAAAGGTTTTCGAAAGTATGTAAAGAACCAAACTGCTAATTGTTTTTTAATTGATTTTATTGATGAACGCTTTCCTGTTTTGAAAAATGGAGATAGTTATTTTACAAGATCTAATGAATTTGTAAATGCAAAGAGTAATATAAAAGGAGACGCTCTGAATAGCGTAGAGAAAATGAATAAATGGAAGGAAAGTGCCCTATTATTTAGTGAAGAAATCAGTAATCATTTTAATCTAGATCAAATTATTTTGCATAAAGCTTATTGGAAAGAAAGTTATATTGATAAGGATGGCGAGGTAAAGGCGTTTAAGGACAGTGAGGTAAAGGTATTTAATGGTGAAGTAATTGCTCAAAATAATGAGAAACTTATGCAATATTATAGTTTTATTGAAGAGAATTTGAAAGGGATTAAAACTATTCAATTAGACGAGTTAATTGCATCAGAAACGCATGTCTGGGGGCTTTCTCCATTCCATTATCAAGATGAGTACTATAAGGAGTTTATTAAACAACTCAAATTATTAACTAAAAATAGTTAGTAACCCTAGATGTGGAGTTAAGTTAGGATAGAGTTTGTATAAAACTGTAGTGTTATAAATAAGTAAAACACGTGTGGGGAACGACATACGTGTATATTTTTCTGGTATACTTTGGAATAGGACATTGATAAATAGAATTAAGGGGGATATTTAAAAGTGAAAAAGTTAATTGTACTATTAGCTGCTATGTTAGTAATGGTTTCTGGTTGTGGAAAGGAAACTGCTAAGGAAGCAGATAAGGGATCGAAGCAAAATAAGGCGAAGCAGGAGCAAAAAGCAGAAGACGTAAAAATTAAAGAAGCTAAAATTGAAAAAAGTGATAAGAGCACGTTAAAAGTTACAACAAAAGCAACAGGAGATAATTTAAACTATGCTTACTATGTTTATAAAGATGACCAAGTGATAGAAAAAACAAAGTATGACTCAAACAGCTCTTTTACTTATGCAGCAAAAGAACCAGGTACATATTATGCTAGAGCATATGTAAAAGATGGAAATGGTGAAAGAGTTGCTCTAAATACAGATAAAATAAAAGTAGAGAAATAATCTCTGCTTTTATTTTGAGGTAAAGTATAATTTAGGATATGCAATTGCGGGAAGTGTGCAAATTAAAGTTAAAGAACCTGGTATGTATAGAGTGAGGGTTTTTGTAAGAAAAGATGGGGAAATTGTAAGGGTTGGGACTGGAAGTGTAAAATTTTAATCACTAACCAAAGACTTAAATGTACAATTTAAAAAGCAAATGAAATATGTAGCCGGTAATAAATATCATACTTTAACCTTTAAAGAATTTATGGAAAAAGCCAGGTGAATATAAGGTAAAGGTGTTTATAAAGGCTAAAAGTGTTCACAAGAATTGAAGAGACACACAAAAAATACAAGTTGGTGAATAAAATTATATAATTTTATTCACCAACTTGTATTTTTTTATGGGTAATAGTAAGTCGAGGGAAAAGGCTGCCTCCAAACAAAGTGGAGAGCCTTTTTTATTTTAATTAAATGGGATTTATTTCCGATTTATCTTGCTGAAAAAAATACTTTTTGTCACTTTAGTCCGCAAAAATACAGAACTTGTAGCATATAAATACAATGCGGGCAATAGAATGGTATAAACCAAAGCAAAGAGAGTGTTTGAGGTGAGAAATCGTGAATCATTTTATTATAAATCCCAGGAAGTATAACGCTTACAAACAGCATTCGAACGTACAGCTTAGTCATATGCAGCGAGTCTCATTTCACCCTTCTCACATCCAATTTAGGGAGGCGAGTGGTGTGCACGATTACATCAAAGAGAGAACAATCAAGATAGGAAAGTATATCGTGGAGACAAGAAAAACGGTTCGTGTGATTGCTAAAGAATTTGGTGTATCAAAAAGTACTGTGCATAAAGATTTAACAGAACGCTTACCAGAAATTAATCCAGAGCTCGCAAATGAAGTGAAGGAAATTCTTGATTATCATAAGTCAATTCGTCACCTCCGCGGCGGCGAAGCAACGAAGCAAAAGTATCAAAAAGAGGACACAGAAAAAATCGTGCGTCAATAATCTGACAATCGGCAAACATTCCTAATAAAAGGTGAAAAAATTCGGTAGAATTCATTTCTTCAATATTACGTTTCTACAAAGAATATGCTAAAATTAGAAATTAGGTGTAAAGTATTCGGGTTTAGCCTGATTTATATATTGAGGAGGAAAACACAGGAATGTTTGCGAGAGATATCGGAATTGACCTTGGCACGGCCAACGTATTGATTCATGTAAAAGGTAAAGGGATTGTATTAAATGAACCGTCTGTTGTGGCAATTGACCGTAATACAGGAAAAGTATTAGCGGTAGGTGAAGAAGCAAGACGCATGGTAGGGCGTACACCTGGAAACATTGTAGCGATTCGTCCGCTAAAAGATGGTGTAATTGCTGATTTCGAAATTACAGAAGCGATGTTAAAACATTTCATCAACAAACTAGACGTAAAAGGCTTCTTATCAAAACCTCGCATTTTAATTTGCTGTCCAACAAACATCACATCTGTAGAACAAAAAGCTATTCGTGAAGCTGCTGAAAGATCTGGCGGTAAAAAAGTATACTTAGAAGAAGAACCAAAAGTAGCTGCTGTTGGTGCTGGTATGGAAATCTTCCAGCCAAGCGGAAATATGGTTGTAGATATTGGCGGAGGTACAACGGATATTGCGGTACTTTCTATGGGCGATATCGTTACCTCCTCTTCCATTAAAATGGCGGGCGATAAGTTTGATATGGAGATCTTAAGCTATATTAAACGTAAGTATAAGCTGTTAATTGGGGAGCGTACAGCAGAAGATATTAAAATTAAAGTAGGTACAGTGTTCCCAGGTGCACGCAGTGAAGAACTTGACATTCGCGGCCGTGACATGGTAACAGGTCTGCCTCGCACAATTACAGTAAACTCTGAAGAAATCACAGGGGCATTGAAAGAAAACGCAGCTGTTATTGTACAAGCTGCAAAAGGTGTATTAGAACGTACACCGCCTGAATTATCTGCTGATATTATCGACCGCGGCGTTATTTTAACGGGCGGCGGAGCATTACTGCACGGCATTGATATGCTTCTTGCAGAAGAATTAAAAGTACCTGTATTGATCGCGGAAAATCCAATGCACTGTGTAGCAGTTGGAACAGGTATTATGCTTGAGAACATCGACAAATTACCACGCCGCGCTTTACTATAAGTAAGGCCAAACGTTAGGCATATTGCCTAACGTTTTTTATATTTATTTCTATAAATATATAGTTTTGCAAAAAATGTAGAAATATAAAGGAAAATGGAGAAAAATAAACCTTTACTGATATATTTTAGCAAATTTGCCATTTTTCATATTAGAAGTGGTTATACTATAATGAAGCCGAATACGACACATGAGGTAATATGCCTTCAGGCATATTACCTTCCCCTAACTTGGGCATGCACTCTTTTCTACCTCCGTGTCAACTGCAGTTATTTCTGTTATACCAAAGTTTATAGGAAAGAAAGAGTGTATGCATTTTTTTAAAACCGACACGAAGCAGGAAAGACTGCTTCGTTTTTTTCATAATGACAAATAATGATTAAAGTGGGATAATAATATATAACCAAGTACTAAGACTAATTTCTAAAAAGGAGCGATACATAATGTTGAACATAGAGCAAATTAAAGAAATTATCCCGCATCGTTATCCATTTCTACTTGTTGATCAAGTTCTGGAAGTAGAAGAAGGAAAGCGTGCGGTTGGTATTAAAAACGTATCGGCAAACGAAGAGTACTTTAACGGCCATTTCCCTGACTACGCGGTAATGCCTGGAGTATTAATCGTTGAGGCACTTGCACAAGTCGGAGCAATTGCTGTTTTAAAGAAAGAAGAAAACCGCGGTCGTCTTGCTTTCTTCGCGGGCATTGACAACTGCCGTTTCAAAAGACAAGTACGTCCTGGCGATCAGCTTCGTTTAGAAGTAGAAATGACGCGCGTACGCGGTCCGATTGGAAAAGGAAAAGCAGTCGCAACAGTAAATGGCGAGGTTGCTTGTGAAGCGGAAATTACATTTGCGCTTGGAGATAAGAAGGAATAATTTTAAAAAGGGCACTCGGCAGGGTGTTCTTTTTTATGGTAAAATTTTAATGAGCATGTATTTGGTATGTAAATAATTTGTAGATGGAAGGCCATTACAAAGAATGGTTCAATTCATATTCTTAACAACATGGAGAAGATATAGATAGAATAAAAACGTTGTAAAATAAATGTATTTTATGTATAATTTTCATTTGTTATTCTTTATAAAGAACGATGTTTTTATTTTAAAAATGAAATTGGTTTTTCTGCCATGGAGTTAATGGAAAAATGAGAAATTATAACTAGTAAAAAGATGAATATATCGTATAATAGTTTTAGTTCAACTCGTTTACCTATAGTAGTATCATCAGTAACTAAAATTTATCGAGAATTAGGATGGAAGGCGTTATGCTCTATTGACGAGGTGATTTATTCTGCTTGGCTGTGGCATAAACAGTTTCCGAGCGGGTATAAGCGTAAAGAATTAGTGTATAAATAGAGAGAAGGTTAGAGAGATGAAAAAGAAAATTTTATTTTGGATTCTTGGTATCATAGGTGTTCTTGTGGTTGCAGGAGGAGCTTATGCATATCATATTTATTCCGATGTATCAAGTACATTAGATGCTGTGCACAAACCGTTAGATCGTGATAAGTCAGAGAAGCGTGAACAAAAAGTAGATGTAGCAGAGCAAAAACCTATTTCTATCTTATTAATTGGCAGTGACCAACGAAAAGATGAGATTGGCCGTTCTGATTCTTTAATGTTATTTACTTTAAATCCAAAGACAAAGTCGATGAAAGTTGTAAGTATTCCACGTGATACTTATACAGAAATCATTGGTAAAGGCAAGAAAGATAAGATTAACCATGCGTATGCATTTGGTGGAGTGGATATGACTGTGAAAACAGTTGAAAATTTCCTTGATGTTCCTGTTGATCATTATATTGAAGTAAATATGGAAGGATTTAAGGATATTGTAGATGCTGTTGGTGGTGTAGATGTAAATAATGATTTAGAGTTTACACAAGATGGTCATCATTTTGCGAAAGGGAATATTCATTTAACAGGTGATGAAGCTTTAGCGTATACACGTATGCGTAAAGAAGATCCTCGTGGCGATTTCGGTCGTCAAATGCGTCAACGTCAAGTTATCCAAGCTGTAATTAAAAAAGGTGCAAATGTATCATCTCTAGCAAATTATGGTGATGTGTTAACAGCGATTCAAAAAAATGTGAAGACAAGTTTAACGCAGGATCAAATGTTTGATATTCAAAAAAATTACAAAGACTGCCTGCAAAATACTGAAGAAATCCAAATTCCTGGTGATGGTCACAAGGCTGAAGATGGTATTTGGTACTACTTTGTAACAGAGCAAACACGCAAAGATGTCTCTAATAAATTAAGAGAAAACCTTGAGTTACCGAAGAAATAACTTTTCAAATCCAATTACCCCTACGGTAGTTGGATTTATTTTTTTTATGCTTTTATACTAATATTATGTAGTATAAGATTATTAATGAGATGAAACGTATGAATAAGAAAGTTTGGTTCATGTTTTTAATATTACATTGCTGTTGGCACAGGAATTATGTTAGAGAGCGTTCATAAATTACCACGTCGTGTATTAAGATAAAATGAAAAAACACCTATGTAAAACTGAAATATATATTTCGGTTTTACATAGGTGTTTTTTATATTTGTATAGGGGGATTTTTTTAAATTTTATAAGCATGCAAATGTAAAATCTTGTATAAGTTTGTAAAAAAGTATTTCACTTACTAATCATTCATAGTATCCTTGTATATGTGTAAATCTTACTTTTTTAATACTTTTTTTAGTAATATTAATTTTTTCACGTTAATAATATTACTATGGTGGATGCTAACATTATAAGTGGGTGGAGATTATTTCAATATGAAAAAAATTTTAATGATTACACAAAACTTTTATCCAGAAATCGGTAGTGCTGCGAATAGGATGAAAAATATATACTTAGAATTGAAGAAAAAAGGGTATGAGGTAACGGTATTAACTTCAGATCCTAGTTATCCAAATCGTAACTTATATAAGGATGAAAGTTATTGGTGTGATGAAACGATAGAGCAGGATACAGTGCGTATTCACCCTAGGACGAGGAAATATACGAGAAATCTTTTTCGAAGGCTAATGCTGTACATAGAGGTTGTCCTTAGATTCATTCTGGCAATAGGTAAAGATAAAGCCAAATATGACTATGTATTTGTTTCTACGCCATCCATTTTTGTTGCTGCGGCAGGTATGTTTGCTAAGAAAAAAATGAAAGCAAAGTTGATTTTAGATGTGCGAGATTTATGGCCGGAATCTTTAATAGGGGTAGGTTTTTTTAATAAAAGGTGGATATTAAAAATTGCTTATAAATTTGAATACAAGATGTATCATACAGCTGATCAAATTCTTATTAACAGTAGAGGATTTTTCTCCTATATTACTTCTAAAGGCATTGATCCTAAGCGCATTTCTTTTATGCCTAATTCACTAACAGAAGAAGAATTATCTGTAATTCCAGCAGAAAATACTGGTGACAAATTAACAGTTATTTATACAGGAAATATTGGATTAGCGCAAGATATTACAAAATTAATTTCAGTGGCAGAGTATTTACAAGACTACAAAAATATTACATTTAAAATTATTGGATATGGTTATAAAAAAAATATTGCCTACGACATGATGAAAATGAAAAAACTTGCTAATATTCAATTCCTTAAGCCGAAAAATCGGGAAGATACACTTGCTGAAGTTGCCTCTGCAGATATAGCGTATGTGAGTTTAGTGGAGGAAGATGTCTTCAAAAAAGTTCTTCCAGGAAAAGTAATTGATTATATGAGTGTGAAAAAACCGATTGTTGCTGATGTTGATGGTTATGCAAAAGAAGTGATTGGAGAAGCAAAATGTGGATTTGTTGCTGAAAATCGAACGGTTTCTGAGCTAGGAGATTACATTATAAAATTGGCATCTGATAAACAACTACGGAAGCAACTAGGAGAGAATGGATACCAATATGCGTTTCAAACATTACGTTGGAAAACGAATATTGAGACTTTAGTGCAAATATTGGAGGAAAAAGATGTTACAGAAGAAAGTTTGCATGTTTGTATGGAATCATTTCACAAATGATGCACGTGTATTACGAGAGTGTACAGCTTTAGCTGAGGCTGGATATGAGGTAGATTTAATTTGTATCCATGATTGGAAGCAAGAGGATCTTCCTATGTGGGAACAGCGTCAAGAAGGTTTTACGGTAACTCGTGTGAAAAATAGAGTTCCAGTATTACAGAAAGTATTTGGGTTGGCTAAACGTGTCAAAAGGATAGCGATGAAAAATATTGCTACGATTGCTACATTTGCTCTCTTCGTGATGGTAGGAATTTGGAAGTTTCCTATAGTAACAGTTGGTTTACTGTTATTAGCTTTTTTACTTTCACAGAGAAAGGTGGCCACTTTATTTGTAAGAGGAGCCATTTTGTTTAGAATGATTCGAGCTGGTTTAAAAAAGAAATATGATATATACCACTCGAACGATTTGAATACGTTACCACAAGGATTTATATGTGCGAAAATATTGAGAAGAAAAAAACTAATTTATGACTCCCATGAAGTACAGACGAGCAGGACTGGATACAACAGTAATATTTATGGGATCATGGAGAAGTTTTTCATTAAATTTTGTGATGTAATGATTATGGAAAATCATACAAGAGCAAAATATTCAGAAGAATTATATGGATTTTATCCAAAAGTAATTCATAACTATCCATTTGTTTCGCGCCCCGAACTGAGTAAATCAATAGATTTACATGGATTGTTAAACATTTCACGAAATGAACCAATTCTTCTATACCAAGGCGGGATTCAAACTGGGCGTGGTCTTGATAAATTGGTACAGGCAGTTCCTCTATTTAAACGGGGAGTTGTCGTGTTTATTGGAGATGGACGCATTAAACCGGAATTACAGCAAATGGTACAAGATATGAAATTAGAAGATCGAGTGAAGTTTTTACCGAAAGTACCAGTGCATGACTTAATTCATTATACAAAAAATGCCTATTTAGGATTTCAAGTATTAAATAATGTTTGTTTTAATCATTATTCTGCTTCTTCCAATAAGTTATTTGAATATATGATGAGTGGTGTACCTGTAGTTGCTTGCAGTTTCCCTGAAATTCAAGGTGTAGTTGAAAAAGAAAATATAGGAGTCTGTGTAGATTCTCATGATTCAGTTTCAATTGCGGCAGGTGTGAACTATTTACTAGATCACCCTGAAGAAAGAGAAAAAATGAAAGAGAATTGTTTTACAGCTCGTGAAAAATACAATTGGAATAAAGAAAAGCGAGCATTCATGGATATTTATAAAGAAGCAGTCTCTTAAACAAGAGTTGTTATTATTAAAAGGCTTCGTTTGAAAAAGGTAATACTATAGAGGTGGTATATATGACGGAACTGAGTAAAGTAGATTTAGAGAATAAAAGACTGAAGATGCAAGTTGCTAATATGGAGCAGGAATTAATGATAATAAAACAGGAATTGCATGAACAGCTAAATTTACGTGAAAAAGAGTTAAAAGAACTGTTTACTGAGAAGAAAAAATATGAGCAGCTACAACATAGATATCAATCTCTTCGTAATTCTTTTTTAGGGCGTTGTACAATTAAGTATTGGCGGATTCGTAAAAAATTCAGAACAACTTCAAAGAATAGGTAAAGGAGAGTTAAGAGGATTATGAATAACCAGTTGTCGTTAAAACTGCAAGAAATTAAGAAAAAGCGCCAATGGCTTAATAAACGCCCAAATCAATGGGTACAACAATTAGGAGTAGAAGAAATTTCAGATAGTAAATGGTTTAAACAAGCAGATGCTCCTATCGAATTTAGCGAAAAAGCAAATACTTTTATATCTAATCTTACGGATAAAGAGCATGTTTATTTATCATATTTCGAAACGAATACAAACTTTAAGATATCTCCTAAAAATAAGCAGATTCGGTTACAGTCTGGTAAAGAATACAAAATTGAGATTACCGGTATAAAAGACAAACAAGTAGATGTAAGTCTACATGTTATTCTGTATGAAAATAACATAAAAAAAGTTGATAAAAGTATTTCATTTAACACTGATACGTCTATTTTGATTCCTGAAGAGGTAGGCGATGTTCGTTTTGGTTTGAAAGTTAGTGGAAAAGGGAAATTCCAAATTCATACGATTTCTATAGAAGATGTGTTACTGTGGGATTCAGCAGAGAGAAATGGTAAGAATAATTTCAATTTAATGAATAGTAAAAATTGGTATATACCGAAGGATTCTGAAATTGTATATCGAAAAAGCTCAGCGGACTTTTACATTGATTTAGAAGAAGATCAACATTTATATCTATCATACAACGAAGGAAATACGAATTTTGCTGCGGCTCCGCAAAACCCAATTCCAATACAGGGGAAAAGTCTTGCTGTTGCATTTGAAGGTAGTAAAGATAGTGATGTAGATGTGAAGCTATTTTTAATATTTTATGAGGATGATAAGAGAGTACAAGTTGAACAAATCAATCTTAATGATAAAAAGCTTATTCACATTTCAGAGAATATGAATGCAATGCGTCTAGCAATTCGTGTTTCTGGAAGAGGAGCTTTTACAATTGAGAATATAGCTGTTTCTGGGAATGGTTATTGGGTAAATAAGGATATTGTGTTTGACCATGAACTACAATCCAAGTATGACTATCATTTTGAACTACCCCAAGAGGCATTATTTAATTGGAAAAAGGATAATAAAATTTTATATCATGACGCACAAGCTATTTTTGAGTCAAGGCTAATTGGAAATCAATTCATGTATGTGCCATGCTTCGAAAATAGTGATATCCATGAAGTTCCTAAAAACAGTTTATTTCATCCAAAAAATCAGCATTATTATGAGTTTTACGCCAATGCTGATACATTTGGTGATGTAGAGCTAACTTTATTTGTTTTAGAGTACAAATATGGAAAAAAACAAAAATTACATCAAGTGCCGTTTAACAAGAAAACAATCCTTCAATTTAATAAAAATACTACGGATATAAAATGTTTTTTAAGAGTGAGTAATAGTGGTTACTTCCGTAACTTATATATAGCTGTTAATGAAAAAATAATTAAAATTACGAACAGTTTAGAAGTAGATTTAAACCAAAAAAATTGGTTTCAAACTGGGAAGCTATTAAAGCTATCTAACGAAGATAATGCTTTTGTTGGGGAATCCCATGTAGCAAGTGATAAGAAGGTGTACATTTCTTATAAAGAAAAGAATAATAAATTTACTGAACTCCCTACTATTTCTTTAATGCCGATTCAACAAAAACATGTTTATGAATTTTATGTAAGAGCAGATGTTGAAGAAGGATTAGAAGTGTTACCAATGTTTATTGGATATTCAGATGATGCAAAGGTCCAAGTATTACAGTTGAAGTTAAATACGCCAACAGTTGTTCGTCCACATCCTGATGTGAAGGAATTTAGAATTGCTTTCCGTGTTGTGGGGTTAGGTAAATTTAAAATTCAGCAATTTATTGTGAAAGAGATGGAAGTTGTAAATGTTAATGCAGAAATGAACTGGATTAATAGTCAAGAAACAAGTGTGTTAGAAATTGTGCCAGCAAAACCGTTGAAAGATTTGAAAATGGCAGTTATTTTTGATGAATTTACAACAGCATCATATAAAGAAGAATGTAAGTTGATTACGTTCACACCAGAAAATTGGTTAGAAGTATTAAGTCATAATAAACCAGATCTTCTTATGGTAGAATCAGCATGGCAAGGCAACGGAGGTAGTTGGAATAAGCGTGTTGGCTATTACGGGGAAGAAAACATGAAGCCATTATTTACCTTACTGAAATGGTGCAATGAAAATAACATTCCAACTGTGTTTTGGAATAAAGAAGATCCTGTGCATTTTGATCGTTTTATTGAAACGGCAAAACGATTTGATTACATTTTCACAACAGATAAAAATATGATTCCGTCTTATCAGGAAAGAGCGGGTCATAATCACGTGTACGCTCTTCCTTTTGCTGCACAGCCGGTTATTCATAATCCAATTAAGATCGTTGAAGAACGTGAAAATAAAGCATGTTTTGCGGGATCTTATTACCGTCATCATGAAGAGCGTTCCATTGATATGGATCGTGTATTAGACAAAGCTGCAAAGTATGGATTAGAAATTTTTGACCGCAACTATGAAAAGAATAAAAAAGGCTTAATGCCGAATCATCGCTTTCCAGAGCGCTTTGACCCTTATATTAAAGGAAGCTTAAAATATTATGAGATTGATAAAGCGTATAAAGGGTACAAAGTAATGATTAACGTCAACACTGTAAAACAATCTCCAACAATGTTTTCACGCCGTGTGTTTGAAGGGTTAGCATGTGGAACGCCAGTTGTAAGTACATATGCTCAAGGGGTTGAGAATATTTTCGGGGATTTAGTATATATTTCCGAAAATGAAAATGAAATTGACCAAGCTTTTGATTCTTTATTAAATGATGAAAGAGCATACCGTAAAAAATCGTTGTTAGGGATACGTGAAGTATTAAGTAAACATACGTATACACATAGATTAAAATATGTTACAGAAAAAATCGGACTCCGTGTTACGCAAGAGCTTCCGAAGGTAACAGTACTTGCATTTGCTCGTTCTAAAGAAGAATTTACTCACGTTTTAGAGCAATTTGAGCGACAAGAGTATACAAATAAAGAGTTGAATGTTCTTGTTGATACTTTTGAGGGGTATTTAGAAATTTTCGCTAAGTACAATACCGAAAGTGTAAAGACATTTGTCCGAAGTTATATGCACAATTATCAAAATGTTTTAGAGTGGATTGATGCACCATATATTGCATACCTTTCACAAAATGATTATTATGGTCGTTATTATTTATCAGATTTAATGTTAAGTACAACATTTACTGATAGTGATTTTATTGGAAAATATGCGTATGTTGGTATCGACAATGATAGAACAATTGTTGAATATAACAATCAATCAGAATATGAATTTGTAGGTTCCTTATCTCCATCACGTACAGTGGCGAAAACAGATGTATTTATGAAAGAAGCATTAACAGATGTATTGAACAATTTAGAGGCAGAAGTAGATTTTAATTCGTATTTTAAATATGGAAAAACATTGTATAGTAATGATAAATACAATTATATATCTGGTGCTTACAGATATATAAATCGCAGTGAATTGAAGAATATTGTAAAACAATTTGAACTATAAGGATAGATATCTATGAAAAAGAAGAAGATAATTTTTGCTGGACACGATCTGAAGTTTGCAAAGTTAATTATGGGCTATCTAAAAGGTTTAGGGAAATACGAAATTAAGATAGATCAATGGACGGGGCATAATACACATAATGAAGCGCATAGCGAAGAATGTTTACAATGGGCAGATATCATTATTTGTGAGTGGGGTCTTGGAAATGCTGTATGGTACTCTGAAAATAAGCTTCCCCATCAAAAGCTCATAGTTCGTATGCATCGACAAGAATTGGATACTGCTTACCCAAAGCAGTTTGTAATTGAAAATATTGATGTAATTATCGCAATTTCACCGTATGTTTATGAGGAGTTTTATAGAGCGTTTAAGTTGCCGCGTGAAAAAATGAAGATGATTTATAATACTTTAGACGCAAAACGGTTAGATAAGCCAAAAGAAGATGCTTCATATAACTTGGGTATTGTTGGAGTCTGTCCAAAAATGAAACGTCTAGATCTCGCTATAGATATGTTAGAAAAACTATGGGAAAAAGATTCACGGTATAAATTATTTGTAAAAGGAAAAATGCCTCAAGAGTATCCGTGGTTATGGCGAAAAGAAGAGGAACGAGCATATTATGAGGAACTGTTTCAACGTATTGAAGCTGCTCCTTGGAAAGATGCAGTTATCTTTGATGGTTTTGGACCAGTTGAGGAATGGTTTCAAAAAATTGGATTTGTATTATCTACAAGTGATTTTGAAAGCTTTCATTTAGCGCCAAGCGAAGGAATGGCTTCTGGATCTTATCCAATTATTTTGAAATGGGATGGTAGTGATACGATTTATCCAAAGGAGTATTTACAGGAAGATACGGAATCTTCTGTCAATCTCATCCTTGAAATCAACAGTAGGGGCTTGAGTGAAGCACATCAACAAGAAATAAAAGAGTATGTTAAATCTCGCTTTGATGCAGAAATAATTGGGGATAAATGGGACATGTTATTTGAAGAATTATATAAACAATAATTTCTCAAATATTGAAGCAACTAGAAGGAAATTTTAGAAAGATAACAAGATGGATGTATTTTTAATTTGAAGACATATGCTCTCTCTTACTTAACACCTGAGAAGGTAGAAGCAATTCTAGGCATACTTTCACGTAGCTGAGTATATTTCAGGTGGGGAGATTGTTAGTATGTAGAATTATTTTATATACAAAAATAAAAGGTTAATTACTAGGGGATTTACTATACGTTATCTTGATATAACATAATTTTCAAATTAAAAAAAGTAAGATTTATAGACTAATTTTACAATTTTTGTTTTAATAATAAATAGTAATTAATGAATTTAATGAAATTAATTAATTTTTGGAGGGACGTATAAAGTGAAAATTTGTACAATGGGACTAGGTTATATCGGATTACCAACTTCAGCAATGTTCGCGAAATATGGAACAGAAGTAGTAGGGGTAGATATCCATTCAAAAGTAGTGGACAAGCTAAATAATGGTGAAATCCATATTGAAGAGCCTGGTCTTGGGGAAGTTGTAAAAGAAGTAGTTGCCAATGGGAAATTCCGCGCATCTTTAACACCGGAAGAAGCGGATGCATTTATTATTTCTGTTCCAACACCAAACCATGATGATGAGCATAAGTCTTGTGATTTAACACATGTTTTAACTGCGACAAAACAAGTACTTCCATTCGTAAAGAAAGGAAATGTTATTATCGTAGAATCTACAATTGCACCGCGTAGTATGGATGACTATGTAAAACCGTTAGTAGAAGAAGCTGGGTTTATCGTTGGAGAAGATGTTTATCTTGTTCATTGTCCAGAACGTGTTCTTCCAGGACAAATTTTACATGAACTAGTGTATAACAACCGTATTGTTGGTGGGGTGACTCCTGCGTGTGCGGAAGCTGGTGCTCGTGTATATGGTGTATTTGTACAAGGTGAAATCATTAAAACAGATGCAAAAACAGCGGAAATGTCGAAGCTTATGGAAAATACATTCCGTGACGTGAATATTGCGCTTGCAAATGAGTTAACAAAAGTTTGTAATTCATTAGACATTAATGTACTAGATGTAATTGAAATGGCTAACAAGCATCCGCGTGTAAACTTACATTACCCAGGTCCGGGTGTAGGTGGACACTGCTTAGCGGTTGACCCATACTTTATCGTTGCGAAAGCACCTGAATTAGCAAATATTATTAAACTATCTCGTGAAACAAACGTTTCGATGCCGCACTATGTGACTGAAAAAGTAAAAGAATTACTTGCAAGTGTCGAAAACCCTAAGGTGGCGGCATTTGGTGTTACATATAAAGGAAACGTGGATGATATGCGTGAGAGTCCGGCAATGGATGTAATTGACTTAATTCGTAATGAGGGAATTACAGTTTCAGCACATGATCCGCATGTAGAGTCTGATTTCTTTACATTACATTCTGCAGAAGAAGCTGTAAAAGATGCGCATTTAATTCTTGTTTTAACAGATCATGATGAATTTAAAACAATGAACTATGAAAAATTAGCACCGCATATGGCAAGTGCTGTTGTTCTTGATACTCGTAATTGTGTACAAGCTGTTTCGACTGATGCAATGAAAATCGTTAACTTTGGAACTTTATATGAAGCGTTAGGTGAGAAAGCGGTTATGGTATGAACGCCCTAAAAACTATCATGAAAGAACACTTTGAAAGTTTTTATTTAATTCGTAGATTATCTCTTTATGAATTAAAACAAGCATATGCAGGTAACTTCTTGGGGATTTTATGGGTGTTTTTAAACCCATTTACACAAATTGGTGTATATTGGTTAGTATTTGGATTAGGGATTCGAGGGGGAGCGCCAGTAAATGGCGTTCCTTACTTTGTATGGCTTGTTTGTGGATTGATACCATGGTTTTTTATTAGTGCATCAATTTCACAGGGATCTAATTCTATTTATGCTCGTTTAAATACAGTTTCAAAAATGAATTTCCCATTAAGTATTATTCCAACATATGTTGTTACATCACAATTGTATACGCATTGTATATTAGTTGTATTCATGTTAATCATCTCTTTCATTAACCAAGGTTGGCATATGATGAATATCTTTGCCCTATTATATGGGATGTTTTCTGTTACAATGTTTTTAGTTGCGTTAGCGTTTATTACATCTACATTATCGACAATGCTACGGGATATTCATTTGCTGATTCAAACCGCTACACGTATGTTATTCTTCTTGACGCCGATATTTTGGGAGCCGAAGGAAAACATGCATCAAGCGTTTCTATTTCTTGTTAAGATAAATCCGTTTTATTATATACTAGAAATATATAGAGATGCGGTGGCATATGGTCAAAGTTCTATCATTTTCTCGGGGTATACGCTATATTTCTGGGGAATGGTAATTGTCCTTTTTGTTATTGGTTCTATGCTTCATATTAAATTCCGTAAGCAGTTTGTTGACTACTTATAAAAGGTGAATGATTCAATGGATTATACAGTAAAGTTTCAAAAGGTTACAAAAAAATATAAAATGTATAACAAGCCATCTGATAAGCTAAAAGACTTGTTTCGAAAGCAGGAGGATGGAGAATTTCATTACGCTTTAAACAATGTTTCTTTTGAGGTGCCCAGGGGAGAAATCGTTGGAATTGTAGGTTTGAACGGATCTGGGAAAAGTACGTTATCAAATTTAATTGCCGGTGTTACAATGCCTAATAAAGGGAAAATTGATATAAAAGGCTCTGCTTCATTAATCGCTATTTCCTCAGGATTAAATGGTCAATTAACAGGGATTGAAAATATTCAATTAAAGGGTTTAATGATGGGGCTAACGAAAGAAAAAATTAAAGAAATTACTCCGAAAGTCATTGAATTTGCTGATATTGGGAAGTTTATAAATCAACCTGTTAAAACATATTCGAGTGGTATGAAAGCACGATTGGGATTTGCGATTTCGGTGAACATTGATCCTGATATTTTAGTCATAGATGAAGCTTTATCTGTTGGTGATCAAACATTTACGAATAAGTGTTTAAAAAAGATGAATGAATTTAAAGAAAGAGGAAAAACAATCTTTTTTATAAGTCATTCATTGGATCAGGTTAAAAGTTTTTGTACAAAAGCAATTTGGTTATATTACGGACAAGTAAGAGAATATGGTGATGTAAATGAAGTTGTTGCAAATTACCAATCTTTCTTAAGACAGTATAATAAAATGAGCCCAGCAGAGCGAAAAAAGCTACAAGAGGAACAAATGGGAGAATTTCAACATGGTCTATTACAAGAGTACCCACTCGAAACGAAAAAGAGCCCTCGCAATCTCAAAAGCTACCGTCGTAAAGGGAAAAAAAGAAGAGGTATAATCGCAGGGATTTGTCTAGCTATTATAGCAGGGGGTATTGCGGCAGGAGTTTATTATAAAGATTTACTTCCGTTAAAAAAAGATAATGAGCATACAGAAAAAGCAGTTCAAAGTAAGAATGTTACTGAAGCAAAAGAAACAAACGAAACAAAAGAAACAAAAGAAGTGAAGGAAGAGAAATATATAGTAAATAGCAATGGCATTAGTGTTCGCAAAGAAGCAAATGCAAGCGGTGAACGCTTGTTTGCAGTAAACTTTGGGGACATATTCACTATATCTGATCGTAAGAAGGATACGGAAACTGGTATCGAATGGTTACAAATTACCTTGCCAAGTGGTGAAGCTGGGTGGATAAGTTCACAATATTTCGTGCCATTCACGCCAAGTAATAGTGTGCTGGAGGATACAAAATTAGATGATGTAACCTCTTTGTTAAGTAGTGTGTATGGGGCTAAATTTGTGAGTGCTCCTACTTACATTGGAAAGACATTAAACGAACTAAAAACAACATATCCGAATGCATTAACTTCACCACAAAATGTAGCAGGTAAAACGGTTGTTAAAGATGGTAATATTCAGTTTGGTGTTTTACAAGATAAAGTAGTAGAAGTTGTATTCCAAGATATTTCAATGTCTACTGCTAAATTGCATCAATTACTTGGTAAAGAAAGTATAAGTAATGATTCAGAAAATAACTATTTCTATGAAACAAAAAGTTATTATATCGCAGCCCGTTCCGATTCAACACATAAGGAAATCCAATCATTATCGATTGTGAAGAAGTAATTGTGTTTGTATATTCTTAGAGATTTATCTTGTTATTAAAGATAAATCTCTTTTTTCTATTTTTCATACTTGTGTAATTAAGGAAGAGTTCGAAATCATCATGCGTGAATGTGTGATAATTGCTCCACTAATTTACTAGCAATCGCCTTGGAAAGTTGCTTCGTCATTTTTGATATGAATGGTTTCATAGCGCCATTAAAGATGAGGGCACCCTTCCCATTTGCACGCATTTCTAACTCACTGGTTATTCGTGTTTTTGATGGGGTAATTGATTCAGCAAGAAAGACACCACTACCAAGTAATTTTTTAGTTGATGAAGCTATAGTAAAACTCACTTTATCATGTTCTTTCCATTCGATAATTTCAATATCCAAGTTAATATTGCCTTTGACTACGCCTAAATCGCCATGTAGACACCAAACTGAATGACGATCATCTATTATTCTATGTTTTACGTAACCAGAAACGAGCGGTGCCCAATTGTTCATATCACTAACGAAATTCCAAGCATAATCTAGTGGTACATCTAATTCTATTATGTACTTTCCTTTTGCCATCAGTTACTTCCTCTCTGAACAATGTTACTTTTGGAGATTTTCTAGGGTAATAATAATTTAATGATTTATCCAAATTCTAACATGATATGTATAATCTTAACAATGAAATGAATGAAGGAGATTGCTCCCAAATCTTTCATTCACTTTCTTTTTATGTGCCCAAAATATCTATCGTACATGAGGGATGTATCTTATTTTATTGTATATGTATTTATTTAATTAATGAAGAATTAAGGATGGGAACGGTATCATCAATATTTTGTGTAAATGACTTTCCAACCTTTTCAGATAGAACCTCATTTTTGGTATAAAAATGATTTGTAATAAATACGTAAATTTTCAAGTGAGGATATATAGAAGTTCACAGAAAATCCATCACAAAAACACAACTTTTTAATAAGGAAACTTTAATATACACTTATAAATATAAAATAGAGAAAAGAGATGATTAATGTGAAGCTATTTGAAGTTTTACATGGTTATGAGAATGGAAATTTTAAAGATGGCGATATGTTTTTGTATCAAAATAATTCGAATATGGTTGCAATGTTTAAATCAGGCAATTTTATTTGGTGTGACGATCGGGTAGCTGTTAGTTGTAAAGAAATTTCAAGAGACATTTGGGTATATAAAGAAGTATGATAAACTTTTTGTGAAACAGGCTTGATTTTATAAATGCGCGATGAGGATTTTGGGTACGTATATCAAAGAGTAATGAAGCCTGATGAATTCAAAGTATGTAAATTTGTGAGAGAGAATTTACCAGATGCGATGGTAATTATATCGAAAAAAGAAACATTTGTTTATCCGATAAAAAGAGGGTGCTTCTTCAAAAGAAGCACCCTTTTCTATAAATCTATTACATTCATGCACCGTTCAGACCAAGTTTATAGTCACAAATTGTTGTATTCACAGCCGCGACGCTTACAAATTTTCATAGCCTTCGTGAAGTATAGCAATATATGCATCATCCCACGAGATAGATCCTTTATGTCTTGTTGATACAAGCAGTATTCTATCTGTTAGCCAGTACGAAATTTGATGTGCCTCGTAAATATTATGAAGCACGACCACCAGCTAAAGCACGAGACTTTGCGCTTGTTTCAGTGGATCTCTTTCAATTTTATTCATCCGATGTCCCTCAAACATCAAAATCTATATATTTCTATAAAAAAATAGTTTAATATCTATAAGAAGTATAATGCAAATGTAAATTCTCTCGCATATAGAAAGGAGACATTGCAGATTTCCTGTCTTATTTTGTCTTTAATCAAACGTTTGTTTAAGAAAATCAGAGAGGAAGTGTACGGAAGATGGATGGAAGTTTGCCCTTATATATTATATGATTGTGGTGGAGTGTAAAAATTCAAAAAATTACACCATTTTTTACAATCTATGATATAAGCGCAAGAAATGTCAGATGTTGGTTGAGATTTTTTGGAAAAATTTATATAATTTGTTATATAAATAATTTTTAATAAAAGGAGATAAAAAATGTTACCAGATACCGTTCGTACTCCGAATAAAAAGAAAAAGTGGATTGTGATAGGAATTATTGCACTTATTGTAATTGTTGTTGCTGTAAATATTTTTATGATGCAAAGCAAGAAAAAAGGCAGCACAGCAGATGTGAAGTTTACAAAGGTGGAAGAACGTCAGCTGAATAATACAAAGTTGGTTTCTGGTCAAGTGAAACCAGCGAATATTGAAAGCTTCTATGCGGATATGACAAAAGGAAAAGTGAAAGATATTGCTGTAAAAGAAGGGCAAGAAGTGAACAAAGGGGACAAACTGTTCTCGTATGATAATGAAGAAATTAATCTGCAAATGCAGCAAGCAGAAATTGATCAAAAAATGGCTGTTATGCGCTATGATCAAGGACAGAAAACGATAGATTCATTGAAAAAAGATATTAAAAAAGCGAAAGATAGCGGAGCGGGGAAAGAGATAATTGAGCCGTTAGAATCGAAATTAGATGATCTTGAGATGACGCAAAAAGCAGCAGCTCTTGAAAAAGAAAAAGGAAACCTCCACATGGAAGAGCTGAAGAAAAAACAAGGTGAACTTACGATTTATAGTAATTTTACTGGTGTTGTACAAAAGCTTGATAAAGATGCAGCGCAAGGTTCCACGCAAGCAATGGGTGGCCAAGGAAAGCCATTTTTACAAATTGCCTCTAAAGATCCGTTCCAAGTTCAAGGAACATTAACAGAACTGCAAAAATCACAAATTCAAAAAGATCAAACTGTTACAGTGACTGCAAAAGCAGCACCGAAGAAAACATGGACTGGAAAAATTACAGAAGTAAGCGAATATCCAACAAGCGCTGACGCTAATACACAAGCTTTGGCAGGCGGAGAAGCAGGACAAAATATGTCTTATTATACATATAAAGCAACGCTCGACTCACAAGATGGATTATCACCGGGATATCATGTATCACTGCAAGTAAATTTAGAGAATAAGAAAATGGTTGCAGTTCCTCGTAAGAGTATTGTAGAGGAAAAAGACGATGCATTTGTGTATGTAGAAGATAAAGGAAAGCTTCGCAAGCAAGCGGTGAAGAAAGGTTCAAGTGACGGAGATTGGGTAGAAGTGCTTGAAGGCGTAACAGTAGGACAAAAGGTGGTTGAAAATCCTTCCGATAAAGTGTTTGACGGAATGGAAGTGAAGGGAAAATGATTACCTTAAACAACATTTATAAAACGTATTATCAAGGGAGCTTAGCTGTGCCCATTTTACATGATATTAGTTTAAAGATTAATAGCGGTGAGTTCGTTTCTATTATGGGACCGTCTGGATCGGGGAAATCGACGCTTATGAATATTATCGGTTGTCTCGATCGTCCAACAGAAGGTGCATATATGCTGAATGACGTGAATATTTTAACAGCAGACGAGTCAAAGTTGGCACTCATTCGAAATGAATATATCGGCTTTGTGTTTCAGCATTTTAATTTATTGCCTCGTCTTTCGGCAGTAGAAAATGTGGAGCTGCCCCTTATATATGGCGGTATGAAGAAAGCGGAGCGCCGTCAAAGAGCATTAGAGGCGTTAGAGAAGGTTGGATTAGCAGAGCGCGTGCATCACTTGCCAAATGAATTATCAGGTGGACAAAAGCAGCGCGTGGCGATTGCGCGTGCAATTGCGAACAATCCAACGTTTATTATGGCTGATGAACCAACAGGTGCGCTCGACACGAAATCGGGTGAGCAAGTTATGAATATTTTCACTCAGCTTAATAAAGAAGGTACAACAATTGTTATGGTTACACATGAAGAGGAAGTTGCTGCGTATTCGTCTCGTCGTATTGTACTCAGAGATGGAAGAATTACAGAAGATAGAAGGTGGGCCGTATGAGTTTACTAGATAGTATTAAAATTGCGCTTTCTTCTATTCTAGCTCATAAACTGCGGTCCGCACTGACGATGCTTGGGATTATTATCGGTGTTGGTTCTATTATTACCGTCGTTGCTATCGGGCAAGGTGGGGAAGCGATGCTGAAGTCACAATTTGCTGGTGCAGGTAATAATGTCATTCCAATTCAGTTTCAGTCGGATATTAATGATCCATTTGCAGCGGGAATGGGAGAACGTCCTCAATTAACAGATGAAGATATTCTTGAACTGAAACAAGTGCCAGAGATTGCTCATGTTGTTACGACAAATGTAAGCATGGAACCGCTTGATATTAATGATAAAAAGGATATGACAAATATTATCGGACTTGATAGTGAATATTTTGCAGTAAATAAAATCAAATTGATTGAAGGCCGCTCTTTAAATGAAGGTGACGTTGAGCATGGTAATAACGTTGCGATGATTAGTACGAAAGCAAAGGATATGTTTTATCCGAAAGAAAATCCTGTTGGAAAAATTATCGAGTTAAAGGGTCAGCCATTGCAAATTATTGGGGTATATAAATCTGATAATGAATTTATGGGCATGGGGATGTCGGAAATGTTAATTCCTATTTCACTTTGGCCAACGTTATATGGAAAAAGCGAAATTCAAAATATTGCGGTGCAGGCGAAAAGTGTGGATCAGCTACAAGAAGCAGGGAAAAAAGCAGTTGGCGTTTTAAATGACCGCAAATCAAATGATATTCCAGGTAAGTATGAAATTGTCGATCTTGAGAAAATGAAAGAAAGCATCTCGAAAGTAACAAGTATTATGACGATGATTATCGGCGGTATTGCTGGTATTTCTTTAGTCGTTGGCGGCATTGGCGTTATGAATATTATGCTTGTATCTGTTACAGAGCGTACGCGTGAAATTGGTGTTCGTAAAGCGCTCGGTGCAACGCGCGGAAAAATCTTGCTTCAATTCTTAATTGAGTCAGTGATGTTAACGCTTCTTGGCGGTCTTATCGGAATTGGCCTTGGTTACGGAGGCGCTTATATCGTTTCTGCCTTTGCGAAATGGCCACCGCTCGTTTCATGGGAAGTTGTACTTGGTGGTGTCCTATTCTCAATGACGCTCGGCATTGTTTTCGGCTTAATTCCGGCAAACAAAGCAGCGAAGCTCGATCCAATCGAAGCGCTGCGTTATGAATAACAGAAGGTTTTTATGTATCTCTTTATAACACCCATTTCTTGTGGGTGGTTAATCTCTATTTATAAAAGTAGGGATTAACCACCCGTTAGAACGGGTATGAAATAAAAGGAGGTTTTATATATGGAAGCGAACGTAAATACGCAGAAGGTAAGTGGAGAGAAGCCCTCATTATTTGGAATGATTACCTCGCCTAGTTTGCAGTTTGAAAGAATGAAAAGTAATACACCCGTGTGGGGCGCGTTTTTCTTAATGGCTGTATTAGGCGGTCTTATCGGGGCTATGGCTACATATTTAGTTTCCACAGACCCTGCAGTTGTCGCAAAAAATAAAGAGCTTGGTTTTGAAATGCCTATAGCAGTCACATTAGGCACTGGATTTGTAATAGCATTCATTAGCATTATAGTTACATTCTTTATTGGTGCAGCTCTGTATAAAATACTTATGATGTTTATGAGCAATGATACGTCTTATAAGAAGTTATTAGCAATTACTGTTTATTCTAGTATTATTACAGTTATTGGTGGCATCATTAATATGGGATTAGCATGGATTCTTGGCGGAAATGGTCAAGAAATGTATACAGGATTAGGACCGGTATTTGCTTCTACTGGCGGCGTTGTACATGGCATTGCAAAATCATTTGAAGTTTTTGCGATTTGGGGATTGGTTGTAACAGGATTAGGACTGCATATTACAGCAGGCTTAAGCAAGAAACAAGCGACAATCCTTGTTGTAATTTTCTTTATTATATCAGCGGGATTTGGCGCACTTGGTGGCTTAGTCCCAAAAATGTAATATAAGATCAAGATCATATTTATAGAAACGGCTCATGTAGAGCCGTTTCTTTTTTTTTCGTATATTGGCGCTGAAGATAAAGTGAAACTTCCATTAGTGGGGGGCTTTCATCCCCCACTGATGGAAAGCTCTCACCAATCGGGCTTTTACGGGCAGTTATCCCCCACCTATCTTCTTCGCTTCTCTCAATCTTGAGGTGGGGGGGTACTGCCCGTTAATGCGGGAGAAAACTGTTATGGAATTTCACATAAGACTAGTGAAATTTCAAATGCTGCGTAGGTAAATTTGAAATTCTGTTTGGCTATCATGAAATGCATTGCGGTGAAGGCTGTCATGTTTTTTTATAAGGTAAAGGTACCGCGGAATAACAAAGAGGCATGCCTTTTGGAAATGGGCCAAACATGAAGCCAGTTACCTTTACAGAAACAGTAGCACTGTATGAGGGGATGATCAGAAATCAAATGAGGAAGCTTTGTATTTACCGAGATTATGAAGAGTATTATCAATGCGGACTCATTGCGCTTTGGCGAGCGTATGACAAATACGATGAAGAGAAGGGGAGTTTTCCGGCATATGCGCTTGTAACGGTGCGCGGTTATTTGTTAGCGCAGTTAAAGAAGGAGCGTCGTTTGCAAGACCGGGAAACTTGCACGGAGCAAAATATATTAGAAAATATAGGCGGTGAAGAGAAGCAGACGGAAGTGTTTGAATATATGAGTATGCTAGGGGCGAAAGAAAGGTTTGTTCTACTGGAGCATTTCTACGGGGGAAAGAAGATGCATGAGATTGCAACTGAGCTAGGCATGACTTATCATCAAGTACGCTGGATATATCGGCAAGCAATGAAAGAAATGCGGGTGTACGCAGCAAAAAAATGAATGAAAGTAAAACTTCCATCAGTGGGGGGGCTCTTCATCTCCCACTGATGAAAAGGAGGCAACATATGAAGTTGTCTCCTTTTACTATATATATTAACTTTTGTCATGGTATCGATCTAGAAGGTTGAGCTTCGCTAAAATATGACCAGCTTTTATCCATTGAAGCTCCATTTGGCGGAAACTAATCGGAAAAATTTGTGTCGTGCCGTTACGGAAATAGACGTTTGTGTGCTGAGACTCATGACGTTCAAGTTTTTCAATATGAGCATAGAATAACCAGGAGCATGACCAAGATGAAGGTGATCTTGTAGGAATAGCACAAATATAGTGTTGATGATCAATAGGAATTGGAATGTTTTGTTTAAACTGACAACAGTTTCGAATGGCTAATCGTTTTCCTTCATAGGTAGAGTAGGTTCTCGTAAGACAACTTTCCTGAATGAGCTGCAATGGTGTTTTTGCTGAGAAGAAGGTTCCTCGTGTGTCCAAAATTCTTGTCCGGTAAAATGGATGAGCATATGGTTCAAGTGCCATTGTATGTGCTGAAATTTCATACCGATCAGCTAATTCAGTCAATGTAAAAGCCTCCTCATATTATTTTATGGATTACGTTTCTAATTATAAAACCACAATATAAAGATAATTTAAAATATTTGTAAATTCATGTTAAATATTGGGTTCCTTTTTCGTGATTTTGTTTAGATTGTGGTATCATTCGGGTTGTCTAATTTGCAATGAAATTTCATATAGATAAAAATAGAAAATATAGGCGGTGAAAAATATGAAATGGAAATATGTGTTTCTCGCTTTGGCTCTCGTGCTTCTCGTATATTTGGCTAATAGTAATCCCAGCAAAGGAGACTATACGGACTGGGCAGCGAAGCAGCTTATGACGCGAAATGATATTCATAAGAAATTAACGGAAATAGAGAAAGAAGACCAAGAAGGACTTTTTGGCGAATTAGCTACAATGGGAAAGAAACTAGCAAAGAAATATGTAGAACCGCAAGTTGGCGTATTGATTGACCACTATACGAAGCGGAATGATTATATTTTTTTCTCGACATATACAACAGAATTTACGATAGGAAAAGAAAATTATAAATATGTTTCAGTTGGTCTTTCAAATATCTTTATACCAATTGAAATGCCAAAAAAGAAAGAGGAGTAGCCGTGTACGGTAACTCCTCTTTCTTTTTAACTATGCGTTGATGTTTACTTCGGAGATGTTCTTTTCGACAATACGTGCTCCTTTTTTACGAGCATATTGCCCAAGTGTGAGAAAGATGTCAGACGATACAATCGTATCCATGACACTATTTACGGTTTGTTCGTTTACAGGTGTAATTGGATTCTCGATAGAAAAAGTTGTCGTTTTACCGTCTTCTTTTAAGAAAATGAGTTCTAGTACTTCCATCTGTTATAGCCTCCTTTTGTTATCCCGCTATTCGCGGGCAGTAAAAGCTAGAGATGAGCGGGGAAGCAAACTGCCCGTAAAAGCCCGATTGGTTCAACTAACTATCAGTGGGGGGATGAAGAAAATCCCCACTGATGGAAGTTTCACTTTATTGGTTAGATACGTCGGTTGTGCTTACAAGCTGAACTGCATCAAGCTTATGCTGCTGTAAAGATGCAATTGCAGTTGCGACTTCGTGCACCTTGTTTAAATCCGCATTTGTTTTTACATTTCTAAATTGTTTGCTTTTCATGATGGCTTTACCGTTTTTGTCTGTGCCGCCATTTAGGACAAGACGTAAGCTCATATCAGATACAATCGTTTGAATCGCCATGTGTATCACCTCCTTTTCGTCTTATATATAGGAGGTAAAGTCATATTTTTGGCGTGAATTTTTTTCTTTTTTTTGGTACGCTTGAAAGAAAGAGGACAAGGAGTTTCAAATATGAATCGTAAGTGGTTATTCTGGATTCCCGTTTTATTATGGATGGGAGTCATTTTTTATTCTTCTTCTCAGCCGTATACGAAGCAAGATATGCGTTCGGATATCACAAAATATGTGAATGATGAGTGGGTGACAGAACATTTTTCATGGGTATCCATTGATTATGGAGGCGGTACACCTGTTAGCATTGCCAACAAAGGGGTAGGCGGTTTTATCGAATTTTTTATTCGTAAAGGTGCTCATTTTACTGTGTTTGGTATGCTTGGGGCACTGTCGTATATTGCTTTATTGCAGTATGGCCTTAGGCGAAAGGAAGCTTTTGGGTTTGCGCTGCTTCTCGTCGCTGCCTATGCGGGATTTGATGAAATTCATCAATCCTTTACAGGTGACCGTACACCAATGTGGCAAGATTCTTTATTAGATACGTGCGGTGGTTTCACGGGGATTGTAATAAGCAGTTTTGTTTGGAAAAAGAAAAAGGAGCTGAAATAGCTCCTTTTTCTTCATATATTTATACCCCTAATAGATCTTTCAGCTCGTCTGTTGACAGCTCTGTAATCCAATTTTCGCTTGTAATGATCGCGTTATTAAGCGATTGTTTTCGCTCTAGCATTTCATCAATTTTTTCTTCAAGTGTTCCTGTTGTAATGAGCTTATGCACATGAACAAACCGCTTTTGACCGATACGGTAAGCACGGTCTGTTGCTTGGTTTTCAACGGCAGGGTTCCACCAGCGGTCGTAATGAATAACATGGTTGGCTGCGGTTAAGTTCAGGCCTGTTCCTCCTGCTTTTAAAGAAAGCAGGAAAATACCGTGTTGTCCGTTTTGGAACTGCTCAATCATTTTATCGCGTTCTTTCTTCGGTACGCTGCCGTTTAGGAAGATGACGCGCTCTCCAAAATGTTCTTCTAACAATGTTTGCAGCATATTTCCCATTCGAATATATTGCGTGAAAATTAAACAGCTTTCCTGCTGGTCACGTATGTTTTCCACGAGTTCTAATAATGTTTCTGTTTTCATAGAACGCTCAATTAAGTTTGCTGGCGTGTCTTCTTTTAAATAGAGAGCAGGATGATTACAAATTTGCTTCAGTTTATTTAACATGAGCAAAATAAATCCGCGGCGCTCAATACCTGTTAATCCTTCTACGTTCTTTAATGTATCTTGAACGAGTTGTTCATAGAGCGATGCTTGCTCCGCCGTTAACGGGCAGTATGCTTTTTGCTCTTGTTTATCTGGTAAGTTCAAGGCAACCGTCTTATCTTGCTTCGTACGGCGCAGTAAGAATGGTGCGATTAAACGCTGCACTTGCTGAATCTTTGTCTTATCGCGATCTTTTTCAATTGGTGTAACGAAGCGGCGCTGAAACTGTGGCAAACTGCCAAGATAGCCGTGATTCAGAAAATCAAAAATAGACCATAGTTCTGATAGACGATTTTCCATCGGTGTTCCTGTTAAAGCGATTTTATGATTCGCTCGTAAACTCCGAACCGCACGCGATTGCTTTGTATGCGGGTTTTTTATATTTTGCGCTTCGTCGAGAATAATCGCATCCCATAGCTGTGTGTTTAGCTCTTCTTCATCAAGCTGCGCAAGCGCATAGGATGTAAGAATCACATCGGCATCTTGCAGGAAGGCAGGTAAGTCTTCTCCTTTTGCCCGGTTGCCGCCGTAATGAAGTTTTACTTGTAAACTCGGTGCAAAACGCTCAAATTCCTTTTGCCAGTTACCAAGGACGGATGTAGGCGCTACAATAAGCGCCGGACCTGTTTTTAGGTTGTGTTCTTTTGTGTATAGTAAGTAAGTAATGGTTTGGATGCTTTTGCCGAGCCCCATATCATCCGCTAGCAATGCACCGAATCCTAGCTCTCGTAAGTAGAGGAGCCACTCGACACCTTGCTGTTGGTATGGTCTTAATGTTGCTTGTAAGGAAGCCGGCACTTTGGCAGATGGAATTTCTCCAATGTGCAGCAATCTTTCAAATAGTTTATCGTAATAATCATCGAATTCAAATTCCATATCTGCAAAAGGATTTTCTTCTTCGGCTACTTCTGTTTCTGCACTTCGTAGTAACCGCTGCTGCACGACATCTTTCATTTCAAGACCATATTTATCTGCTTTCTTCATCAGCTTCTTCACTTCTTCGATAAATGCTGGATCAAGTCTCATCCATTGTCCATTTATGTGAATAAGACGTCTGTTTTGTTCAATGAGTGCGAGAAATTCGGCCTCTGATAAATCGATGCCGTTTGTAGAAATGCGCCAGTCAAAATCTACGAGCGTATTCATTCCAAAGAATGCCTGCCCTGTTTTCGCATTATGTTTCACTTGGACGCGCAGCTTTGGTTTATTTGCTTTTAAGTTTTGCCACCATGATGGCAGTAAGATATCAACACCGGCCGCTAGCAATTCATTGCTGGCTTCTGTTAAAAAGCGCCATGCTTCCGTTTCGTATAACTCGCTCCGAAATGCGTCCTCATCCATTAGCCAAGGTACAAGTTTGCCGAAACCTTCTCGCGTTTCGATAATACGTTCTTCATGGTTTATCCACCTTTTTGGAAGTGAAGCAGTGCCTGTATATACGGATATTCGCTGAGTGCCGCGTTTTGGTGTTAGTATCGTTTCGAGCTTCCAAGTTTCAAAATCATCCTCTGGTTCTTGTAGCCGGAGCCCAATTGCAAATGGTAGATCATCCTCGATATAGCCAATTTTACGCAGCCAATCGTTTTCGTGAATGGCTGTCTCAAGTTGTCGTTTCGTAAAGTCATAATGCTCATATAGGCGCTTTGCATCCTCCCATGCATCGCCGGAGCGAGTATGCTGCCCAAGTGTTTCATTAATCGTTTCTGAAAACAGCTTTTGCAATGTTTCATCCATTTCTTCTTCATGAGCAGTTTTCCAGGATGGGTATTGGTCCCAGTGTTTGATGTCTGGTAGGAAGTTTCCTGTTGTGTAAGCCTCCCAAGCCAGCTGAGCGACTGATGTGAGTTCCGTAATGCTTGCACTTGTTTGCAGCTTTGTAAATGAATTTACCGGCTTTTTGGTGATATATTCAAATGCTTGGGTCGCGCTCAAAATGATACCGTTTCGCTGTTCATATGTTCCTTCTTGCAGAAATGTTCCGTAGAAAGAAGTGGAGTGCCATGTGAACGCATGTTGTTTCCAACTGCTTAGAGGCAAGCTGCTTCCTGTTTCATCCTCTGCCCAAAGAAACCAGTTTTCTTTCATTCGTTCGAGCCGAATGGTAATGTCAATTTGTGTTGTCATGGATCAACTTTCCTTTCCGCAGTTCTTCTTGCAATGCTCGTAGCCGTGAGTAGGAGGAGGCAATCATTATAATAAAGTAATCCCATTCGTCTGTTCGCTTGAGTCTTTTGTAAAGTGTTCTCAGTTTTTTTAAGTAGCGAATCGCTCTGCGATATGATTTTCGATTCTTCTCTTCAATGGCTTGCATTGCGGCATAATGATAGAGCGGAAGAGCAGCTTCTGGCGCTTCTTTTTCAATTTCTTTTAATGGTTCTTTTAGCAATTCAATTGCTTCAAATCCATATAGTAAATGAAGCTCTGTCCATGTGTGATATTGCTTTTTGGCGAGCACATATTGCTCGTAGCTTCCGAAACTATATGGCAATAATTCTTGAAGAATCATTTCATAACCAGCTTGTTCGTTCGTATGCGTGGCATATGTTTCATACATCATCATAAATAAACGGACAACATCTTTCACAAAGTACGGATCGTGCTCGGCAGTTATCGTTTCTTTCACTCGCTTGTAAGTGAATGATAGCCATTGTTCTGCCCGTTCCCACTGCATGGAACTTAATAAATCTTCCAACCAGTCAAAGTAAAGTCCAACAACTTGCGGTGGCTGCGCTCTTAGTACATCCATTGCTTCTGCATCTTTTTGCTGTAGAAAGAGAAGATGAGCGGATGCAAGTGCTTTTGATAAGGGATGAATTTTTGTTTCAATCCGCAGTTCTTCTTCTTGTATCCAAGTTTGTTCTGTGAAAAGCTCTCCCCATATGTGGCGATAAATAAAAAATCGCTCTTGTGTATAGGAAGAGGACGAGAAGAAGATTGTATGCAGCACTTCGGCAGTATGCTGCAAAAATGGCGTAAGTACATCTGGGAGCGGCTCAGCTTTAAAATCCCTTACAATGCTTTCTATTTTATCAACAAAGAGCCGTACAATATTGATTGGTTTATGATAGGAATAGAGTTCATCCTCTTCAAATGTTTGTATTTCCTCAAGCAGCTTTTGAAAAGAAAAAAGAGCTGCACTAAGTTTAAACAGTTCATGAACAGCAACAATACGCGGTGCTTTTCGTTCAATTTTCATATAAAAATCCGTGAAAATATTCATCAGAAAATACATTTGTTTGTATGATAGGCGCTTGTGTTCATTTGCGAATGTATCGTACTCAGATTCAAAATAGGTAAGCCAGCTTTTGTAATCTGTATCTTTAAAAGCTGTTGTTTGCAACATTTGTCGTGCTGTGCGAATAGGCGGGAGAGTAGGTTTACCTTTCTTTTTGAATAAATTTAGAATGTCTCCTACTTTCCCAAAGCTTGCCGCTGCATAGAGTAAAACAGCGAGCATATGTTTACATTGCGTCGGCGAAAAGCAGTCGCAATAACTTTCCGACACGTTTCGAATAGGGATGTTTACACTGTAAATATCTCCATCGTTTTCGACTGTCCCCGATAATGTGTATCCGTCAAAATCAACGTTATACACGAGGCCGCTACGGTAGAGCTGAAGTGCATCTGAAACTTGTTCTTTGTCAGATGCTTGCTGTGGATCCAGTCCTTTCAAAAATTCATTGGCGATTTCCATAATCTCATCTTTCGTAATTGAATGTTGCAGCATAACGTTCCTCCGCGCAAAAGATTTCCTTCTTATACATTATAAACACAATGAGTATAAAAATAGAAAAAAACAAGTTTTACATCAAAAATATTTGAAGATTATGGTAGGAGATAAGATCTTATCTTCAACGCAAAAAAGGAACCGCGATTTGCGATTCCTAAAATTTTTATTTATTTGCTCCGTTTATGACACTAAGCGAATTGTTAAGTGCAGATTTGCACTTGTTGACATCAGGGTTTGATGATCGAACTGCTGCTAATACAACGTCAATAGTTCCATCAATTTTAGTCCACGTTGTGCCATCTATTTTTCTAAGTTTAGACTCCGCTGCGTCCCATTCATGTTCCAAATCGTCAGCCACTTTTTTTGCCGAAGTAAAGTCATTTGAGTTTACATGGTTTAGCATATCATTTTCAATTTTAATAAAATCTGTTAATTGTCCGGCTAATGTAGTTTGTGCAGAATCGGTTTGCGGTGCTATATGATTACTGAGCCAGACATAACCGCCTATGCCGACAACTAAGAAAATGCACAGTACCAAAATGGTTTGTGCCAAAACATTTTTCTTGTTTCCATTTGCTTGGTTTGTTTTTGCTGGATCACGTTTTGCCGTTGTATCAATTTTTGTAACAGCAAGAAAAATGATTATCGCTAAAATAGCTATAAGAAAAATTACACTAGTAACTGTTGTTCCCAAACCTAGCCCGCCATTCGTTTTTGGTTGAGAAAGATAATCCCCTAATGATGCTCCGAGTGGACGAGTAAGAATATACGCAATCCAAAACGCTAATACCCCATCAAGTTTCAAAAATTTCCATGCTAAAAATACACAACCAATTATAATAATGACTGTTATTCCTGTGTAAAGATAACCAAGACCGAGTTGTTCGGAATATAAATCTCCGACTGCTGTTCCAAGTGCAAATGTGAAAAGAACGGTAAGCCAATAGAAAACTTCTCTTTTTCTTGTATAAATCGAGTGTATCGAGAGTGTTTTTTCACTGAGATACCAAAAAAGAAAAGTTAAACCTAGTAGCACGGAGAAAACTACCGTACTAACCTCAAGGGGTACTCCCATATTGTCAGTCAAATTATCAGTTACCAACGTTCCAAATACACTTATAAGAACAACAGTTAGCCAATAAATGCCTGGAACATATTTAGTTGCTCTAAATTGAAGATACCATACAATGAAAAACGCTACTCCCATAATTATGGTAGTGAGGGTTAAACCAAATCCAAGGTTGAAATTTAGGAAATCAGCAAATGTTTCACCGACAGTTGTGCATAAAACTTTGATTATCCAGAAGAAAATAGTAACTTCTGGTACCTTGTTAAGTAAAATTTTCAATTTACTTTGGTCCGCTTGCATACATAACTTCCTTTCTTTACAGTGGATTCCTACAACTTAACATGGCGTGGATATCAAAAAAATTATAATGTTATGTTCTTAATTATTTAGTATAAACCTATTAATAATTTATTAACCTTATTGGAATTAATAGTTATTCTAGTTCCCGTGAAGTCTTTTCATATTGTGCTATCATCGAACAATTAAATTAACGTCTGTATTGCTATTAAAAGATAGTTCTGAGGCCTTCGTTCAATAAGACGATGTATAAAAAAATGCTCAGAACTTTAATGTTCCGAGCATTTTTTTATACTAATTCTTATTAAATTTGCTTGTTAATACGGGTGCTAATTCTATTCTGATTTTTGCTGTCAATTGACATTTTGTACTTCAAAATCGAATCCGTTATTTTAATATACTTCCAAAAGAATTCCCCTTCCTCAAGGAATGAGAAGGGTGAAGCCTAATGAGTAGGGAGGGGATGAATTTTGGTTGGTATAAGCCAAAGGAATGAAAAAGGAATTTCCTCAAATGAGACAGAAATTATAGAAAGAATACTTTTGATCTCAAAGTTATTATTTGCTGACTGTAGGCGGTGCACTATTAGAAATTCTAAAACAATACCGAAACACAAGGACAAAACGAATAGGAGGTGATGACAATGTTGTTGAATCAAAAATATGAAATCTTTCCAACAGAAGCGCAAAAAGAAGTG
>NZ_NUQE01000090.1 GCF_002582035.1 Bacillus pseudomycoides
AGTAGGACGTTGCCAGGCTTTATTATCATCGCGGGGTGGAGCAGTCTGGTAGCTCGTCGGGCTCATAACCCGAAGGTCGCAGGTTCAAATCCTGTCCCCGCAACCAAATGGTCCCGTGGTGTAGTGGTTAACATGCCTGCCTGTCACGCAGGAGATCGCCGGTTCGACCCCGGTCGGGACCGCCACTTATATAAATTAAAGAACGAAACAATATGTTTCGTATTTTTTTATTTACTTTAATTAAACTTATAAGACAGTCAATCTTATCCTTAGGACAACTCCTAAGGTCTTTTTTATATATTCGAAACTGAAACAAAAATAAAAAATCTGTATAATAAAGAGCAGGGAATACTAACAGCAAGGTAGGTGAAACCTTTGAATAAATATGAAATAACAACAATGTCTTCAGAAGAAACGCAGAATTTATCAGAGAGGCTTGGACAATTAGTTGAGGCCCAGGATGTTTTAATTTTAGAAGGGGACTTAGGTGCAGGTAAGACAACATTTACAAAAGGTCTTGCAAAAGGTCTTGGTGTGAAACGTGTTGTGAATAGCCCAACGTTTAATATTATTAAAGAATATAAAGGACGATTACCGCTGTATCATATGGATGTATACCGCCTAGCGGAGAGCGAAGAAGATTTAGGGTTTGATGAATATTTTTATGGTGAAGGTGTAACAGTGGTGGAATGGGCACATTTAATAGAGGCTTTTTTACCATCTTCCCTTTTAAAAATTAGTTTATTCCATACGGGGGATAGTACAAGAAAAATTGTATTAGAGCCGAGCGGAGAACGTTATATTAGATTATGTGAGGAGCTATTACAAAATGAAAGTACTAGCAATTGATACTTCTAACTATGTAATGGGAGTTTCTCTTATTGATGGAAATACTGTTGTGGGAGAAGTCATTACAAATTTAACAAAAAATCATTCTGTGCGTCTGATGCCAGCGGTAGAGCAACTTTTACAAGAATGTAATGTGAAACCAAACGAATTAAATAAAATCGTTGTAGCAGCTGGTCCAGGCTCTTATACAGGTGTTCGTATTGGTGTAACCGTAGCGAAAACATTAGCTTGGTCATTGCAAATTCCGATTGTTGGTGTATCAAGTTTAGAAGTACTGGCAGCAAACGGAATGAATTTCCCAGGGTATATTTGTCCGTTATTTGATGGTCGTCGTCAGCAAATTTATACTGGATTGTATACATATAGAGAACAAGAGTTACAATCTGTGAAAGAGGATCGTATTATTCTTATTGCCGATTGGTTACAAATGTTAAAAGAGATAGGACAACCTATTTTATTTATCGGAAATGATGTAGAACAGCATAAAGATACAATTGTAGAACACTTAGGAAATCAAGCGGTATTTGCCCCGCTGACAAAACATAATCCACGCCCAAGTGAGCTAGCTTTCTTAGGTTTACAGAAAGAAGAACAATCTGTGCATACATTCGTTCCAAGTTACCTTCGTTTGGCAGAAGCAGAGGCAAAATGGCTAGAAAGTCAAAAGAAATAGGGGTCCTATGAATGAACATTACATTTAGAAGTATGAAGGAAGAGGATATTCCACAAATTGTTGCGATTGAAGAATCTTCATTTGCGACTCCTTGGACTGCCGAAGCATTTGAGCGAGAACTAAACATGAATGAGTATGCACACTACGTTGTAATGGAAACAGAGGAAGGAATTCTAGGTTATTGCGGACTTTGGATTATTCTTGATGAATCACATATTACGAACATTGCGATATTACCACAATACCGTGGTCAAAGGCTTGGAGAAGCGTTATTACAAGAAGTAATAAACAAAGCGAGAGATCTTGGAGCAAAGACGATGACACTTGAAGTTCGTGTTTCAAATGAAGTTGCGAAAAAGTTATATCGAAGACATGGTTTTCAAAATGGCGGAATTCGCAAAAGATACTATACAGACAATTATGAAGATGGTCTTGTAATGTGGGTGAACTTATGATGAAAAAAGATACAATTATACTGGGTATTGAAACAAGTTGTGATGAAACTGCTGTAGCAGTTGTGAAAAATGGACGAGAAATTTTAGCGAACATTGTAGCTTCGCAAATTGAAAGCCATAAGCGTTTTGGCGGGGTTGTTCCGGAAATTGCATCTCGCCACCATGTGGAACAAATAACGGTCGTATTAGAAGAAGCGTTAAAAGAAGCGCAAATTACTTTTGAAGATATTGATGCAATTGCTGTTACAGAAGGGCCAGGCCTTGTTGGGGCATTGTTAATTGGTGTGAATGCAGCAAAGGCAGTAGCTTTTGCGCATAATATCCCGTTGGTTGGCGTGCATCATATTGCTGGGCATATTTATGCGAATCGTTTAGTAGAAGAATTGCAGTTTCCATTATTGTCTCTCGTTGTATCTGGTGGACATACAGAGCTTGTTTATATGAAAGAGCATGGTTCATTTGAAGTAATTGGTGAAACAAGAGACGATGCTGCAGGAGAAGCATACGACAAGGTGGCACGTACGTTATCAATGCCATATCCGGGAGGGCCGCACATTGATCGTCTTGCTCATGAAGGAGAGCCGACAATTGATCTACCTCGTGCATGGCTTGAACCAGATTCTTATGATTTTAGTTTTAGTGGTTTAAAATCCGCAGTTATTAACACTGTGCATAACGCAAAGCAGCGCGGAGAAGAACTAAAGCCTGAAGATTTAGCTGCAAGTTTTCAAGCAAGTGTAATTGATGTGTTAGTAACAAAAACTGTACGAGCAGTAGAGGAGTATGGCGTGAAGCAAGTACTTCTTGCTGGAGGGGTTGCGGCAAATAAAGGATTGCGAGCTCGATTGGAAGAGGAGTTTGCAAATAAAAACGATGTGAAGCTAATTATTCCACCGTTATCTTTATGCACAGATAACGCTGCTATGATTGCTGCAGCTGGTACGATTGCATATGAGCAAGGAAAGAGGGCAACATTAGCATTAAATGCAAACCCTGGCTTGGATATTGAATCATAATTATTGTATGCGTAATGAGACAGTAAATTTTCTGCCTTCGGTAAAGAGGATGAGTCTAATTGAATGTTAGCGAAGGATGAAAATTTTAATTTATACACATAATTAACCACAGCATGTGGATAAAACCTATATTATCTGTTGATAATATAGGTTTTTTTGTGAGTATGAATTGTGGATAAATATTATCTCGTTTGTGGGTAATGTGGAAAACTTCCGTTTGGCTTGGTAATATGAAACTGAATATGTGAATAATATTGTGGATAAATAAAAAGGTTAGCGTAAATGCTAACCTTTTTATTTTTTATATTTGTAATTCTTCCCATTCTTCCATACATGCTTCTAATTGTTCTTGTAGTGTTTGCTTTTCTGCTGTAATATTACTTGCTTTTTCGTAATCAGCATATACTTCAGGCAGACAAAGTTGTTCTTCTAATGCAGCGATTTGTTCTTCCATTGCAGCAATGCTTTCTTCTAATTCTTCGATTCTGCGCATACGTTGGCGCTCTTGCTTTTTACGTTCTTTTTCTTCAATATAATTTAATTTTTCTTGCGCCACTTGTTTTTGTACAGGTTTATTTGTTTCTTGTTCTTCAAGTTCCGCCCGTTCTAACATTTCATTTTTCTTTTCTACATAATAATCGTAATCGCCTAGATATTCCACTGCTCCGTCTGTTGATAACTCAATAACTTTTGTGGTGATACGATTAATGAAATAGCGGTCATGGGAAACAAATAAAATAGTTCCTGGAAAATCAATGAGAGCATTTTCTAATATTTCTTTGCTACTTAAATCTAAATGGTTTGTTGGTTCATCTAAAATAAGTAAATTTGATTTTTGCATCATAAGCTTTGCAAGGGCTAAACGTGCTTTCTGTCCGCCACTTAAAGAAGAGACCGGCTTTAAAACGTCATCACCAGAAAATAAAAAATTTCCAAGTACTGTACGGACTTCTTTTTCTGGTTGCAGCGGGTAATCATCCCAAAGTTCATCTAATACGCGTTTCGATGATGTTAAGTTTGCTTGTTCTTGGTCATAATATCCAATAGAAACGTTAGAGCCGAATGAAATACTCCCGTTTAAAGGACGAAGTTTATCCACAAGAGATTTTAATAAAGTGGATTTTCCGATTCCATTTGGGCCGACAAGGGCAACACTATCACCTCTTGTTAATTGGAAACGAATGTGCTCAATGATTGGCTCATTATTATAACCAATTGTGATATTTTTTACTTGTAGTACATCATTACCGCTTTGCCTATCGATATTAAAGTGGAAAGAAGCTGATTTTGTATCACCAATTGGTTTTGTCATAAGCTCCATGCGATTTAATTGTTTTTGGCGACTTTGTGCCCGTTTTGTTGTAGAAGCACGGGCAATATTTTTTTGAATGAAGTCTTGTAGCTTTGTGACTTCATCTTGCTGTTTCTCATAACGCTTCATCTCTTGTTCGTATAGTGATGCTTTAAGTTCTAAATACTTACTGTAGTTTCCCGTGTATTTTCGACTTTGTTTATTAGAGATTTCGTATACTTGTGTTACGAGTTTATCTAGAAAATATCGATCGTGTGAAACGATTAAAATAGCACCAGGATAGCCTTGTAAATATTGTTCTAGCCAAGTTAATGTATCGATGTCTAAATGGTTTGTTGGCTCATCTAAAATAAGCAAATCTGGTTTTGTTAACAATAATTTGCCAAGAGCTAAACGAGTTTTTTGTCCACCGCTTAATGTGGAGATTGTCGTTCCGTGTGTTTCAGATGGAAAGCCGAGCCCGCTTAAAACAGAGCGAATGTCCGCTTCGTATTGGTAGCCGCCTTTATTTTTATAATCTAATTGCAGGCGATCGTACTCTGCTAACAATCTTTCATGTACAGTGACATTTGTGAAATTTTCTTCTTTCCCCATTTCTTGTTCTAGCCTTCGGAGTTCTTTCTCCATGCTTTGTAATTCGACAAATACCGTTAGCATTTCATCCCAAATGGTTAATGATGTTTCGAGACCAGTGTGCTGTGCTAAGTAACCGATAGATACATCTTTCGGTTTAATAATTTCTCCGCTATCATAAGACAGTTCTCCCGCAATAATTTTTAATAATGTAGACTTTCCAGCGCCGTTACGGCCGACAAGTGCAATGCGATCACGCGTCTGTACTTCTAACTTAACGTTTGAAAGAATCACTTCAGCGGCGTATAACTTGGAAAGGTTATTCACTTGTAGTAAAATCAATGTTTTCACCTCAAATAATTTCTTAACTTTGCCATGATTATATTTCTCAATCATACTAAAAATAGTGTATAGTTGAACATAAATAGAGAAGTTCTCTCTCTATTATACAGGGAAAACTTTCAATGCTAAACTTCCGTACATGTTTCAATCACTTGAACAGATAGGAAGAGAGGAGGGGGTTGCATGGAGCAGCCTAAAATTCCGCAGGCCACTGCCAAAAGATTGCCTCTATACTATCGATTTATCCAAAACTTATCGTTATCTGGTAAGCAACGCGTATCATCTGCAGAATTAAGTGAAGCGGTGAAAGTAGATTCGGCGACAATTCGAAGAGATTTTTCATACTTTGGGGCATTAGGGAAAAAGGGATACGGCTATAACGTAAATTATTTATTGTCGTTTTTCCGCGAAACACTTGATCAAGATGATGTAACGCGTGTAGCTCTAATAGGGGTAGGTAACTTAGGGACAGCTTTCTTACATTACAATTTTACGAAAAATAATAACACAAAAATTGAGATGGCATTCGACGTTGATGAGGAGAAAGTTGGAAAAGAAATCGGAGGAATTCCAGTATATCACCTGGATGAATTAGAAGAGAAATTATCAGATGATATAAAAGTGGCAATATTAACAGTACCTGCTTCTGTTGCACAAGCTGTAGCAGATCGCTTATCGCATACGAGTATACAAGGTGTTTTAAACTTTACACCTGCTAGGTTAAATATAGTAGAACACATTCGAATTCATCATATCGATTTAGCGGTAGAATTACAAACGCTTGTATACTTTTTGAAAAATTATCCACAATAAAAACGCAGGAATTCCCTGCGTTTTTATTATTTCTTCATACTACTTTTTTTCGGTTTAGAAAAAATAAGGCGAAGTGCCAAACTAAAATCAACCGTTGCCATTACAGAAAGTAATAGTGTGTAAAAGTTCCAAATTGTATCTTGAGCACTTGTAATTGCTAGGTATGTAAAAATACACCCGAGAAGAAAATACAAAGTTGCCATAACAAAAGGTGAATTGCGCATGTTTAAAATCCTCCGATAAATCCTTGCAATTTTTCAGCTTTTTCTAGATAGGGATGTAGTACAAATGTAATTAACAAAACATTTGTGTTCATCAAAACATGAGCCATAATGGGTACAATAATCCGTTTTGTTTTTACGTATAAAAATGAAAAAACTAGCCCCATGGAAATATACACTAATAAATGTGTAGGGTCAAAATGAATTAAAGCAAATATAAGTGAACTCACGAGTGCTGCGATAAAGAAGTTATATCGTTTATATAGTGTTCCAAATAGAATCTTTCTAAATACAATTTCCTCAAGAATAGGAGCAAATATGGACGAAACAATCATAAATAATGGAGCAGCTTTTATAATATCGATAATGTTTTGTGTATTTTCAGATTCAGGTTTAACTTTAAAAATTTGTGTTTCAATTGTGCCAGCGATTACTTGGGCAAATAAAGCAAGAAAAACTCCTAAAATGATCCAACCTATTGTAGCAGGAATGTTTGTCTTTTCTCGCTTCCATTTTTCTGATTGTGTATCATTGCGTAATAATAGAAGGATAATAATAAGAGCAACAAAGAAGCTAATTATTCCCCAATGTGCAGTCGCCAATTGAACCTTTTCTTCAAAGCTCCTGTTCCCATTGTTGTATATTCCGCTTTTTAAAAGGAGCAACCCTCCAATTACACCTGATAATTGCATTAAAATATATGTAACAATAACCCACCAGTATTGTCTTTTCAATTTCGTAACTCCTTTTTAAATTTTTTGTAAGGAAAAAGGAAAATGCTCTACCTATAGAGAAAACAACTTATGGCATCTTTCTTATTGTAACATAGGAGAAGAAGGAAAAACGATGATGAATCTTTTATAAGTGCTGATTTTCCGTGGAGATAGGAGTTTTGAACTATGATGGAAAGCTCTCACCAATCGGGCTTTTACGGGCAATTATCCCCACCTATCTTCCTTGCTTCTCTCTGAATCTTGAGGTGGGGGTCTTACTGCCCGCGAATAGCGGGATAAATTATTATGCTATCCATTCAGTAAAACAGATAGTCTTATAGAAAGACGGAAAAGGATGTAAAATAGTTTTCCGAAAAATTACGTTTTTTCACTTGCAAAAGAAAATAAGATTCTTTATTATAATAAGTGTGTTAGCACTCGGAGTGTTTGAGTGCTAATAAACATAAAATTTACATAGTAAATGAGGAGGTTATTGTTCATGCTAAAGCCATTAGGTGATCGCGTTGTAATTGAGCTTGTTCAAGCAGAAGAAAAAACAGCAAGTGGTATCGTATTACCAGACACTGCAAAAGAAAAACCACAAGAAGGTAAAGTAGTAGCAGTTGGTACTGGTCGAGTGCTTGAAAATGGTGAGCGTGTTGCTTTAGAGTTAGCTGCAGGCGATCGTATTATCTTCTCAAAATATGCAGGTACTGAAGTGAAATACGAAGGTGCAGAATACTTAATTTTACGTGAAAGCGACATTTTAGCAGTTATCAGTTAATTATATAAATCTTTAAAAATTCAAGGGGGGCAAATATTATGGCAAAAGATATTAAATTTAGTGAAGAAGCACGTCGTTCGATGCTTCGCGGTGTCGACACTCTTGCAAACGCAGTAAAAGTAACGCTTGGACCAAAGGGTCGCAACGTGGTACTTGAGAAAAAATTTGGTTCTCCGCTTATTACAAATGATGGTGTAACAATTGCAAAAGAAATTGAATTAGAAGATGCATTTGAAAACATGGGTGCAAAACTAGTAGCAGAAGTTGCTAGCAAAACAAATGATGTAGCTGGTGACGGAACGACAACTGCAACTGTATTAGCACAAGCAATGATTCGTGAAGGCTTAAAGAACGTAACAGCTGGTGCGAACCCAATGGGTCTTCGTAAAGGTATTGAAAAAGCTACTGTAGCAGCAATTGAAGAATTAAAAACGATTTCTAAACCAATCGAAGGTAAATCTTCTATCGCACAAGTAGCTGCTATTTCTGCTGCTGACGAAGAAGTAGGACAATTAATTGCAGAAGCAATGGAGCGTGTTGGTAACGACGGCGTTATTACATTAGAAGAATCTAAAGGTTTCACAACAGAATTAGATGTAGTAGAAGGTATGCAGTTCGACCGTGGATATGCTTCTCCTTACATGATTACTGATTCTGATAAAATGGAAGCTGTTCTTGATAACCCATTTATCTTAATTACTGATAAAAAGGTTTCTAGTATTCAAGAAATCTTACCAGTATTAGAGCAAGTGGTACAACAAGGTAAACCACTTCTTATCATCTCTGAAGATGTAGAAGGCGAAGCGTTAGCTACATTAGTAGTAAATAAACTTCGTGGTACGTTCAACGTAGTAGCTGTTAAAGCTCCTGGCTTCGGTGATCGTCGTAAAGCGATGCTAGAAGATATCGCTATCTTAACTGGCGGTGAAGTAATTACAGAAGAATTAGGACGCGACTTAAAATCTGCAACTATCGCATCTTTAGGACGTGCTAGCAAAATTGTTGTAACGAAAGAAAATACAACAATTGTTGAAGGCGTAGGAAATACAGAACAAATCGAAGCTCGCATTGGTCAAATCCGTGCGCAGTTAGAAGAAACAACTTCTGAGTTCGATCGTGAAAAATTACAAGAGCGTCTTGCTAAACTAGCAGGTGGCGTAGCTGTAATTAAAGTAGGTGCAGCAACTGAAACTGAATTGAAAGAGCGCAAACTTCGCATTGAAGATGCACTTAACTCAACTCGTGCAGCAGTAGAAGAAGGTATTGTTGCAGGTGGTGGTACTGCACTTATGAACGTATATGCTAAAGTAGCTGGTATTACAGCTGAAGGTGACGAAGCAACAGGTATTAACATCGTACTTCGTGCGTTAGAAGAACCAGTTCGTCAAATCGCAATCAATGCTGGTCTAGAAGGCTCTGTTGTTGTAGAACGCTTAAAAGGTGAAAAAGTAGGCGTTGGTTTCAACGCAGCAACAGGCGAATGGGTAAACATGCTTGAGTCTGGTATCGTAGATCCAACGAAAGTAACTCGTTCTGCTCTTCAAAACGCAGCATCTGTTGCAGCAATGTTCTTAACAACTGAAGCAGTTGTTGCTGACAAACCAGAACCAGCTGGTGCTGCTGGAATGCCTGACATGGGCGGCATGGGCATGGGCGGTATGGGCGGCATGATGTAATTTCATGCGCCGCGAAACATCCATCTCTTTATAGAGGTGGATGTTTTTTTATTCTATAAGCAGTAAGATATAAAGTGAAACTTCCATCAGTGGGTTTTTTTTCATTCCCACTGATGGTTAGTTGAATCAATCGGGCTTTTTACGGGCAGTTGTCCCCCACCTATCTTTCTTGCTTCTCTCTAAAACTTAAGGTGGAAGGCTTACTGCCCGCGAATAGCGGGATAAAGAAGATGGGTGTTTCGGGAAAATGTCTACAAGATGTTGACTGATTCGAATAACGGTTAGTGAAGCCGAGGGCGAAGGAAATTTCCCTATAAAGGAAAATAATTTCTGTAGAATTTTGTCGCTTTCGCTCTTGACCGTATTCATACTTCGTTGTTAGAATCTAGGAAGATAATATAAAGTATTCCTTCATATATCCTCAATAATATGGATTGAGAGTCTCTACCGGGTTACCGTAAACAACCTGACTATGAAGGCAGTGTGTCTATGTTTATAAGGAGAAAATTCCTTTATAAAGCTAGGCTCCTGCCTTTTCTTTGTTATGAGACTGAGGGCAGGGGACTGGCTTTTTTATTATATTGGTAATTGTTTTTACCAAATTGGTGAAAATGTTTATATACAGAACTATGGGGTGATTATTTTGAAGAAACAGCACGATACGATTATCGTTTTAGATTTTGGAAGTCAGTACAACCAGTTAATTGCACGTCGCATTCGTGAATTTGGCGTGTATAGTGAACTTCATCCACATACAATTACAGCAGAAGAAATTAAAGCGATGAATCCAAAAGGAATTATCTTCTCTGGTGGACCAAACAGTGTATATGGCGAAAGTGCTTTCCACTGTGACGAAAAAATCTTTGACTTAGGCTTACCGATCTTCGGTATTTGCTACGGCATGCAATTGATGACAAAGCACTTTGGGGGAAAAGTAGAACGTGCGAACCATCGTGAGTACGGAAAAGCAGTATTAAAAGTAGAGAATCAATCGAAATTATATACAAACCTTCCAGAAGAACAAGTTGTTTGGATGAGTCATGGTGATTTAGTAACGGGCTTACCGGAAGGCTTCGTAGTAGATGCAACAAGCGAATCTTGTCCAATTGCTGGTATGAGCAATGAAGCACAAAACTTATACGGCGTACAATTCCACCCAGAAGTACGTCACTCTGAGCACGGTAATGATTTAATTAAGAACTTTGTATTCGGTGTTTGTGGTTGTACTGAAGGCTGGAACATGGAGAACTTTATTGAAGTAGAATTAGAAAAGATTCGTGAAACAGTTGGCGATAAGAAAGTACTATGCGCACTTAGCGGCGGTGTAGACTCTTCTGTTGTAGCGGTATTAATTCATAAAGCAATCGGTGATCAATTAACATGTATTTTCGTTGACCACGGCTTACTTCGTAAAGGAGAAGCTGAAGGGGTTATGAAAACATTTAGCGAAGGCTTCCACATGAACGTTATTAAAGTGGATGCACAAGAACGCTTCATGAGCAAATTAGCAGGTGTTGAAGATCCAGAACAAAAACGCAAAATCATCGGTAACGAATTTATTTATGTATTTGATGATGAAGCATCTAAATTAGAAGGAATGGACTTCTTAGCACAAGGTACACTGTACACGGATATTATTGAAAGTGGTACAGCAACAGCACAAACAATTAAGTCTCATCATAACGTTGGTGGACTTCCAGAAGATATGCAATTCAAATTAATTGAACCATTAAATACATTATTTAAAGATGAAGTACGTGCGTTAGGATCTGAACTAGGAATTCCAGATGAAATCGTATGGCGTCAACCATTCCCAGGTCCAGGACTTGGTATTCGTGTATTAGGTGAAATTACAGAAGAAAAACTAGAAATCGTTCGTGAATCTGATGCGATTTTACGTGAAGAGATTAAAAAAGCTGGTTTAGACCGTGAAGTTTGGCAATACTTTACTGCACTACCTGGCATGCGCAGTGTAGGTGTTATGGGTGACGAGCGTACGTATGATTATACAGTAGGTATTCGTGCAGTAACATCTATCGATGGTATGACTGCAGACTGGGCGCGTATTCCTTGGGACGTATTAGAGAAAATCTCTGTACGTATCGTAAATGAAGTAAAACACGTGAACCGTATCGTGTATGATATAACAAGTAAGCCACCAGCAACAATCGAGTGGGAATAAAGTAAATTTAGAAGACGATTCATCTATACCTTGATGTGTAGATGAATCGTCTTTTTTGTTTTTATACGAACGAAATTTGAATTTTAGTAAAAAACGTTCGTTTTTGGATTGACACTTGGATATATATAAGTTAATATGAGTATGTGATTAAGAATAAAAGTGAATATTACAGCCGTCGTATAATATCGGGGATATGGCCCGAAAGTTTCTACCTAGCTACCGTAAATGGCTTGACTACGAGGCGTTTTAATATAAAGGTAAGGGATCATTGCCTTTGTTTACAGACGCTTCCATGTATATGCAATGGAAGCCTTTTTTATTTTTATAGATAAAAGAGGGGCTAGGAAGAGTTACGATGAGCAATCATATAACGGGGGAAACATAGAATGAAACGTTACTTTCAGTTCGATGAGCTCGGAACAAATTATAAAACAGAGTTCATTGCAGGGTTAACAACATTTTTATCTATGGCATATGTGTTATTCGTCAATCCTGCTACGTTGTCGCTTAGCCACATTAAGGGAATACCGGCAGGAACAGGAATGGACTCAGGTGCAGTGTTTGTTGCAACTGCTTTAGCAGCAGCAATTGGATCACTAATTATGGGGATTTTTGCAAAATATCCGATCGCATTAGCGCCGGGAATGGGAATTAATGCTTTCTTTGCTTATACAGTTCTATTGACAATGCAGATTCCGTGGGAAACAGCGATTGCTGGGACATTAGTATCAGGTATTCTTTTTATCATTCTTACAGCTTCCGGCATTCGTGAAAAAATTATTAACGCAATTCCAGTAGAATTGAAATTTGCAGTAGCTGCAGGGATTGGATTATTTATCGCATTTATTGGTTTTCAAAATGCCGGAATTATTGTGAATAATGATGCTGTACTTGTTGGTTTAGGGGACTTAACAAAAGGAACAACATTACTTACGATTTTCGGTGTGGTTGTAACTGTTATTTTAATGACAAGAAAAGTTAATGGAGCAGTATTTTTTGGGATGGTTCTTACAGCAATTGCTGGTGTAGCGACAGGATTAATTGATACACCAAAAGCAGTTATTGGTTCTGTACCAAGTTTAGAGCCGACATTTGGAGTTGCGCTTCATCATATTGGTGATATTTTCACTCCTAAAATGTTTGTTGTTATTTTAACTTTCTTCTTTATTGATTTCTTTGATACAGCAGGAACACTTGTTGCAGTTGCGAATCAAGCAGGCTTAATGAAAGATAATAAATTACCGCGTGCAGGAAGAGCATTAATCTCTGATGCGATTGCAACTGTAATCGGAGCAATACTTGGTACATCTACAACGACGTCTTATATTGAATCCTCTGCAGGTGTGGCAGCTGGAGGACGTTCTGGATTTACAGCAGTTGTAACAGCAGGATTTTTCTTATTAGCACTTTTCTTTTCACCATTATTAAGTGTAGTAACACCAGCTGTAACAGCACCGGCTTTAATCATTGTAGGGATTTTGATGGTGTCATCATTAGGAGAAATTGATTGGAAGAAATTCGAAACAGCAGTACCAGCATTTTTCACAATTATTACAATGCCACTCACATATAGTATTGCAACAGGGATCGCGATTGGTTTTATCTTTTATCCAATTACAATGGTTGTAAGCGGTCGTCGTAAAGAGATTCATCCAATTATGTATGTGATGGGAGTTCTATTCGTACTTTATTTTGTCTACGTTCGTCAATAAAAGGGGTTTTTGAAAGGACTAGGAGGGGATGCCTAGTCCTTTTTTGCATCTTTAGGAGTTTACTTAATAAAAGTATGGGCAAAGTATATGACAGAAGAACTGAAGGGTAGTATAGAAAAATAAGTTGATGATCAATGTGTAGCATGAGTTCCGGGTGCCCCTTACGCTTATTATGGGGTATTTGTGTTTACTACGTGATTATTCGATCCATAGTTTCTTTAACAATTATATAAGAAAAATAAATTGAAATTTTCATCAGTAGTGGAGAGCTTTATCTTTCAATGATGATTAATTGAACGAATCGGAATTTTACTGTCCGCGAGTAGCAGGATAAATCGAGATAGCCTCATGCTAAAAAGGTTTATTTATTACAATAAATCTTTTTTATATTTTCTTAGAAAAACATGTTGACGTATAATATAAAAGGGTGTAGTATTATACGAGTCGCTGATGCAACAGAGCAGAAAGCGAAAACGAAATGAAAAACTTAGTTGACATTGAAAAACAAAGATGTTAACATAAGGGAGTCGCAATTAAG
>NZ_NUQE01000022.1 GCF_002582035.1 Bacillus pseudomycoides
GATTCTGAGCGAGCCGCTTCCGCTTTTCTTAAGAAGTTAGGTGGAGATAAACTGCCCGTAAAAGCCCGATTGGTTCAACTAACCTTTTGTGAGGAAAAGCGCCTCACAAAAGGAAGTTTCACTTTAAGCCCATTGGCGGGATAGGTTTGCCATTTCAATGGCTGCAACAGCAGATTCCCAGCCTTTATTTCCAGCTTTTGTACCAGCACGTTCAATTGCTTGTTCAATTGTTTCTGTTGTTAATACGCCGAAGATAACAGGGATTTCTGTTTGTAATGAAAGAGAAGCCACACCTTTTGCAACTTCATTACAAACATAATCATAATGCGTTGTTGCACCGCGGATTACTGTTCCAAGTGTAATAACTGCATCGTATTTTCCGCTGTTTGCCATTTTCTTCGCGATTAATGGAATTTCAAATGCACCAGGAACCCAAGCGACATCAATGTTATTTTCTTCTACTCCGTGACGCTTTAAACCGTCTAATGCACCGCCTAATAGTTTGCTTGTAATAAATTCGTTAAAGCGACCAACAACAATACCTACTTTTAATCCTGTACCAACTAAATGACCTTCGAATACCATAATGTATCTCTCCCTTAATCTATTATAAATTTAATAAATGACCTAATTTTGTTGATTTGGTTTGTAAATATGCCTTATTTTCTTCTTTTGCCGGCATTTGCAACGGTACGCGTTCGACAACTTCTAGATCATAACCTTGTAAGCCCGCGATTTTACGTGGGTTATTTGTTAAAAGACGAAGTTGTTGTAATCCTAAATCTTTTAAGATTTGTGCGCCAATACCATAATCGCGAAGATCAGCTGCAAAGCCAAGCTTTTCATTTGCTTCTACAGTATCGTAACCTTCTTCTTGCAGTTTATATGCTCGTAATTTATTAAGCAGTCCAATGCCTCGTCCTTCTTGACGCATGTATAGAAGAACTCCTTTTCCTTCCCGTTCAATTTGAGCGAGAGCCGCATGAAGCTGCGGACCACAATCGCAGCGGCAAGATCCAAAGACATCGCCAGTTAAACATTCAGAATGGACACGTACAAGCGTTGGTTCACCTGTGGAAATATCTCCTTTTATAAGAGCGATATGTTCTTTATCATCAAGAGAATTGGAATAGCCAATTGCTTGGAATGTACCAAATTCCGTTGGTAAAGTAATTTCCACTTCACGCTGCACTAACGTTTCATGATGACGGCGATATGCAATTAAGTCTTCGATTGTAATCATTTTGAGATTAAATTGCTTTGCGATCTCTAATAAATCAGGAACTCGTGCCATCGTACCATCTTCATTTATAATTTCACAAATGACGCCTGCTGGTTCTGCACCGCATAATGTTGCTAAATCTACAGCGGCCTCTGTATGCCCAGCGCGACGAAGAACGCCCCCTGCTTTTGCGATTAGAGGAAAAATATGTCCAGGGCGTTTGAAATCACTTGCTGTGGCCTCTGAGTTTAACAGTTCGCGTACAGTTGTCGCACGTTCATGAGCACTAATACCAGTTGTTGTTGAAATGTGATCGATGCTAACTGTAAAGGCAGTGCCGTGAGAATCTGTATTATGTGAAACCATTGGCTTTAGCTCCAAACGATTGGCACATTCTTCTGTAATCGGAACACATACAAGACCACGCCCATGTGTAATCATGAAATTGATTGTTTCCGGTGTAATGTATTCAGCTAAGGCAATAAAATCTCCTTCGTTTTCTCTATGTTCATCATCACATACGATGACAACTTTTCCTTGCTTTAAATCTTCTAGCGCTTCTTCAATACGATGAAACATTTCATTCCCTCCCTTATAGGAATCCGTTGTCTTGTAAAAAGCTTTCCGTAAGTGAGCTTTTTTTAGGTGTTGGCTGCGTAATAAAACGTTCAATATATTTTCCAATCATATCGCACTCAACATTCACGATATCGCCGGCAGTTTTCTTTCCGATTACTGACTGACTTAACGTGTGTGGAATGAGGGAGATTGTGATGGAAGAGTCATCAACACCAAAAATTGTAAGACTCGTACCGTCAATGGCAATGGATCCTTTTTGTAAACAATAACGAAGTAGTTCGTTTGGTAATTGTATTTTGTAATATACGGCATTATAGCTCCGTTTTTTATCAATAATTGTTCCAATACCGTCAATATGTCCTGTAACGAAATGTCCACCAAAGCGACCATTTGCACTCATAGCGCGCTCTAAATTTACTTTTGAACCGCGGCTAAGAGTTTGCAGCGAAGTTGCTCGCATCGTCTCCGGCATGACATCAACGGTAAAAGAGTGTGTTGTAAAAGAAGTGACGGTTAAACATATCCCGTTTACAGCAATGCTGTCACCTAAGTTTACGTCCGACAAAATCGTTTGTGCCGAAATTGTAAGTTGCATTGCTTCACCGGTTTGTTGCATGTGAGCAATTGTTCCGAGTTCCTCAACAATTCCTGTGAACATAAGGCACCTCTTTTCTTGGAGTGGCAACTACTTTTATATCATCGCCGATTTGTTCCATCGATTGAATGTGCAAGGTAAGTGCATCTTGTAGTTTTGTGAAACCATTTCCGCCAAACCATGTTGGAGCATCTTTACCACCAATTAGTTTTGGACTAATATACGTAATCAGTTCATGAAAACATTTTGCTTCTAAGAAACTTGCATGAATAGTTTGTCCGCCTTCGACAAAGAGAGAAAGAATATTTTTTTCTCCAAGAAGATTGAGCAGTTCGTTTATTTCAATGTTACTCGTCTTCATTTGCAATACAGATACCATATCAGATTGGAATTTTGCAATTTTGTCGTTGGAAACGTCATTTCCAACGACAATCCATGTTGGCACCTCTCCGTCTGTAATCACATGAGATGAAAGTGGAGTTCGCAAATGCGTATCAAGTACGATGCGAATCGGATTTTTTCCACCATTTACAAGGCGCGTTGTTAAATGCGGATTATCGGCAATAATTGTATTTACACCAACGAGAATGGCATCGTGTGTATGACGATAACGATGTACATCAGCCCGTGATGATTCACCTGTAATCCATTTACTTTCTCCTGTACGAGTAGCGATTTTTCCATCGAGACTCATTGCTGTTTTTAAGGTTACAAATGGACGCTTTGTTTTCATGTAGTGAAAAAAGTAACGATTTAATTCTTTTGCTTCTTTTTCGAGAACACCAATTGTTACGTCAATTCCAGCTTCCTGTAAACGCTTGACACTTCGGCCTGAAACGAGTGGATTACTATCGAGTACTGCGATGACCACTCGTTTGACGTTTTTGGCTATAAGTAAATCGCAGCAAGGAGGCGTTCTTCCGTGATGACTGCACGGTTCTAATGTTACATACACTGTTGCATCATGAGCTTGTTCACCAGCCATCTGAAGAGCGTGAACTTCAGCGTGTTCAGTTCCTGCTCGTAAATGAGCTCCTAATCCAATGATATTTCCATCTTTTACAACAACAGCACCGACCATTGGATTAGGACTTGTTTGACCTGCTGTACTTTTTGCTAATTGCAGAGCAAGTGCCATATATTCTTGATCTGTCATAAACTCACCTCTCTTAAAAAAATCAAAAAACCCCAAGGAAATAATCCTTGGGGTGAGAGAGACGATGTTTCTAGAAATATAAGAAGGATACGAGAGTATACTTAAGAAACCTAGCAATTATTGATATGTTTGCATAGAAAAGAAGCCTAGCAAATATCGATTTTTCACATGCTAGTGTTATCGTGTTATTTCAGCAGAGAAACAAATGGTATACGAAAATAAACATATGTATGTCTAAAAATAAACAGTACAAATGTGCATGCTGAAATAAACGTAGTATCCTATTATACGTACTAGAAAACATATCCTTCTCCCATCCAGACTATACTGTCGGCTCTAGAGTCTCACTAGATCCACCGTTTTCAATTTGAAAGCGGGTCACGGACTTAGAAGTGTGCACTTCATCACCGCCGGTTGGGAATTTCACCCGACCCCGAAGGATGCTGTTTGCTCACATTATAGCACAAAAAAGACAAAAGGCTATAAAAAAATATTCGAATGTGAAGAATTGTATAAAGTGAAACTTTAATCAGTGGGGGGGGGCTTCATCCCCCACTGATTATTAGTTGAACCAATCGGACTTTTACGGACAGTTTATCTCCTATCTAACTTCTTTGCTTTTACCGAATTTTGAGGTGGGAGTATTACTGCCCGTTAATGTGGGATGAAAATAAAGGAGAGGTGAAATCTTACATTAGCGAGGAGAATAAATTTGTTATACTAGTGTAAAAAAAATATATAGTGTCTAAAACGAGGTGAAAGTATGAAATATATTGCTGTAGGAATAGGTGGCATTATTGGAGCTTTAGCTCGCTATGGAGTAGGTCAGCTCTTTGAAACAACATCTTCTGCTGGTTTTCCATTAGCAACATGGTTAGCTAATATGATTGGTAGTTTTTTATTAGCATTTTTAACGATGTCCGTCTTTCGGATGAAGCAAGTTTCACCGCTTATGATAAGTGCCGTTGGTACAGGAATAATTGGTGCATTTACAACATTTTCAACATTTAGTGTCGATACGTTGAAGCTATTGCAGCATGAAGCTTTCACAATGGCTTTTTTATATGTTAGTGCGAGTATGATAGGGGGATTACTTGTAGCTTTTGTCGGATTTTATGTTGGGAATATGCTATATGAACGCAGGATGAGGAAAGAAGGAAATATATGAATATGCTACTTGTCGGTATTGGAGGCTTTTTCGGTGCAATTGCCCGTTTTTTTATTAGTACTGTAGCAAAAGAGAAGTACGGAAATACTTTCCCTTATGGAACATTTTTTATAAATATAATGGGCTCATTTTTACTTGGCATGTTATATGGTGCTGAAGTAGCTAAAATGTGGATATTGCTATGTGGTACAGGGTTTATGGGAGCATTTACGACGTTTTCGACATATCAATTAGAAATGATACAACTTATACATAAACGAGAAGGGCAAAAGGCATTACTATATTTTGTTCTGAGTAATGCAATAGGTATTGGCAGTGCTTTTGCTGGCTTTTATATTGGGGGCATGTAAAAAAATACGCGCACATTTTCTTGTGCGCGTGTTTTTTATTCTTTCGGTGCACGTACAACAGATTCAAATTTTCCTTTATGTGAACCATCGCAATACGGCATATTTTGGGATAACCCACAACGGCATAGAGAAAATGCCGGTTTAGCTGGAAATACATTCCCTTCAGCATCGATTAGTTCCACATCCCCTGTAATACGGAACGAACCATTATTATTTACTTTAATTTGTACTTTTTCCATTGTTACACCTCCTTACCAAACGCTTATGTCTATCATATACTTACTAGAATTACTTGACAATGTTTAGAAACAATGCTTTTTGTGAGAAAATAGAAATGATATAATAAAGTGAAACTTCTATCAGTGGGGGGGCTTACTGCCCGCGAATAGTGGGATAAATCATATATTGAAAAGATATTAAGGTGAACATAGACATGAACAAACAATTACGTACATTACAGAACATTGCAAAAGAACGAACGTGGGTATCATTTTTAAACAATAATCATCCATACAGCTTACTTCATTGGTCGATTGCTGGTGTGCAGCAAGAAGTGAAGGATGTATGGTTATTACAAGATGAAGTCACATTTCAAACAACAGAGTTCCTATCACTTGATGAAGCGGTAAAATGGATTTCTGAAAATATGGATCAAGTTACAGACGTATTGGCGTAACATAAGCTTGCTATCAGTAGATGTTCGTTCATCTAATGAACTGAATTTTACTGTTGGCTAAGATAGGAAAAAGGCTAACTCATCTCCCTATGAGTTAGCCTTTTTTTATATAATCATGTGGGTGACTCATTTGTATTTTTACAGATTTTCCGAACTGGAAAGTCTATGCAGAGCGTAGTGAGAGTATCAATTGTAGATTCGTTCCTACCTATGCATAAAAATGCGCAATGTGTACATCATACAATCGATAGAAACAGCAAAAGAAGGTGGGAGTTGTTGCGGAAACGATTGAGCATAATAAGTATCATCATATGCTTTTGTATTACCGGATGTAATAGAGAGGAACAGGCTAATAAATCAAGTGTCAAAGGGGTTTTATCCGCCCATCAAATAGAATTTGATATTAAAAATATAAGCCGTGTAGTACATTATGATGTGTGGACTGCGAAACAAAACCACACGCTTCTTGTTATAAACTTTTCTTTAAAAAACAATAGAAACAAAAGTATTGTTGTTAAACCTGCTCAGTTTAATGTTATTTCAACGACTGGAAAAATATACGGGGTCGTTCAAACGAAAAGGAATTCAGGTATATTGCATGATAGAAGGCTAAAATCATACGATTCATTGCAAACGAACATTATATTTGAAATGCCTAAAGAAGAGATGGAATCGGAATTGTTATTTGCTCCTGATTTTGCTAAAGATGAACCGATTGTTCTTTCGTTAAAATAAAGTGAAACTTCCATTCGAAGGTGCTTTTCCTTTGAATGGTTAGTTGAACCAATCGGGCTTTTACGGGCAGTTATCCCTCACCTACCTTCTTCGCTGCTCTCTGAATCTTGAGCTGGGTGTCTTACTGCCCAAAAGTAGCGAAGAAAAAAACAGGCTTATGCAAGCCTGTTTTTTTCTTCGTTTACGTATGTTGTTAAAAATTGATCAATTGCCGTTTCATATTCTTCTTTATTTTCTGCATAAGAACAAGCGTGAGCGCCTTTTTCTGCAATAAAGAGTTCTTTTGCGCCTTCTTTTGCTTCATGCAATGCTTGTGTCATTTGGCATAAAATGTATTCATCGTCTTTACTGTGGATGAACAATACAGGATTTTTAATGTTTTTCACACAATCAATTGGAGAAACTTCCTGAATTGTATAACCATCACGCACTTTTAAAAATGCATTAGCGAGTGGTAAAAGAGGCCATTTTGGTAAATGAAACTGAACCTTTAAACGATAATGAAGCTGTTCGTAAAAATCAGAGAATGGACAGTCAGCAATGTAAAAATCAGCTCCGTCCTCAACCATGCCTGCATATTGTAATAACGTTGCTGCTCCCATGGATTCACCATGAATACCAAGTGTAATATTTGAACCGAATCGTTGTTTGAGCCAATCCACTACCGTCTTTAAATCGTGTTTTTCGTAATAGCCATAACTTGTTGTTTTGCCTCCTGTTTGGCCGTGGCGGCGATGATCATAAATAAATACGTTGAATCCTCTGTTTAAAAATAAATTTGCATACTTTATAGAATTTATTTTGTTGACGGTGACGCCGTGGCAAAAAATCATGAACTTATTTGAATGGCTAACAGGAATATAGTAACCATGAATGTTATAACCAAATTGAGAAGAGAGGTATACTTCTTCTTTCTGAAGAGCTTCAAAATCTTCCAAGCGAAAATGTTGTTTTGTTTCACGCTCTAAAATGTCTTTTTCTGTTTTTTTCTTTAAATACATGACTGCATTCGTAAAGAAAATGCCAATTCCAATAAGAGTACCGATTATTGCTAATAATGCTGTCCAAAACGCTTTCATACTCTATCCTCCAAGTTACAGTACATATGATAATTATATTGTATCATATCATAACCATATGAAAAGGTGAGAGCGGCAAGGGTGGTAGGAATTCAAAATATAAAGTGAAACTTCCATCAATGGGGGTTTTCTTCATCCCACATTGATGGTTAGTTGAAACAATCGGGCATTAACGGGAAATATTGACTATGATAGAGATATAATCTTACATAAAATTTAATTTGAAAAAAAATATGTAAGATTAATAGGGGAATTGACTAAGAAAAATATCTATGTTTTATAAATAGGAAGTTTTTTTATAACAAGAAATTATTGGAAAAAAATAAACGTAATAATCACGTAAATGTATGAATTTGATAATTTCACAGACTAGAATAAATTATATATAATTATAACCATTCTAATGAGAAAGATAAGAAAAGGAGAGATGAGATGATATTTTTCTTTCAGTTAGCAGTAATTTTGCTAAGTACAAAACTTGCGGGTGACTTAAGTGTTAGGTTAGGGCAACCATCTGTACTTGGAAAACTTATTGTTGGTATTATGATTGGTCCAGCAGTATTGGGATTAATTGATAATACGGATTTATTGAAGCAATTAAGTGAAGTTGGGGTTATTCTCCTCATGTTTATGGCTGGTTTAGAAACGGATTTAAAGGAACTAAATGAAAATCGCAATTCTTCTTTAACGATAGCAGTGGGTGGAATTATTATGCCGTTTCTAGGTGGCTATGTTACTGGTCTGATTATGGGAATGGAGCAAGCAAATGCAGTCTTTTTAGGCTTACTTCTTTGTGCAACTAGTGTTAGTATCTCTGTGCAAACGCTCCGGGATTTAGGGAAAATGAAAACGCGTGAAAGTACAACAATGCTTGGCGCAGCTGTGTTTGATGATATCCTTGTTGTTATTTTACTTGCATTTGCCATGAGTTTCTTAGGTGCAGGTGATGTGAATCTAACAATGATTATTTTGAAAAAGGTTGTCTTCTTCGCAGCTATTATCCTGATTGGATGGAAAGGTGTTCCAATGATTATGCGCTGGCTTTCTCCGCTTCGTGTGTCAGAATCTATTATTAGCGCAGCCCTTATTATTTGTTTCTCCTTCGCTTATCTTGGAGAATTACTAGGAATAGCGGGAATTATCGGAGCGTTTGCGGCAGGGATTGCTATCTCCCAAACAGATTATAAACATGAAGTTGAGAAGAAAGTTGAACCAATTGCCTATGCAATGTTTGTTCCGATTTTCTTTGTAAGTATTGGGATGAATATTACGTTTACAGGACTTGGAGATAAGGTTTGGTTTATCGTCATTTTAACAATAATTGCGGTGTTAACGAAATTGATTGGTTGTGGCCTTGGCGCACGTATGACAGGTTTTGATTTACAGTCTTCTACTATTATTGGATCTGGAATGGTTTCACGTGGCGAGGTAGCCTTGATTATTGCAGGACAAGGTTTGGCTTCAGGATTATTAGCGCAAGATTACTTTACAGCGATAGTAATTATTGTTATTTTGACAACGATGGTTACACCGCCGATGTTGAAGAAAGCATTTGCGATAAAAGACAAGCAATTGAAAGAGGAAAGAAGTGCGGTGTAAGCACTTCTTTTTTCATGTAACAATTTTCAGAAATATATAACAATAACCTTGACGTAGGCTTTATTTTGTTTTACGTTAAAATTGTAAACCATTTCCATGCTAAGGGGTGAAGATGTGGCAACGATACGCGATGTTGCAAAGTTGGCAGGAGTTTCAGTCGCAACAGTTTCACGAGTATTAAATGAAAAAGGGTATGTACATGAAGATACGGTAAAACAAGTGAAGAAAGCGATTGAAGAATTGCAATATAGACCAAATGCGGTGGCCAAGGCACTATTTAAAAAATCTTCTACGATGATTGCTCTGCTTGTACCTGACTTACAAGACCCGGCATCCTTACCATTGCTTACAGTTATTGAAGAAGAAGCTTACAAAGAAGGGTATCAAATTATTATATGCAATATGAAACATAAGCGTAGTTACATGGATATATTGGAGCAAAATAATATTGCAGGTGTTATTATGACACGTGATGTATATGAAAGTTTGCAAAAAGATATAGTATCAGTTCCGTTTGAAATTGTAGATTCGGCTGAGGGGGATTCTTTACAGTATTATAATGCAGCGATACAAGCTGTTTCTGTTCTAGACGAGAAAGGATGTCAGTTTCTTGCCTATATCCATGAAAATACAAGTAATGAAGCGATGGAAGAACATTTTACTGGTTTTTTAGACGCGGTTTGGGAGAAGAATATATCTTACCGAGTTATAGAAACGCATAGAAAAGAGACAGATTCAGAGCAAATAGCTGCGGAGGTATTACAAAAACATCCATACATAGATGGTATCGTTACTTGTAGCGATATTGTAGGGATTAGCTTTATTCGTGCTGCACAAAAACTTTATATCTCTATTCCGAAACATATACAAGTTATTGGTTTGAGTGGAAGTATACAAGGTGAGTGGTCCACGCCAGCTTTAACGACAATTGCTCAGCCGATAACAAGCATAGGAGCACTTGCTATTCATAAGCTAATTGCAAAAATAAAAAAGGAAGAATATAACCAAGAGGTAGATTTGAATTTCGTTCTAATTGAGAGAGGATCAACAAAGTAAAAGGTGCGTGAGAAAACGCACCTTTTTTCTATTTTGTTACTTGTAGGCAGTAGGAGTCTGATTAATTTGATGAAATTTTCCCTTCATCAAGGGTGCAGTAAGAAGTGTTCTTGTTTAATATCAAGTAACATTGCTGCAAAACGTTTATGTTCTTCAAAATTTGGAGAATGAGCTGAGTTCGGAAACCAAATCATTTTTTTTATAGGTGCGTCAAGAACATCACAATATTGTTGGACAAGTGCATAAGGCGTTTGATAGTCATAGCGTCCAGAACAAAAATACACAGGAAATGAAACGCTTGGAATTTGTGAAAAGAAATCAACTTTTAACATTTCCTTCCATAATTCTCCGGATTTTATATTTCCACAAAAAAATTTAATCCAATCTATCCATGTATATTCTGGGGATAGAAAACCTTTTCGAATAAAAGAAAAGAATGTCCCTTTTTGAATAGCACCGCCAAAGATACCGAGCCATTTCCTTTGGATAAGTAGTCGTTTCTTATCTAAAAATGGAGGCCTTCCAAGTTTTTTCAAAGAGGTGAGTGCACGGTTATGTCCGCGCTGCTTGGCGGATCGAATTAAATGTTCAAAAAGCAGTTCCTCATTTTGTTTCATATGCACAATTTGGCCAACTCCGATATATGCTTCGATGTATTGGGGAGATTGCTGCGCAGCAAATAATCCAATGATGCTGCCCCAAGAGTGCCCGAGAAGAAATAATTTCCTTTTTTGAAACCTTGTTAGAAGATAATCAATTATTTTATGTGTGTCTAAAATGAATTGTTCAATTGTTAGCGGTTCTTTGAAATCTTGCCATGAAAAGGATTTTCCTGCTCCGCGCTGATCCCAGTTGACAACAATAAAATGTTTCTCAAGTTCTGTTTGAAAATGGCGTGCAAAGCCATTTTGAGCCATTCCTGGTCCACCGTGTAAGCATAATAAAAGAGGTTGATTGAGATCTTGCCCACGAATGAGTAACGATTGTTTCCGATTATTTATAAGAACATTTTCAATTGTAGCAATACTATTTGCGATGTGTTTTTTATTTTTATCGTAAAAAGAGGGAGTACTGCTGCGAATGAACATGAGGGCGACCTCCTTTTGATTGCGATATATTGAACAGTGATGTTTTTTTCATCATATACTAAATATACTAATAAGAAATTATTGTATCATAACATAATAACTTTATCCCGCATTAACAAGCAATAGGCTCCCGTTGATGGAATATTCTATGTTTAATAGAGAGGAGGGAGGAGGTGGAAATTGGTGAAATTATTGGTCGTTTAAATAATCATGAACCGATAGCAATTGTTGCGAAACGGCTGGGGATGAGTCCATATACACTATCAAAAAAATTACGATTGCTCGGATATGAATATGATAGTGAGCAGAAAAAAAGGGTATTTGTTGGAGAAGGAGAAGAACCTCGTCATTTACAATTAAAAGAGGCTGTGAGTATACAGCAGGAAAAAATAGATTATCAGCGCCTCATTTATGAGCAATTGCAACATATTTATGAGTTGTTGCAAAAACGCGAATATGGAATATGTATTACGTCTGTGGAACAAGGAGAGAAAAAAAAGCGTACATTTTCTCTTTCTAAACAAGTATTAGAGCAATTAGATTGTTTTTCTGCTAGAAATGGCATGCATAAATCTAAACTTGTAGAAATTGCACTGAAAGAATATTTAGAAAGATATCGTGGGAAATAATAAAAGCGGGATTTCCCGCTTTTATCCTGCTACTTGCAGGCAGTAGGATCTAAAAGAAGAACTGCCTGTAAAAGCTTGGTTTTTTCCACGCGTAAAAGTTGTATGTTTTAACTGCTAATTTATTTTTTGAATACGCCCTTCAATTTTTGCTTCGATTGGTGATTTTGCTTGCTTCACATAATCTACTAACGCATCTAAATCATTTGGTCCTGTTTCTGGATTTGTTCCATTTTTAAATGAAACAAAACCGTCTCCACCAGAAGCTAAAAAGGCATTTGCTACGACAGTGTATGTTTGCGAGTCAACAAGAGTTTCGCCGTTTGATAAGCGTACATCAATTACTTTTTCACCATCTGCTTTGTTAGCATCCCATTTGTATGTGATGCCAGAGATTTGGAGCATACGTGTTTTATCCTTTTGCCACTGTTGATTTAAAATGTCACGAATATCCTTTCCAGTCAATGAGGATTTTATTAATTGGTTGCCAAAAGGCTGAATGCCATATAATTCTCCCCACGTAATATCTCCTGCATCTAAATCATTTCGAATACCACCAGGATTCATAAGAGCAATTTGTCCGTTCATCGCACCACGCTGTGCATCTGCAATTAAGTTACCAAGTGTTGACTCTCCAGCAGGTGATTGTGTTCTATCTAAAGCAATTGCAGCTTTGCCGACAACCTCATTTACAAGAGGAGCGACTTTTTCTTCATACCGTTCGACTTTTTTCTTAATTTGTGGATCTGGTTGGATGCCGTCATGGAATGTTGTAACAATCTCAGCCTTTTTCTCTACAATATCTTTTGTTTTCTTGTCAATTTTTAAATCAACATCTGCGAAAGCTGTACCGTACGAATAAGCTTGTACAAGAAGTTTTCCATTTACAGTTCCATTTACATATGCATGGTTATGGCCGCCAAAAATGACATCGACTTCTGGATCGGTATTTTGAGCTAAGCGAACGAGATCACCATCTGTAATTCCTTTATCATCCGTTGTACCAGGATTGTGTGCTAATACAACAATTGCTTTTACACCTAATCGTTTTAATTGTTCTGCAGACTTGTTAATTGCTTCTACTTCATCTGTGAATTTTACATTTTCAACCATTTTAGGCATAACAATACTTGGTGTTTCTGTTGTGACGACACCAATAAAGCCGACTGGAACTCCTTGTACCATTTTTACTGTAAATGGTGGTAAAAATAAGCGTCCTGTTGTCTTATTATAGACATTGGCTGCAACGTAAGGGAACTGTGCACCTTTAAAGTTGCCAGTCTTTTCGTGATAACCACCATAAATAAGGCGACGCATTTCGTCTATACCTTCATCAAATTCATGATTTCCAATTGTTGCAACATCAAATCCAAGGTCGTTGAAGATTTCAATTGTTGGTTCATCTTGTAACAAAGCAGAAATTGGTGGGCTTGCTCCAACTGCATCTCCGGCATGAACAAGTAGCGTATTTGGGTTTTGTTTTTCGCGATCTCGCAAGTATGCAGCTAAGTAATCGACCCCGCCAGCCTCCTTATTGTCTATTTTTTTTACTGTGTTTAATTGACCGTGGAAGTCATTAATGCCTAGCATTTGAAGATTAATGTAACGATTTTCTTGTTCTGGTGTAGAAGTTGGTTGTGCTGCAAATACACTTGAAAATGTGACTGTACTTAAAATAGCAACTACAGGTATAATTTTTTTCCACATGTTTTTTGTTTCTCCCCTTTATATAAATCTGACATCATACGACATCATTTTAATAGATTATGAGAAAACAATCTATATAAAATTCTATATTTTAAGAAAATTTACAAAACTAAATCTTTTTATTTTTATATAGAAAATAAATCATTAATTATGAGTGATTAACTGTTTTGCATTTTCATGTGGAATTGGAGTTGGAATTCACGAAACTTAATAGAGATACAGATACAGCTCTTGTGGTTGCTGGTAAATTACATTTTCTACTATAATAAAGAAAAAAGTAAAAGGTGATTTGATCATGGCAAAGAAAAAGCAAAAGCAAGCACAGAAACAAACAGGGATGAAGATGGAAAAAGAAACAGTAACAATTGGAGATCAATTGAACGAAGCATTAATGAGGCAGCTGAAAAGTAAACAAAAAGAGCTAAAAGAGCAAGAGGAACAGAAAAAAGAAGCAGAGTTAGAGAGAAAGCGTAAAGAACAGCGTGAGCGTGAAAAAAATAAATCGTTTGAAGAATTATTAAGTGAAAGTAGTTTGTCATGGAAAGACTTTAAGTAAGAAATGAATGTAAAATGAAACTTCCATCAGTGGGGGACTTTATCCCCCGCTAATGGTTAGTTGAATCAATCGGGCTTTTACGGGCAGTTATTCTTCACCTATCTTCCTTGCTTTTTCCTCAATCTTGAAGTGGAGATTTTACTGCCCGCGAATAGCGGGAGGGATGGGTATGAGAAAAGTGGAAGTAGTGTCCTATGAAAATCATTGGGCAGAAAAGTTTCAGAAAGAAGCGAAACGTTTAAAGGAAGCAATGCCAGAACATGTGAAAGTTCATCATATTGGTAGTACATCTGTGCCAGGGTTAGCGGCAAAGCCCATTATTGATATGATTATGGAAGTTACGAATATTGACAAAGTGGATAGCTGGAATGATTGCTTTGTGGAACTCGGATATACACCAAAGGGAGAAAATGGTATATCCGGACGGCGTTTCTTTGTACACGGTACAGAAGAGAAGAGAAGTTATCATTTACATATATATGAGACAGGCAATCAAGAAATTATGCGTCATCTCTCTTTTCGAGATTATATGATGGAGCATTGTGAAGAAGCAGAGGCGTATGCGACGTTAAAGCAAGAGCTTGCGAAACAATTTACATATGATATTGATCAGTATATTGAAGGGAAAGATGCATTTGTTCGTGATAGGGAGCAAAGAGCCATAGAATGGATGAAGAAAAAATAACGTGCCACGTATATGCGGCACGTTATTTTTATAATTGTTTTATGGAAGTAATAAAATTTTCCCTGTGCTTTTTCTACTTTCTAAATAATGGTGTGCTTTTGCTCCTTCGCTTAAGGAAAATGTAGTTGGATCAGATAATTTGATCTTTCCTTGTTGAATCCATGTAAATAGCTCTTCAGAACGAAGAACGCGTTCTTTATGAGAAGTGAGTACATTCCATAGATCCCCGCCGGTTAGTGTCTTAGATGTATCCATAAGCATGCGCGGGTCTACAGGCGCTGGATCGCCTCCTGCCATTCCGTAAAAAACAACGGTTCCTCCAATACGTGTTGCTTCAAAGCTATCTATCAGCGTAGAGCCAACAGATTCATATACAACATCTACACCTTTTCCGTTAGTCGCATGCATGACTTTCTGTTTCCAATCATCCTTATACAAAAAGGCCCAGTCTGCGCCAACCTCTTCGGCAGTTTTTGCTTTTTGGATAGAAGAGGTGAGGGCGATCACTTTACCACCTAGTAATTTTATGATTTGTACAAGGAGCTGTCCTACACCACCGGCAGCAGCGTGTACGAGTACAATATCTCCTTCCTTTATCGCATAGCTATCGCGAGTTAAGTAGTGAGCTGTTAAACCTTGCAGTAAAATAGAAGCAGCTGTTTCATATGAAACATGATTTGGAAGTGGAATTGCTTTCTCTATTGGAACCGCTACAAGCTCTGCATTTGCATATGGAACATCTGCAAATGCAATAGAATCTCCTTGCTTTATAGTCGTAACATTATTTCCTACCATTTCTACAATTCCAGCGCCTTCGTAGCCTAAAATGTATGGTGGTTGACCAGCGAGGTGATAATTTCCTTTTCTTCTATAGACATCGGCAAAGTTTAAACCAATTGCCTTCATTTTTACAAGAATGTCATTAGGTCCAATAACGGGATCGGGAATTTCTTTATATTGCAATACTTCTGGTTCTCCAAATGTGTCAAATGCAAGAGCTTTCATCTTTTTCCCTCTACTTTGTGTATTTTGTTTTACGCTTACACTGTAAGATAAAAGAATGAAGAAAGCAAGAAATTACTTCTTAAAAAAGTAGGGAAAGGCTGTTTGTATAGAATATAGTGAAATGACAATTATTTTATTTAAATTTTTTAACATAAAAAGATTATGTAAACCAATCGGTTTTTTTTGACTTTTTATTTTTTTCTTGTTGAAATGGAGTAAAGGAGGAGTTTTTTATGCATATTCCAACAACAACACTTCATAACGGTGTGAAAATGCCAATGTTAGGCTTAGGAGTATATAAAGCAAAAGAAGGAGAGGAAGTAAAACGAGCGGTACATACTGCGTTAGAGGTCGGATACCGTGCAATTGATACAGCTGCTATTTATGAAAATGAAAGCGGTGTCGGAGAAGCAATTCGTGAATTTGGAATTGCTCGTGAAGAGCTTTTTATTACAACAAAAGTATGGAACGATGAACAAGGATATGAAACGACGCTTAAAGCATTCGAAACAAGTTTAAAGAAGTTACAGATGGATTATGTGGATCTATATTTAATCCATTGGCCAATACGCGGAAAGTACGTAGATACATATCGCGCTCTTGAAAAATTGTATGAAGAAGGAAAAGTACGTGCGATTGGTGTGTCAAACTTCCATATTCATCATTTAAAACATTTATTGGCGAATTGTCATATTAAACCAATGGTGAATCAAGTCGAGCTTCATCCAATGTTAGCACAATTTGAACTTCGCAATTTTTGTCAGCAAGAACAAATTCAAATGGAGGCATGGAGTCCGCTTATGCGAGGCGGAGAGGTATTTGAACATCAGGTTATTCAAGAGATTGCTAAAAAATATGGGAAAACACCTGCTCAAGTTATTTTACGCTGGGATATTCAAAGTGGGATTGTAACAATTCCAAAATCTGTTACACCTTCTCGCATTGCAGAGAATTTTCATATTTTTGATTTTTCATTAACGGAAGAAGAAATAGGACAAATTGATAAACTAGATTGTAATAAGCGTTCAGGAACAAATCCAGAGAAATACGATACGATGTAAAAAAAGCTACCGGTTTTTCGGTAGCTTTTTTCATCGATGAGATTCATATGTATCTAATTTCGCAAATGCTTGAATGTGTGTGTATTGTTCGTCTGTCAATGAATTTGTAGTGGCTGCTTTTACGTTCTCACGTAATTGGTCAATTGAGCTTGCGCCTGGAATGAGAGCTGCAATTGCCCGGGTATGTAGGCAATATTGAAGCGCGGTTTCTGTTAGAGAGCGCTTATTTGTTATTTCGTTCACACGAGATACGATGTGTTTTACTTCATCATAATTGTAAGAGAGATAGTCTTTTTCTTTCACTTTAGCTAATTTCTGTTCATTGTTACTAGTTAATAAACCCTTTGCGAGTGGACCGCGAGCAATTACGCTAATATTGTGTTCTTGCAAGAATGGGAACCATTCTTCTGGGCGACGGTTTAATATGTTATATTCCATTAAAATACTTACTATATTAGAACGCTCTGCATATTGGCGAATGACATTAGGACGGATAGAAGAAATCCCATAATGACGAATGACTCCTTCTTGTTTTAGTTCTTCAAATGTTTCAATGACTTCGTCAATATTATCTTCAATTGTTCCGCCATGTAGCTGATATAAATCGATATAATCCGTTTTTAATCGGCGCAGGCTTTCTTTTACTTCCTCTTTTATATATGCCTTAGAAGGGTCCCAAGACCAACCGTTTTTTTCTTCTGTCCAGCGGTTCCCAACTTTTGTAGCAAGTACAACTTGTTCTCGTTTTCCCTGTAACGCTTTTCCGACAAACTCTTCATTTAATCCATAATTGTATAAATCGGCCGTATCTAAAAAATTAATGCCTAAATCTAACGCTTCATGAATGATTTGAATGGCTTCTGTTTCATTTGTCCCAAGTGACATGCATCCAAGTCCAATTTCACTTACATATAAATCTGAATTTCCTAATTGACGTGTTTTCATAATTCCCTCCTTACTTTTATTGTACGAAAGCGTAAGGAGTTTCACAAACACTTTACCTTTTTGTATTTGTAATCCAGTCATGAACAGTTTTATAACGTTGTTCATATTGTTTTAACATATGTCGAATTTCCCAAGCTTTTCCGACTAATGTTACTCGATTTGGTAAAATATACACTTTCATTTTCGTCTCGCTCCTTTCAATGTGATAGAATGTATGAAGAAAGACTAGGAAATAGAACAGGGAGATGAAGCCTTATGAGTAATCTTGAAGAAAGAACGATTGCGACTGAGCCTATTTTTGATGGAAGAATAATTAAAGTTCGTGTTGATGAAGTAGTATTACCAAATGGTGAGAAGAGTAAACGTGAAATTGTGAAGCATCCTGGTGCGGTAGCGATTATTGCAATTACGGATGACGAGAAAATTGTATTAGTTGAACAGTATCGCAAAGCGATGGAAAAAGTGCTTGTAGAAATTCCTGCTGGAAAGTTAGAGCAGGGAGAAAAACCTGAAGCAACAGCAATTCGTGAATTAGAGGAAGAAACAGGGTACATATGTGATAATATGGAGCTCATTACGTCATTCTACACATCACCAGGGTTCGCAGATGAAATCGTATATGTATATGAAGCGACTGGCTTGAAGAAGAAGGAAGATAAAGCGGATCTTGATGAAGATGAGTTCGTTGAATTAATGGAAGTATCATTAGAAGAAGCGCTTCAACTTATAAAAGAACAACGTATTCATGATGCAAAAACAATGTTTGCAATTCAATATTTACAATTGAAAAAATAAAAACACTCGCGTAAAGCGAGTGTTTATTTTTGTGAAATTTGAAGATGACTAGCTGTAGCGTCTCTTTTTTATCCCGCTATTCGCGGGCAGTAAGACCCCCACCTTAAGATTCAGAGAGAAGCAAAGAAGATAGGTGGGGGATAACTGCTGGCATGCGCCCGATTGGTTCAACTAACCTTTTGTGAGGAAAAACGTTTCACAAAAGGAAGTTTCACTTTATTGTATTTTTGCATATACACATGTGTCACGTAAACTACCATCAGGAGCAAGGAAGTCATTTTCGAGCGTACCTTCTAGAATAAACTCTAGGCGCTCTGCAACTAATCGTGCGTTTGTATTATTGGCATCACAGCGAATTTCAAGACGTTTTGCTCCCAGTTTATCGAAGGCGAATTGAACAGCTCCTTTTAATGCTTCCGTCATATATCCTTGTTTTGTATAAGAGCTATGAAGCCAAAAGCTCATAGAAAACTTTGGAATATCCCAGTTTTCTGGATGAAGGGTGAGTGCACCGATGAAAGTACCTGATGTTTTATCGTATAGATGAAACGGTAATGTTTCACGAAGTAAAAACTTTCCATGGGCAGCTCTAACTGCTGCTTCTGCCGTTTCTTCAGTTTCATGTGTAATAGACATCCATGGCTGTAGATCCTCTAAAGAAGTTTGAATTGCTTCATAAACTTCTGCCCCATCGCCAGGGAATGGTTTACGTACCTGCAGACGCTCGGTCTGAAATAATGTTGGAAAATCTAATAATAGTTGTTTCAAACGAAATCCCTCCTAATCTCTATCTTTAATCTCTATCTTTAAGTTTAGCAAAGTGGCGTGGAATTTCAATGTTAATTCGTCATACTTTTTTCTTTCTATCATACATTCTAGTAAGAGGAAGAACGGGGGGACGTAATATGCTAAGGAAATCGTCTTGGCAAGATCGTGTAACATATCATGTACAGGAACACGCTTCATTATATGTATTTGTAGCTGTACTTTTATTAATGGGGGTTATTTTTGGGGCGATCCTTGTGAATAGTTTACAAATAAGTCAAAAACAAGATTTGTATTTTTATTTAAGTCGTTTTTTTGGACAAGTTTCCAAAGGGCAATTTGCAAATGCAGGTGAGATGTTCCGCGAAAGCTACTTATCACAACTGAAATATATTGGTTTTATTTGGATTTTAGGTATTTCCATCATTGGTTTGCCACTTATTTTTATTTTATTATTTTTAAAAGGAGTCGTTGTTGGCTTTACAGTAGGTTTTTTAGTAAGTCAACTTGGGTGGAACGGTTTATTATTAGCATTTGTGTCTGTACTTCCACAAAATTTAATTATTATCCCAACATTTCTTATTATGACGACGATCGCCGCTAGCTTTTCCTTGCGCATGATCCGTCATCAATTTATTCGAAAAGTAAATGAGCCCCTATTACCACTTTTTATCCGCTATACTTGCTTTTTTCTTGTTATTGGTGCAGTGTTAGCGATTGCCTCAGGGATTGAAGCTTATGCATCACCAATTTTTATGAAACAAGTCATGGATACTATTAATAAAAAATAATTACACTTTGAGAATTATTATCAAGTGATTTTGATTATTTTTCTTTTGACAGTTTCCCTTCTTCTGATATAATGGGGTAAGAGTGGCGAGGGAGGGAGTAGTACCGAATGGAAGAAAGAATTGATCGAATTAAAAAGCAATTACATGCAGCGAGTTATAAGTTAACACCACAACGTGAATCTACAGTTCGCGTGCTGCTAGAAAATGAAGAAGACCATTTAAGCGCGGAAGATGTTTACCTCCTTGTAAAAGAAAAGTCGCCAGAGATCGGACTTGCAACCGTCTATCGGACTTTGGAATTATTATCCGAGTTAAAGATTGTCGACAAGATTAATTTCGGTGACGGTGTTTCGCGCTATGACCTAAGACAAGAAGGAGCATCACGTTTTCATCATCATTTAATTTGTACAGAATGTGGTGCGGTAGAAGAAATTCAAGAAGATTTACTTTGTGAAGTAGAAAAAAGAGTAGAAAATGAGTGGCGCTTTAAAGTAAAGGACCATCGTTTAACGTTCCATGGTATTTGTGAGAAGTGTCAAGAAAAATTAACAGAAGAAAATTAACCTGTTCCTATTTAATTAGGAAGAGGTTTTTTTATTGTAAATGGATAAGGCTCCCTGCCTTAAGGTTTTAGAGAGATAAGTGGTGGAAGTTTTCATAATTAGGTATAAATGATGAAAAGCTTGGCATATGTTGTAATAACATACATTTTGGAGGAATATACAATGCGCCGAGCAATTCAAATTATTTTTGATGGTATAAAAGTATTTTTATTGTTTATTAGTTGTACCATTTTGTTTTATTTCGCTATACTATGGATAAATGAAGAATATGAAAGTTATCATCGTTATGATAAGCCTAAAGAAGAAATGGTAGAAAAAGTATCTGGAACAGAGGAGCCTGCGAAAGATGCTTTCGTCAACAGAATGATTTTTTTCTATGAAAATGGGGAGTAGAGAAGATTGGAAGATCAATTACAAGACTTTATTCATTATATGGTTGTTGAAAAAGGATTAGCTCAAAATACAGTTGTATCATATGAGCGCGATTTAAAAAGTTATACGAAGTATTTACAAAAAGTAGAACAAATTACATCTTTTCATGATGTAGCGCGCATGCATATTGTGAACTTTTTACATCATCTAAAAGATAATGGGAAATCTTCGAAAACAATGGCACGTCACATTGCATCTGTACGGTCGTTTCATCAATTTTTATTGCGTGAACGTGTTGTGGAACATGACCCGTCTGTACATATTGAAACGCCTCAAGGTGAACGTAAATTACCGAAAGTGTTATCGATTAATGAAGTAGAAGCATTATTACAAATACCGAAAAGAACGAGTGCATTTGGAATTCGTGATAAGGCTATGTTGGAGTTATTATATGCAACAGGATTACGTGTTTCCGAATTAATTGAATTAAACTTATCAGATGTACATTTAACAATGGGGTTTGTTCGTTGTGTCGGAAAGGGAAATAAAGAGAGAATTATCCCTCTTGGCAGTTTAGCGACAGAAGCGATTCAGTATTATATTGAAAAAGGAAGACCGGAACTCTTAGGAAAGAAAATGGCCGAAGCGCTCTTTTTAAATCATCATGGAAACCGTTTATCTCGCCAAGGATTTTGGAAGATTTTAAAAAGGCTTGCACAAGAGGCGAATATTCAAAAAGAACTTACACCGCATACATTGCGTCATTCCTTTGCAACGCATTTACTAGAGAATGGAGCAGATTTAAGGGCAGTACAAGAAATGCTTGGCCATGCTGACATTTCGACAACACAAATTTATACACATGTTTCAAAAACTAGATTAAAAGATGTATATAAACAGTTCCATCCAAGGGCATGAGTATTCATGTCCTTTTACTTATTATAAAGTGAAACTTTCATCAGTGGGTGGGGGTCTTACTGACTCGTTAATGCGGGATAAAATCAAAGCACTTCACAAAAACTTCACAAACATTTCGTACATTGTTTTCAGCAGAAGGCTAGAATATGAACGTATATTTCCTCTATACTAAGATAGGAAGAAGGAGGAAGTTATGATGAAAAAACTTTTAATTACATTATTTATCACAATGCTAGCGTTAGCTGGTTGTAATACGAAATCAGACGAGACAACGAAAAAGAGTAAGTCGCTTGAAGAAGTAAAGGTAGAAATAAAAACGAACCCTGAAACATTAAAGCCGAATGAAAAAGTCGAAGTACAAGCAATTGTTACACAAGGGAAAGAAAAAGTAACAGATGCAGACGATGTAAAGTTTGAAATTTGGAAAGATGGCGACGAGAAAAAAGAGATGCTAGACGCGAAGAATAAAGGTAACGGTGTTTATGCAATCGATAAAACATTCCCATCCGATGGTGTTTATCATATTATCGCACATACAAATGCACGTGATATGCATGTGATGCCAGAAGTAAAAGTGGCTGTTGGAAATGCAAAAGTTGAGGATACAAAAACAGAAACAGATGGTCATCATGACGATCATGCTCATGGTGATACAATGATTCATCTGATGGCAGATGGCGTGAAAGCAAATACAGAATCTACAATGAAAGTACATGTACAACAAAAAGAAGAAACATTAACTGGTGCAGAAGTTCAACTTGAAATTTGGAAAGACGGTGCAGAAAAGCATGAGTTTATTCCAGCAAAAGAAGATAACAAAGGTGAGTATACAAGTACTTATACATTTAAAGAAGCAGGAACATATAATGTAAAGGTTCATGTACGAAAAGGTGATCTTCATGATCATAAAGAAGAAACAGTTGAAGTGAAATAAAGTGAAACTTCCATCAGTGGTGGTCTTACTGCCCGCGAATAGCGGGATAAAAAACGGCTCTTTTAAAGAGCTGTTTTTTTATTGGTATGTCGAGAAACATATATCGGTTTCATTAGCGCTTCTAGGTAGAATGTATTACAATGAAAATGTGAAAAAAAAACGAAATGTGATAAAAATTTCTTAAAAAGAAAGCGTGAACATGTTATGATAGCAGCATGAGATGTCTGACATCTGACTTAGAAGAAAAGGGAAGTTTTTACATCGATTTGAACATACTACATAAGTAGCATATATAGGAGGTTACAGTTGTGAATAAATATAAACGTATTTTTCTTATCGTAATGGACTCCGTAGGAATTGGAGAAGCACCAGATGCTGAGAAATATGGCGATAAAGGTTCTGACACACTTGGTCATATTGCAGAGCATATGAACGGATTACAAATGCCAAATATGATGAAATTAGGTCTTGGTAACATCCGTGAAATGAAAGGGATTGCAAAAGCAGAGAAGCCGCTTGCATATTATACAAAAATGCAAGAAAAATCTATGGGAAAAGATACAATGACAGGTCATTGGGAAATTATGGGCCTTTACATTGATACACCGTTTCAAGTATTCCCAGAAGGATTCCCAAAGGAATTACTTGATGAACTAGAAGCGAAAACAGGACGTAAAATCATCGGGAATAAACCAGCTTCTGGAACAGGGATTCTGGATGAACTTGGACAAGAACATATGGAAACTGGTGCATTAATTGTGTACACATCTGCTGATAGCGTATTACAAATTGCTGCTCATGAAGAAGTTGTACCACTTGAAGAATTATATAACATTTGTAAAATTGCACGTGAGTTAACACTTGATGAAAAATATATGGTAGGCCGTGTTATTGCTCGTCCATTCATTGGGGAGCCAGGAAACTTCACACGTACGCCAAACCGTCATGATTACGCACTAAAACCATTTGGTCGTACGGTAATGAATGAATTAAAAGATAGTGACTACGATGTTATCGCAATCGGTAAAATCTCTGATATTTATGATGGAGAGGGCGTAACACAATCTCTTCGCACAAAATCTAACATGGATGGCATGGATAAGCTTGCAGATACAGCGAATATGGACTTTACTGGTTTAAGCTTTGTAAATCTTGTTGATTTTGATGCGCTGTTTGGTCACCGCCGTGATCCTCAAGGGTATGGAGACGCACTGCAAGAATATGATGCACGTCTTCCTGAAGTACTTGAGAAGTTAAAAGAAGACGACTTGTTAATTATCACAGCTGACCATGGTAATGACCCAATTCACTACGGTACAGACCATACACGTGAATATGTACCATTATTAGCATATAGTCCAAGCATGAAAGAGGGCGGAAAAGAATTACCGCTTCGTCAAACATTTGCTGATATCGGTGCCACAGTTGCAGAAAACTTTGGTGTAACAATGCCAAAATACGGAAAAAGCTTTTTGAACGAGTTAGATAAATAAGGAGGAACATCAAATGAATCGCGAATTAATTTCAAAATCTGCATCATATTTAAAAGGGAAATTTCAAGAAACACCAACAGTAGGGTTAATCCTTGGCTCAGGTCTAGGTGTATTAGCTGATGAAATCGAAAATGCAGTAGCTGTACCGTACAGTGAAATTCCTGAGTTTCCTGTATCTACAGTTGAAGGTCATGCAGGACAACTAGTATTCGGTACACTTCAAGGTGTTACAGTTGTAGCAATGCAAGGTCGTTTCCATTACTATGAAGGATACGATATGCAAAAAGTAACATTCCCAGTTCGTGTTATGAAAGAGTTAGGGGTAGAAGCAGTTATCGTTACAAACGCAGCTGGTGGTGTAAATACATCATTTGAGCCAGGCGATTTAATGTTAATTTCAGATCACATTAACTTTATGGGACATAATCCATTAATTGGACCAAATGATTCTGAGATGGGTGTACGTTTCCCTGATATGTCTGAAGCATACAATAAAGACCTTCGTCAAATGGCAAAACAAGTTGCTGCTGATTTAAATATTAAAGTACAAGAAGGCGTATATGTTGCGATGACAGGCCCTGTATATGAAACGCCGGCAGAAATTCGTATGATTCGTACAATTGGCGGTGATGCAGTCGGAATGTCAACTGTACCAGAAGTTATTGTAGCTGGTCATGCCGGTATGAAAGTACTTGGTATTTCTTGTATTTCAAATATGGCAGCTGGAATTTTAGATCAGCCGCTTCATCATGATGAAGTAATTGAAACAACAGAGCGTGTAAAAGCAAACTTCTTATCACTTGTAAAAGCAATTGTAAAACAAATGAAGGGGTGAATTCACAATGAGAATGGTGGACCTAATTGCAAAAAAACGTGATGGCAAAGCATTAACGACAGAAGAAATTAATTTTATCATTAAAGGTTACACAAATGGTGATATTCCAGATTACCAAATGAGTTCACTTGCAATGGCAATTTTCTTCCAAGATATGAATGAGCAGGAACGTGCTGATTTAACGATGGCAATGGTAAATAGCGGTGATACAATTGATTTATCAGCGATCGAAGGAGTAAAAGTAGATAAACATTCAACAGGCGGTGTTGGTGATACAACTACGCTTGTGTTAGGTCCATTAGTTGCTGCTTTAGGTGTACCGGTTGCGAAAATGTCTGGTCGTGGTCTTGGGCATACAGGTGGTACAATTGATAAATTAGAAGCAGTTCCAGGATTTCATGTGGAAATTGAAAATGAGGAATTTATTCGTCTTGTAAATGAAAATAAAATTGCTGTTATTGGTCAAAGTGGAAATTTAACACCTGCTGACAAAAAGTTATATGCACTTCGTGATGTAACGGCAACAGTAAATTCTATTCCGTTAATTGCAAGCTCTATTATGAGTAAAAAAATTGCAGCTGGTGCGGATGCAATCGTACTTGATGTTAAAACAGGTGCAGGCGCATTTATGAAAACGGATGAGGATGCGAAGCAATTAGCAGAAGCAATGGTTCGTATTGGTAACAATGTTGGCCGTAAAACGATGGCAGTTATTTCTGATATGAGCCAACCGCTTGGTGAGGCAATCGGAAACGCTTTAGAAGTGAAGGAAGCGATTGATACATTGCAAGGAAAAGGGCCAAAAGACTTAGAAGAGTTATGTTTAACGCTTGGAAGTCAAATGGTATACCTAGCTGGACAAGCTTCTTCTTTAGAAAATGCGCGTGAAAAGCTAATCGAAGTCATGAACAACGGAAAAGCACTAGAAGCATTTAAAACGTTCTTAGCAGCACAAGGCGGTGACGCTTCTGTTGTTGACGACCCAACGAAACTTCCACAAGCACAATATGTGATTGAAGTAGAGACAAAAGAAGACGGCTACGTATCTGAAATTGTAGCAGATGAAATTGGTACAGCGGCGATGCTTCTTGGTGCAGGACGTGCAACGAAAGAATCTGAAATCGATTTAGCAGTTGGGCTTATGCTTCGTAAAAAAGTTGGCGATAGCGTGAAAAAAGGGGAATCACTTGTAACGATCTACGCAAACCGTGAAAATGTAGAAGATGTAAAACAAAAAATTTATGAAAACATGAAAGTGTCTGCAAATCACGTAGATGCACCGAAGTTAGTACACGGCATCGTAGAGAAATAAGATAAAGTGACAAGTTGTCCACTAATTGTGAGATAAAAAAGCTAAGGAGTTTGCTCCTTGGCTTTTTTTGCATATAATAATAATGGGTGAAAATATGATAAGAATTTGTGCAGTAACAAAAGAAAATGAAGTGTTGTATAATTTGTCATTAGAAGAAACAAAACGAGAAGATATTGTGTGGTTTTGGCTGGATTTATGTAAACCGACGAAAGAAGAGTATACATATATTTTACAAGACTATTTCAAATTCCATCCCCTTGCGATTGAAGATTGTTTAGAATATGTGCAGAGGCCAAAAGTTGACTTTTATGATGGGTATCATTTTTTAGTTCTTCATGCTTTTAGTGAAGAGGGATTGGAGCCGCATGAAATTGATTTATTCGTTAGTGATCATTTTGTTGTATCCTTTCACTTTTCGCATAATAAGGCGATTGAACGAGCGTGGAATAAACTTGGGGAAAGACAACGTATAAAGGGAAGCACGCTTCATGTGACGCACACAATTATTGACCAAATTGTCGATGATTATTTTGCTCCGGTATATTATATTGAAGATCATTTAAATGCAATTGATGACAATTTAACAGGGGATACAGCTGGTACTGTATTAGAAGAGGTATTTGATATTCGCTCTGATTTATCAAAATTACGAAGAACAATTGTACCAATGCGCGATTTATTGTATCGTATTTTAAATTCAACGCGTTTTCATGGGGTGAATGATCATGAAATTTATTTTAAAGATATTTATGATCACCTGTTAAAATTGTCTGAGATGATTGAAACAAGCCGAGAGCTGACAGCCGATATTCGCGATAGCTACTTTTCGCTAAACTCTCATCATATGAATAACATTATGAAAACGTTAACGGTTTTTTCAACCATTTTCATGCCATTAACATTTATTGTTGGTGTATATGGAATGAACTTTGACAATATGCCAGAGTTAAAGTGGGAGTATGGTTATTATATTTGCTTAGCCATAATGGCTCTTATTGGTGGCGGTATGATGGTATGGTTTTATAAAAAGGGCTGGTTTAAATAATAAAAAACGCCGGGAATTCCCGGCGTTTTTTATTTATCCGATGGCTTGTAACACAAACATGAGTAAGAAGAGACACGTGATAGTATAAAGAGGTTTTGCAACTTCTTTTTGTTTACCAAGTGCTACTTTTAAGATTGGATACGCAATGAATCCAAAAGCGATACCATCAGCAATGCTATATGTGAGCGGAATCATAACGATGATTAAAAACGCTGGAAATCCTTCTGAAAAATCGTTCAGAGGAATTTGTTGAATGTTTGTAATCATTAAACCGCCAATAATAATTAAGATTGGAGCGATTGCACTATCTGGAATTAACTTTACAAACGGCAAAGCAAACAATGAGGCAAAGAACAAACCGCCAGTGACGATAGACGTCAGACCTGTTTTGCCGCCCGCTGTAATACCAGCAGCACTTTCTATTGTAGAAACAGTTGGACTTGTGCCAAATAGTCCGCATGTCATCGCTGAAATTGCATTTGCTTGATAAGCACGAGGGAATTTACGCTGATCTTCTAATAAACCGTGCAAAAGTCCCATGTTTTCAAAAATGAGTACCATACTCAATGAGAACGTTGCAATTAAAAATGGTAAAGAAGTCAGTTTCTCAAACGACATTGCACCAAAAACATCACCATAGTTAGCGAATGAAAATGAGCTATTGCCAACTTGACTTGTATCAACAATACCAAATAACCAGGCAATTCCTGTTCCGATTGCAATGGTCCATAAAAAGTTTCCACGTACATTACGAATAAACAAAATTAATGCAACAATAAGTGTAAGCAGTGTAGCTAGAACAACTGGACTACTTAATTTTCCTAATGCAACAGCAGTGTTCGAATTCGCAACGACAATGCCACCTTTTTGCAAGCCGATAAATGCTAAAAATAGCCCGATACCGACAGTAATCGCTTCTTTTAACGACTTTGGAATTGCAGTAGAAAGTGTACGAGCAATAGGTGTAAACGCGGTAATTGTAAAAATAATACCAGCGATAAAGACAGCTGCTAATGCTTCTTGCCAAGTTAAACCAAGCGTATGCACAGCTGTGTACGTGAAAAACGCATTTACTCCCATACCTGGTACAAGAATCACCGGTGCATTTGCCCAAAATGCCATCAATAGACAGCCGACAAATGAGCTAAATACAGTTGCTAGAATTCCTGCTTCAAGGGGAACACCAGCATCTGATAAAATAGATGCATTCACAATCATAATATAAACAATTGTGAAAAATGATGTTACACCAGCAACTACTTCTTGTTTTGGTGATGTTTGATGTAAGTCTAATTTAAATGTTTTTTCAAGGATTCCTTTCATGTTAAACCTTCTTTTTCATATCCCTCTCCCGCCCGTGATATCCCTATGCAGGGTTCACCGTCTATTATTATAACAAAACGAAAGCTTTTTACAATAACTAATAATGAGAACGTTTACTTTTTCTTATAGCCTATAATTAAATATAGGTAAAAACAGCACGAACAGTTGAAATGATTTCTAGTTCGCCTGATTGAATAGGAGGAGCACCGCTATGGACAGCGGAATAAGCAACAAATTCTCGCGGCATATGAGAAGACTCTTCAACGAGAGAAAGGGGAATGGGATTTACATTCAGGTTATATGTACTAGCAATCGTTCGAGCTTTTTCTTGGGCATTTTGCACGGCGAGTACTAATGCTTGTTTGTAGTAAGCGTTCGGCACTGAAACGCGAAATACAAGTCCTTTGGCGACATTTGCACCGTTTTCTACAGCTGCTTCATATACTTCCCCTGCTTTTTGTACATTTAACACAATAATTTCATATAAATGCTCGACTTGATAACCGCGTAACGTAGCCTTTTCGTTCACGTATTCATATTGCGGTGTAATGGTGTAAGAAAGCGTTTTGATATTTTGCTCTGTAATTCCAAGCTGTTTCAAAGAATCAAGTAATTTAGCAGAAAGAGCAGCATTTTCTTCTTGTGCTTGCTTTACATTTGTACCTTCAGTACGAACACCAATTGTTAACACGACAACATCTGGTTTTACTTTTACGACACCTTCACCTTGTACAGTAACAGTTGCTTCTTTACCATTACGTAATTCATGTACATATGGGGGCATTCCAAATTGCATAACTGTTCACCTTCCTTTCTCTATTTATATGAAAGAATTGAGTCCATTTTTTCCTTAAATTTAGAAATATTGTTGGGAAATCTAAGTAGAAAGAAAATATATACAATTAAGGTATTTATGCATTATAATATGTGTAAATATTATAAAAAAGGGTCGAGAACAGTGAATGAAAAACGAGAAGCACTTATTTTAGACTTATCTATTTCCTTTCGAAAAATGATTCGCTTATTACAAAATGATATTAATGAACTCTTTTCTGAGTATATGCCATGGAATGAGTTTTCTGTACTGCGTGCATTATATTGGAAAAGTCCACAAATGGCATCGCAAATTGCAAGTGAAGTGAATGTTACATCGAGTCATATTACAGCAGTTACAGATCGTCTTGTTCGTAAGGGTCTTGTAACGAGAAAGCGTTCTGATTCAGACCGGCGTATTGTATATTTAGAAATTACGGATACCGGGAAAGATGTTGCTGAAAAGCTTGAAAATGTTCGAAAAGAATATTATAGAGAGAAGTTCCAGGACTGGAGCGATCAAGAAATTGAAATGGTATTAGAGCTCTTTGGCAGGGTTCTATAAAAAATAGAAAAGCAACTTTTGCTTTTCTATTTTTTATGGCTTCATCATACTACAGAACAGATGCGTTGTATAAAAACAAACCTGCATTCCTATACTTTATCTATATGGAATAGGAGGCAGACTATGAAACGTATCGTTTCTTTTGGAATTGTTGGTATATGCTTACTATGTTACAGTATAGAGATAAGTGCAGCGTCTCCAAATCAAATTGTACAAAAAGAACTAGAATATATCTCAAATCATAAACCTGTTTTATACTCTCAGTTATGGATACGCTCGATGCAAACGTCTGTATTATTTCATCATAGTGATCGCATTCGACATCAAGATACTTTATATAATATAAAACATTCTGCTCTCGTCGGCCTAAAACAAATGTCACTAACGAAAACTTCAGGTTATATGCCGCGAGTTTCTCAGTATGTGTCTAAATTTGGAAAAGAAAATGTGCAAGTGTACTATTTAGCTGTGCAGTATGATGTGGAAAAAGAAAATCCATATCAACTAAATGGAACGAACTATTTCTTACAAGTATTTGTACAAGAGCACGGAGACTGGAAAATTGCTGAAAGTGTTGTTGCACCGACAGATAAAATTGTGACACACGGTGATGGATTTGGGACGGAGGAAGAGAAAAACTATAGTGGAAGACGAAACAACGTGAAAATAGCCTCCTGACTAGAAGGCTATTTTCACATTGTTTATTCCGCTATTCGCGGGCAGTAAGCCTCCCGCCTCAAGATTGAAAGAGAAGCGAAGAAGATAGGGGGGATGAAGAAAACCCCACTGATGGAAGTTTCATTTTATCTGACGAAATAGTCACCCTTCACTGTCTTAACCGAAGACATAACTGCATTCTCTTTAATAGAATATACTCCTTCAGCTGTTAAGCGTACAGCTGGTAGATGGGTCGATGTTAAAAAGAACATTGTATATAATGGATCGATATGCTGATGTCCTCTTTCCTTTAGAAGTTGTACAAGCCCCGTCGTTTTTACAATCAGTTCATGCATGGGCAACTTGCTCATTTTCCCTCCAAGCGGCAATTCTAAATTGAATAAGGTTTCCTCGCCTTCCATTAATATGGTACCACCCCCTTGATCGAGCAGTTGGTTTACAGCTTTCACCATAACCTCTTTCTTTTGCCCTATAACAACGATATCTTGAGATGCTGTGTAGGTTGTCGCTACAGCATCTAGGTGATTGGCAAATCCTTTTAGTATGCCATTAGTAACCCATTTTCCCTTTTGATCAATAAGACTGACATAACAATATCCTTCTCTAGCTTCTAACTCAATAATGCCTTGTTTTAGCGGCAGTGCTTCTGGACTGGATTTTGTAATAACCGCATTAAGCATTTCTATCACAGGGACTTCGGGGTTTTCAGCGATCATATCTAGCCACTCCGGCTGAACACGCCATTCTATGTGCATAGGTTCAAACTGTAATTGTTGCCAATCACATACAGGGAACGGCTTCAAGAGTTGTCCGTTTGTCACAACAAGCTGTCCGTTTGCTATAACCTTGACCGGGGTGGGCTTGCTTATATCTTCGAGAAATAGAATATCTGCGATTCGTCCTGGAGCAATTCCACCGATTTCTTGATCCAATCCATAATACGTTGCAGGATTTAAAGTGGCCATCCGATAAGCAGCATGGAAAGGGACACCATTATCGAGAGAAATCTTAATAAGATAGTCTATTAATCCGTGCTGAAGAAACGGAGGCATGGAGCCATCTGTTGTTAACATAAGCCTTGAAGCGGAAGAAAAATCAAAGTCGAGCTCTTGTAAATCTTTGATTAGGCCTGGCAAATCAGGACGTATGGAGGAGTGACGCAAAGTTGCATACATACCTAAACGAAGTCTTCTGATTACTTCCTCTCCATTGATAGCTTCATGACAAGCTGTAACACCGAGTGCTGCCAAAGCATTTAAGGTTTCACTGGAAGCCCCTGGGTTATGACCTTCAATTCTTTTGCCCAGCCGCCGTGTTTCTACTATTCCTTCAAGTATTGTTTCATCACCAGTTAAGGCAGCAGGCCAAGCTGTCAATTCGCCAGCTTGTATAACTTGTTTATGGCTAAGCAAACTGACCAAGCGCTCAGTCGTGAATTTCGCTAACATATCCGGTTGGTTGCTTTGCGGATCCATCCTTGCCCACCAATAATTTTTAACAGGCAAATGACTACTGTAGTCCATTAAATATTCAAAATCTTTCTGATCTGTATTTAAATAAAATATTAGATTATCATTCACTAAAGTCGTTGTACCTAAACTTAAAGCGAATTCTCCAAATGATGTAAGATTATAATACTGATACGGATGTGCATGAGGTTCGATGTATCCTGGAACTAATGTAAAACTGGATGCATCTATAATTTGCGTTTTCTCATCAATTTGCGGTTCACGCATTCCTACATAAGCAATACGATCTTCATACAAAACGATATCTGTTCTTTCCAGCTCCCCTGTGTATACATTAAACACAATTCCTCCTGTAATCCAAGCTGTTGCTGGGTGCTTCCCCCTCGATACTTCTATAAGCTTCCACAATGTATCCTTTTCAATGGATCTCATGTAACTCTCTCCCTTATCTGCTTTTTTCACGCTCAGAATTATTTTAGTTCATGGTGAAATACCTAAAAATTCAGTCTTATATCTCTTTATATTTTACTATAAAGGGGGAGCGCATTGTAGACTATCTTTTTTTCGTCTGTTTTTTGGTAGATTAAATCTATGCCAAATTCGCGCAGTAAACGCAGTGTGGTTTATTTTTTCAAGTTCTGTTCTACATAGTACATAAAAAAACCTCCTCTTTCCATCGTAAAGAGGAGGGGAGAAAAGCCAGTGTATAGTGGCAAGCTTGTTTTTCAACACTCTGAAAGTAGCCTTCTGACTAGGAGTTATTTTGCATATAAAGAAAGTTTATGTTTTAACATTCGTTGCAAAATGGCATATGTCAAAATGCTAAACCCTATAAAATACATATAGTGAAGCGGGATAGATTTACTGCCATCAGTGAAAACTTCGCTACCAAGAAGTCCGAAACAAATGGAAGTACATATTGAGAAATAGGCATGCAGTTTTTGGTATAGCAGTATTTTTCCATTATGCTCATTTGGTGAGCGCTCATATAAATAGGCTCCTAACGGAAGACAAATGAGTATATAAATCGCAGGACTTAGTAGTGTCCAAGCAGACGGGATATGGTGATAAGCAGGTCCCACATGTAGCTCTCCGTAGTCATCTTTTATAGCTTCTCGACGTGGATCATAGTCGTAGTTAATATTAAAATGGGTAAGAGGAGCTAGGGTACTTATATTTTCTATGTATACGGAACTTTTACGATAGACATCGTGATATTCTTTTTCTGACAAATCAACATGTAATGCAAAGAAAGGAAATGCCAGCTGAAAAATGTAAATAGGGAAAATTATTAAAATATAACTTATCGCACTTTGTGAAATAATATTTCCTGTAATTGTTCCGATAAAGAGTGATAATGTATAGACTGCAATTAATGTTATAATTGCATATGCAAAGTATAGATGAAACGGTGTAAATGATTGATATTTGGCGTGTATCGTAGTTTTGTAAACAATATACATAAAACCCCAACTTACGCTAAGTGCACTTACGATATGAACCGTACCAAATAACCATTTGGATAAAAACAGGTGGGAGCGTTTAAATGGCATAGCCCAAAGAAAATCAATCGATTGGTTATTCCGTTCCCACCCTATTAATATAGTAGTTAATCCAATTAAAATTAGGGCAGGAAATATTATAGGATCACCGCCACTCCAATGATATAAATAATAACTATCTTTTGTATTCATATGAAAGTAATGAACCATATCTTGAGCACTTACATAATATTTATAAGGTAATACGTATAGCGTACTTAGCCAAAAGAGTAAAATAGCATATTTCCCTTGCTTCCAGTTTCGTATCCATAATGCTTTATGGAACATGTAATTCACCTCGATTTATACGTGTATTTTCTAAATTTAAAATAATAATCGTTACCTTCCACCGAAAGAAAATTTCCATTTTAGTAGGCGAGTAAAAACGAAGTAGCTAACAATGCTGGCTATAAAAAAACCGACGTAATAAGCAAGGAACGCATCTCTTCCTCCGAGTAACCTACCACCAAACAAAGCGAAACAAAGAACAGTGCAACCAATAAACCATTTCTGTAATTGTGGAAATAATAGTATTTTTCCGTTTTGTTCGTTTGGAGCACGTGTGTAAAGCAAAGTTCCGATTGGTAAAAAGATAATGATATAAGCAAATGGTGTCAGTAATTTCCACGCAGATGGAACAGGTGTTGTTTTCTTTGGATCGTCTGGCGGTAATGTGGAAATTTCATTTCCTTGCTCATCGAACTTTGCGATAGGATGGTAATCAAAATGAATGTCGAAAGACTCTAACGGCGCAACGATACTTACATGTTGTAAGTATTCATGAGTTTTACGCTCTATTTCTCCTAATGCTTCTACTGAATCTCTCGTATGAGTATATACAAATCCAGATATTAACAATACTAAACCATATGGTAGAAATAATAGAATTGCAGTTAGGCCACTCTGTGAGAAAATATTCCCGGTAATGGTACCGATAAATAAAGTGAATGTATAGATTGCGATGAGTACAATCGTAGCGTATAAAAAGTAAGTGTGGAATAGAGTAAATATTTGATACTGGTCGTGAAACGATACGTTCTTTATCCCATACATACTTATCCAACAAATGATATTTACTGTAATAATATTCAACACGCCAAATAACCATTTTGTTAAATAAATATCTTTTCGTTTAAAAGGCATAGAGAAAAGAAAATCAGTTGATTGATTATTTCGTTCCCATCCAATCAAGACGCAAGCAAGTGCAATGAGAATGATACCTTGGATGAAGACGGTGTCAAATGTATTAAAATAATAGGAATAATAATAAACATAATCATCAAATTTTATTTTAGATTGGCTAAACTCTGATTGAGCAGCACTATAATATTTATAAGGTAACAAATATAAACTACTTAACCAAAACAATAGAATAATATATTTTCCTTGTTTATAAGTTCGCATCCATAACGCCTTATGAAACATGTGACCCCTCCTCAAAAGCTGTAACAAATACATCTTCAAGTGACATTGGCAATTCTTCTAATAAGAGCGGCTGCTCTTTATGAAATTTTTCTAACGTAGCTGTTACGTTACCTTCGATTAAGACGGTATATACTTTTCCTGTTTGGTTTAATACTTTCACATTACATAAATTCACTAGCTTTTGTGGTAGTGAGCGTTCATAAGCTACTTGAATTTTTGCATAGCGTGATTTTGTATCTTCTAAAGCTGTGATGGATGCAATTGTATGATCTTTCAAAATGATGACTGTGTCTGCGATTTTTTCCACTTCATCTAGGTGATGCGTAGAAATGAGAACTGTGATTTCACGCTCTGCCACTTCTTCAATTAAAAATTGAAGGATTTGTCTTTTTACGATTGGATCTAGTCCATTTGTTGGTTCATCTAAAATAATGTATTCTACGCCAGTAGAAAAAGCTAAGATCATTGCTAATAGTGCTTTCATTCCGCGGGAGTAGCTGCGAATGCGTTTTTCTGGTAGGTTAAAGCGCTCTAGTAGTTTATAAAAATAGTCTTCATTGAAATTATGATAGACTGCTTTATAAAATTTTACGATTTCTTTTACTGTATATCCGCTTAATACGTTTGTAGAGTCTGGAACATATACAACTGTTTGTTTCACTTCAGGATGTTTGTGCACGTCAACTTCGTTATATGTAACAGTGCCTTCATCTGGATTTAATATTCCAACAAGTGTACGTAATAATGTTGTTTTTCCAGCTCCGTTTCTTCCGAGCAATCCAACGATGCTTCCCTTTTTTAAAGTAAATGAAATATCTTCTAATATTATTTGGTTATCAATTGTTTTCTTTACGTTCGTTACCTTCAGCATCAGTATTTCCCCCTAATTCTTTATAGTATGAATCAATCCAATCATGAATCTTTTCTTTTGAAATACCGAGATAAGAAGCTTCTAGTAATAATTGATGAAATTGTTTTTCCACCATAGCGATTTTCCTTTCATCTTGTGTTGGGGTAATCGATTGGGATACAAATGTTCCTTTGCCTCGCAGTGTTTCAATAATTCCTTGTCGTTCTAATTCTTGATATGCTTTACTCACAGTATTTGGGTTTATCACGAGTGAAGAGGCAAGTTCTCGAACGGAAGGGAGCTTATCGTTTGGTACGAGCATTGCTTTTAAAACTAGTTCCTTTACGCTGTGAACAATTTGTTCCCATATCGGAGTGTTGCTTCTTGGATCAAGTTGAATGTGCAAGAGCAATGTCTCCTTCCTGATAAAATTTTAAGTGTACTACTAGATGTAATACACTTAATACAATATATAGTACGCTATTGTTTGTCAATGCTATTTTTAGAAAAACATGGTATAAAAACCCTTCATTTGGAAAAAATAGGTGTGATATAGAATGGAGGGTTAGTCATGAAGCGATTGATTGGAATACTTGTTTGTGTCATGTTAGTGCTTTCCGCTGTTCCAATTGGTTTTGCGCAGTCTGAGAAAAAAGAAGCGGAAACAAAACCACAGCTAGCGGAACAAGCATCGTCAGCGATTGTTATTGAACAGGATACGGGAAAAGTTTTATTTGAAAAAAATCCAAATGAAAAGTTGCCACCTGCTAGTATGACAAAAATTATGACTATGTTACTCATTATGGAGCAAATTGAAAAAGGCAAGCTAACACTGAAAGATAAAGTGAGAGCGAGTGAGCATGCAGCTTCTATGGGTGGATCGCAAATCTTTCTTGAGCCTGGTGAAGAAATGACAGTCGATGAAATGTTAAAAGGTATTGCAATTGCGTCTGGAAATGATGCATCAGTTGCGGTTGCTGAACACATTGCTGGATCAGAAGAAGGATTTGTAGACATGATGAATAAAAAAGCAAAAGATTTAGGACTTAAAAATACTCATTTTCAAAATCCAACGGGTCTTCCAGCTAAGAACCATTATTCAACAGCACATGATATGGCAGTTATGGCAAAGGAATTAATGAAATACCCGTTAATTCGTAAATATACAGGTAAATATGAAGATTATTTACGAGAAGATACGGATAAGAAATTTTGGCTTGTAAATACAAACAAGCTTGTTCGTTTCTATCCAGGTGTTGATGGCGTGAAAACAGGCTTTACAACAGAGGCAAAATATTGCTTAACAGCATCTGCAGAGCGAAATGGCATGCGCGTCATTTCTGTTATCATGGGATCTCCAACATCAAAAGAACGGAATGCGGAAGTAACGAAGCTTCTTGATTATGCATTTAGTCAATATATGACGAAAAAAATGTATACAAGAGGCGAAAAAATTCAGACAGTAAAAGTTGGAAAAGGAAAAAAAGAAACTGTCGACTTAGTTGCGTCTGACAATGTTTCTCTACTAATGAAAAAGGGAGAAACGATGAAAAATATTAAAAAAGAAGTAGTAGCTGAGGAAAAAGTGAAAGCTCCAATTAAAAAAGGAGATGCTTTAGGTACACTTGTCATAAAAAAAGATAATGAAGTATTACTTAAACAGACAATTGTTGCGAAAGAGGATGTCGCAGCAGCAAGCTGGTGGGAGTTATTTAAACGAAGTTTTGGGATGTTTTCGACATCGAAATAGCGGCAATTTTATTGCCGCTTTCTCGTTTGTTTTTATCCCAATGGCAAGAGATGCCGCTAGAAGGTTCATTTTATCCCGCTATTCGTGGGAGATAACTGCTGGCATGCGCCCAATTCATTCAACTAACCATCAGTGGGGATGAAGAAAATCCCCACTGATGGAAGTTGCGCTTTATGACGAAATAGTACTTCTTTTGTCAGGTGGAAGGATTCTACATTTATATAGAGAAAAACTTCTTATATGTTTTGCGTGTATACGCGAATTTTGAATGTAAGGAGGAAATAGAGTGAGTCTTTCCATTCATTTAGAAGTAAAGCGTGACGTCTTATGTGTTCGTTTAGCAGGCGAACTGGATCATCATACTGCCGAAGAGTTGCGAGCGAAAGTCACTGATATGATTGAGACGCATCATGTTCATCATATTATTTTAAACTTAGAGCAATTAGCATTTATGGATAGTTCTGGTCTTGGTGTTGTGTTAGGGAGATATAAACATGTCAAAAGCTTAGGCGGCGAAATGGTTGTATGTGCAATTTCTCCTGCTGTAAAACGCTTGTTTGAGATGTCAGGACTATTTAAAATTATTCGTTTAGAAGAAAATGAAGCGCATGCGCTCGCGACATTGGGGGTGGCGTAGATGAGAAATGAAATGAACCTTCAATTTTCAGCATTAAGTCAAAATGAATCGTTTGCTCGGGTTACAGTTGCAGCTTTTATTGCGCAGCTTGATCCAACGATGGAAGAGTTAACTGAAGTGAAAACAGTCGTGTCTGAAGCGGTAACCAATGCTATTATTCATGGGTATGAAGGGCATGCGGATGGCATTGTGTATATTACAGTTATTTTGGAAGATGACATGGTAAAGTTAACGATTCGTGATGAAGGGATTGGAATCCTAGATTTAGATGAAGCAAGGCAACCCCTTTTCACAACAAAACCCGAATTAGAGCGTTCCGGAATGGGATTTACCATTATGGAAAATTTTATGGACGAAGTAGAGGTTATTTCTAATGAATCTTTCGGGACAACGATCCATTTGACGAAGTATCTATCAAAAAGTAACGCTCTATGCAATTAAGGAGAATTGCCTATGGACATAGAGGTCAGAAGTGAAAAAGGAAAAGGAAAAGGGCAGTTAAAGGATCACGAGTTAAAAGAATTAATTCAAAGAAGTCAAGATGGTGATCAAGGAGCGAGAGATTTAATTGTACAAAATAATATGAGACTTGTTTGGTCGGTTGTACAACGTTTTTTAAATCGCGGTTATGAACCGGAAGACTTGTTTCAAATTGGTTGTATTGGTTTGTTAAAATCTGTCGACAAATTTGATTTATCTTTTGATGTAAAGTTTTCAACATATGCAGTCCCGATGATCATTGGAGAAATTCAACGTTTTTTACGTGATGATGGGACAGTGAAAGTAAGTCGTTCTTTAAAGGAAACTGGAAATAAGATTCGCAAAATGAAAGATGAATTATCAAAAGAGTATGGCCGTGCACCGACAATTACCGAGATAGCGGAGGCGTTAGAATTAACGCCAGAAGAAGTTGTAATGGCGCAAGAAGCAAGCCGGACACCATCATCTATACATGAAACGGTGTATGAAAATGATGGTGACCCTATTACCATTTTAGATCAAATCGCGGATCGTTCTGAAACGAAGTGGTTTGATAAAATTGCTTTAAAAGAAGCGATCCGTGAATTAGATGAACGTGAACGACTGATTGTATATTTGCGGTATTATAAAGATCAAACGCAATCGGAAGTAGCGGAGCGTTTAGGGATTTCTCAAGTACAAGTATCGCGGCTAGAAAAGAAAATATTAAAGCAAATGAAGGACCGAATAGGCGAATAGTCTATTCGTTTTTTTATTTGAAAAAAGTTGTATTAGAAAATTTTCCAATATCCATACTACAACTACGAGGAATAGTTAAGAGGTGATTGGAGTGGAGCAAACGATATATGTAAAGATGAGAAGTCGTTTACAAGTGTCGCCTGCTTATGAGATTAAAGTTGGTGATGTAGCACAAGTAGTTGGAGATTCACATATTGTAGACGAAATAAAACGACAGGCTGTATACAAAATTACAAAGAAAGATAAAACGCATGTGGTAATTGATGTGATGAAAGTCATTCAGCACATTCAACAGTATTCTAGCAGTTTACAAATTAATTTACTTGGTTCAGCACAAACTATTGTTGAAATTGTATATGAAAAAAAGCGAGTAAATCCATTTTTCTTTGGAATGGTTTGGCTATTACTATTTGTGGGAGCTGCCCTTGCAATTATTTATTTTCATGAAGACGTTAGTATGCAGCAAGTACATCAACGCTTGTATTACATGATTACAGGAGAAAACAATAAAAAGCCACTTTTATTTCAAATCCCATATTCGTTAGGACTTGGACTTGGAATGGTTCTTTTTTTTAATCATGTTTTTCAAAAGCGCATTAATGAGGAGCCGAGCCCATTAGAAGTTGAAATGTTCCAATATCAGCAATCACTCGATCAATATGTGATGATGAATGAAAATAAAGAAATGATAAAGAAAATCCCAAATGATTGAATATATCGGGGTGATCTTTATTGGATTTGCTGGTGGAATTGCTGTTGGAGGAGGATACGTTGCATTTTTAACTGTATTAGGTGTGATTCCAAGGCTCGCTCAGTTAACGAAAAGTGGTCATCGTGTTCAATGTTATGAATGGGCTGTTGTGAGCGGTGCATTAAGCGGCGCATGGTGCAGTTTACGCGATATCACATTGATGGCTTCACCGTATTGGCTTTTGCTCCTTGGATTGTTATGTGGCACATTTATTGGAATGCTTGCCGCTGCCTTAACAGAAGTGCTGAATGTACTTCCAATATTGGCAAAACGTGTTGGAGTTGATGGGAAAATTGTTATTCTTCTTATCGCACTTGTTCTTGGTAAGGTGGTAGGTTCTTTATTTCATTGGATTTATTTTGTGAAGTAGGAGGTATGTAAATGACACCGCGAAAATTGAAAGATGATTATACAAATAACGTGAAAGAGTATCAACCGAAACCTAGCTATGTTATGAATTGCGTCAAGGCTTTTGTTGTGGGAGGACTTATTTGTACATTAGGTGAAGCTTTGATGAAGATGTATATACACTATTTCGATTTTACAGAGAAAAATGCGGGAAATCCGGCAATCACAACATTAATATTATTGTCGGCCATTTTAACGGGATTTGGTGTATATGATAAACTTGGACAATTTGCAGGGGCAGGGTCATCAATTCCGGTTACTGGATTTGCAAATTCAATGGTGAGTGCAGCAATGGAACATCGCAGTGAAGGGATTGTTCTTGGGATTGCCACAAATATGTTCAAGATTGCTGGAAGTGTAATTGTATTTGGGGTTGTTGGAGCGTATGTTGTAGGTCTCATTCGATATACATGGAAGCTGTTTATCTCACCCTAATAGGCAGTAAGCCCCCATCTCAAGATTCAGAGAAAACAAAGAAGATAGGTGGGAGATAACTGCTGGTATGTGCCCAATTGCTTTAACTAACCCGCAGTGGGGCATGAAAAAAGCACTAAGGGAAGTTTCACTTTATGTAAGTAAAGGAGAAGATAGATGAGATTAACTGGGAAACAAACGTGGGTATTTCAAAACGATGTATATGTGAATGCGACAGGAACGGCTGTTGGACCGGAAGAAGCGGAGGGACCGCTTGGAAATAGTTTTGATATTACATATGATGATTTGCATTGCGGGGAAGAGAGTTGGGAGCTAGCAGAAAGACGATTAATGAGAGATTCAATTCAACAAGTATTGCGAAAAGAAAAGCTGCAAGCATCTGATATCGATTTTTTTTTAGCTGGAGATTTATTAAATCAAACGGTTACAGCAAATTATGTTGCTAGAGAACTTTCGATTCCATTTCTAGGAATGTTTGGAGCATGTTCAACTTCTATGGAGACGTTAGCTGTTGGTGCAGCATTTATTGATGGTGGATTTGCAAATCGCGTATTAGCGACAGTTAGTAGTCATAATGCCACTGCTGAAAGGCAATTTCGTTATCCGACAGAGTACGGAGGACAAAAACCAAATACAGCGACATTTACTGTTACGGGAGCTGGTACAGCTTTAATTAGTCGTGAAAGAAGTTCAATTAAAGTAACATCAGCAACCATTGGAAAAGTTCAAGATTTAGGTATAGCAGATCCGTTTGATATGGGATCTGCTATGGCCCCTGCTGCAGCCCATACAATTGGGCAGCATTTTGAAGATTTAAAAAGAAGTGCAGCAGATTATGATTTAATTGTAACGGGTGATTTATCCGCAGTCGGGACACCAATTGCGCGGCAACTTTTGTTAGATGAAGGTTATGACATAGGTAATGTCTATAATGATTGCGGTTTAATGATTTATAGAGATAATCAGCAAGTATTTGCAGGGGGAAGTGGCTGTGCCTGCTCTGCAGTTGTGACATATGGACATTTAATGGAAGAAATGAGAAAGGGGAATTTACAACGGATTTTTGTTGTGGCAACAGGGGCCTTGTTAAATCCGGTCATGATTCAACAAAAAGAAACGATTCCAACGATTGCACACGGTGTCGTATTTGAAAGAATAAAAGGGGTGTAATATGTGGAATTTATATATGCGTTTGTAGTTGGAGGGGCGATTTGTGTTATCGGACAACTATTGTTAGATTTTACAAAATTAACACCTGCACATGTTATGGCAATCTTTGTAGTAGCGGGCGCTATATTAGATGGATTTGGAATTTATGATAAGTTGATTCGGTTTGCAGGAGCAGGAGCGACAGTTCCCATTACAAGTTTTGGTCATTCTTTATTGCATGGTGCGATGGAAGCTGCAGAAAAGCATGGTTATCTTGGGATTGGAATGGGAATGTTTAAGTTAACATCTGTTGGAATTTCAGCATCAATTTTATTTGCGTTTTTAGCGGCACTTATTTTTAAACCGAAAGGATAAACAACATGAGAAGAAGGGTTATTTTGGTGACAGACGGAGATGAATATGCACAGCGAACAATCGAGTTACTGACAAAGGAGTTTGGGGGACGATGTATTTCGGCATCACAAAGTAATCCAACGAAATTAACCGGGAGAAAGATTGTTGAGCTTATCATGCAAACACCACATGACCCCGTTTTTGTTATGTTTGATGATAGTGGATATATTGGGGAAGGTTCAGGAGAAAAAGCACTAAAATATGTAGCAACGAATAAACAAATTGATGTACTTGGTGTGTTAGCTGTCGCTTCTAATACACATCATTGGGAATGGGCCCGTGTTGATGTAAGTATCGATCGAGAAGGACGGTTAACTGAATATGGTGTTGATAAGTTTGGGTTAGCGGATGTTGAAATAGGAAGAATTAATGGTGATACTGTTTACTGTTTAGATGAGCTGCATGTTCCCGTTATTGTTGGAATTGGGGATATTGGAAAAATGTATGGAAATGATGACTGGAAGCGTGGATCACCTATTACAAAAAAAGCAATCCAACTAATTTTAGAAAGGAGTGGGTTTTATGACTAACAAGAAAAAGACTAGTATACCAATTTCTTCTTTTTTAAGTGATAATGAAAATTATTTAAAGCAAACAGTTGGACTTGGTGTTACGTTTGATGTGGGGATTCGTAAATTTCATGTTTTAGATAAAGAAATTGGTGTTTTTTATGTGAACGGTTTGTGTGATACGAACTTCATTATACACATTTTGGACGAAGTTGTTGATACGAATGAAATACAAAGGTATGAAGACAATACCGTAAAGCTGTTAGAAAATCGTCTTATTCATCAGCAAGTAAGTAAAGTAAAGACGATGGAAGATGTTTTATTTCAAGTTTTGTCAGGTTTAATCGTTATTTTTGTTGACGGAGAAACAGAAGCATTTGTAATAGATGTTCGTAGTTATCCGGGGCGAACTCCGACAGAGCCGGATACAGAGAAAGTTGTCAGAGGTTCCCGCGATGGATTTGTTGAAAATATTATTGTGAATACCGGTCTTATTCGGCGGCGTATTCGTGATCCTCGCTTGCGGCATGAGATGATACGGGTAGGTGATCGATCACAAACGGATATTTGTGTCGCATATGTACAAGATATTGCGAATCCAGCCTTAGTGAAAATAATAAAGCAAGAGTTAGAAAATATTCAAATCGATGGTGTGACGATGGCTGATAAAACCATTGAGGAGTTTCTTGTTAAACAAGGATATAATCCTTTTCCGCTTATTCGATATACAGAAAGACCAGACGTCGCTGCGAATCATTTGCTAGAAGGACATGTTTTACTATTGACAGATACTTCCCCTAGCGCAATTATTACACCAACAACATATTTTCATCATGTACAGCATGCTGAGGAGTTTCGGCAAAATCCTGCTGTCGGAACGTTTTTACGTTGGACTCGATTTCTCGGAATATTGTTTTCGCTGTTCTTATTACCACTTTGGCTTGCGTTTGTATTGGACCCTACTTTATTGCCAGAAAAACTCGCGTTTATTGGACCGAATAAAACGACCAATTTACCAATTTTCTTGCAAATTCTTTTAGCGGAAGTAGGATTGGAATTTTTACGAATGGCATCTATCCATACACCAACACCACTGTCATCAGCAGCCGGGATAATTTCAGCTGTATTAATTGGTCAAGTAGCAATCGATGTCGGTTTATTTGTACCGGAAGTTATTTTATATACTGCGATTTCTATGATTGGAACATATGCAACGCCAAGTTATGAATTAGGATTAGGGAATAAAGTCGGTAAATTATTCCTCATTATATGTACAGCTATATTTCATGATACAGGATTTGTTATTGGAATGACATTGTTAATTTTATTTTTAGCATCGATTAAAAGTTTGCAAACACCGTATCTTTGGCCATTTCTTCCATTTGATTGGGGATCATTCGTGAAAATTTTGATTCGACCATCTATTCCTAGTTTGAAAGTGCGTCCAAGTATAGTCCATCCACAAAATATAAGACGACAAAAATAAGCAGAAGGAAACTTCTGCTTATTTTTATTATAAATTTATATGTTCTTAACAAAAACATAACATTTCTTTTGTACACTAGAAGTACATATAGTGTATGGAAGGGGAGATTACATGATTAAGTTATTTGTGAGTGATTTAGATGATACACTCGTTTATAATGTGAATCGGATTCATCGAGAGGATGAAAAAGCATTATGCTGGCTAGCAGAAAAAGGAACGGATATTTGTTTTTCTTCTGGCCGTTTTACTCATCGTATTCATGATGCTGTGAAACAATTTGCTTTCCCTTATTATACAACAGGGTTAAATGGTGCGGTCTTATTAACGAAAGAAGGGGAAATGCTCCACGAATCGACTTTTAATGGTGAAATTGCCCGGGAAATATATAAATATATACATGAAAAAGAGATGGCGGATATTGTATGTGCGAAGGAGCATCGATATACGAAAAAGAAAAATGAGCATCATCGTATGTTTGAAGAATATATTCAAGTGAAAATCGCAGAAGTGGAGACATTAGATGAAGAGTTTGGACAAACTATTCATCCCGCAAAATTATTTGTATATGGAGAAGAAGCAAAAATAACAATGTTAGATGAAGAGCTGCGAAACAAATTTCAAGGCAAAGCAGAAGTAGTGATTTCGGGAAAGAGATATGTGGATATTATGCCAGTTGGAATTAGTAAAGGAAGTGCACTGAAACTTTTAATGGAACACTTACAAGTAGAAGCGCATGAAGTAGCGTGCATCGGGGATTCCTTTAATGATGTTTCAATGTTTTCTGTGACGCCGTATTCTTTTACGTTGCATCATGCTCATCCATACGTGAAAGGAAAAGCGAGTCGGGTTGTTCGTTCTGTAGAAGAAGCAATTATGCAACTCCCGTTATTAGCATAAAAAAAGCTCGTCAATGACGAGCTTTTTTTAATTAAATAGTGATTTGATAAAGTCAATAAAGCTAGAGAACACACCTTTTAGACTTTCTAAAAAGCCCTGACCTTCATCGGAACTTAGAAATGATGAAACATGGTCTTTCGCTTTGTTTAATTGGTTACTAACTTGATCCCAATCAATATTTAAGTTTTTCATTTTGTCAAAGAGTGATACTAAGCTATTGAGTTGTTCATCTGTTAATGTAATTCCAAGTTGATCTGCAACCTTTGTAATGAGTGAACGTAAATCTTCTGTTGTTTTTGGTTGCTCTTTTGCTATTTCTTCTTTAACGTTTGCAACAAGTTGTACAGCTTTATCATTTCCGATTTGGTCACCAAGTTTTGCGGTTTGAACCATTTCTTCGTTCGCAACTTTTTTTACTTCTTCAGGAATTTCTTTGTTCGATGTTGTTTCGTAAGCTTTCATTAAGCCTGTTAAAGCTGCGGTTCCTGAAACTTTAAATGGTGCTGTAATGTATATATTCGCATCTTTTACACCTGCTGTAATTAAGGCGTTTGTATACATCGCATCTGTTACCCCATTAATATTATGCGTTTGTACAACAAGACCAGACCCTTTTTTTGTATACGTAATCATAGAAGAAGAAATTGCTTTTGTGCCGATTTGTGCGTTTGGTACAACTCCATCTAAATATTTATGTTCTTCCGCATTTGATACCGTAATAATTTGCGCATCTTTTGGCGCCTTCATTTCTTCAAGAAGCTGTTGTTTTTGCTGTTCTGTTAAATTTTCTCCTAATGTAACAATAGATTCTCCCTCAATCATATCTGCATATGAAGCTGTTGGAATTAAAAACACCATGACAGCTAATAGCAGTGCTAATAGTTTCGTTTTCACGAAAAATCGCTCCCTTTCTCTTTCTGGAATTTTCGGGCAACAAAGTAATTATAGTATATTTTTTGTATTTGTCATCCGTCTTCAGAATGATTTCTGGAAGAAATAGCAGGATTGTCGGATTTTATTCCGCTATTCGTGTGCAGTAAGCCCTTGCTGATAGAGGTTTTACTTTATTAAGAAGGTATTGGTGTTGCAATAGAGAAGTATATTTTTAATCTATTATTCAGTTGAAAGGAAGAAACAGAGTGCGCCCTTTGTTGAGGGTGGAAGCGTTGATTTTTAATCGTGATAAGACAAGTATTTTGATTCAATGTGATACAAACGAAGAGTTTTATCGCTTACCTGGTGGATCGATTGAGTTTGGAGAAAGTGCTGCAGCGGCAATTGAAAGAGAGCTTGTGGAAGAATATGATTTACAGGTAACAGCAGAACGCTTTGCTGCTGTGAATGAACATATTTTTGAGGTAGATAATAAAAAATATCATCATTGTACCTTATTGTATTGGTGCACTGTTGAAGAAGATGAGCAGACAGTAAGATGGCATAAAGAGCATTCTGATATTATGTTAAAGTGGAAAGGAATTAGTAAATTGAAAGCAACGCCAATATATCCAGAAGGGGTTATGAAAATTATTGAACAGGATAAAGTGAAACTTCCATCAGTGGAGGGGGTTCATCCCCCACTGATGGAAAGCTCTCTCAATCTTGAGGTGGGGGTCTTACTGCCTGCGAATAGCGGGATAAAAAAGAATCTTTGCATTGGCTTGAAGAAGTAACATACTAAATTTAACAAGGTTTTCACAATAATATTTTTGTTTATTACAGTGATTGTGGTAATATAAGGCTGAGATTGTTGAAAGGAGCTTATTATACATGAAAACTTTAGGATACATATTAATGGAAAACGGTGAAAAAATCGAATTAGAATTTTTCCCAGAAGAAGCACCAAAAACAGTAGATAACTTCAAAAAATTAGCAAATGAAGGTTTTTATGATGGTTTAACATTCCACCGCGTTATTCCTGGTTTCGTATCTCAAGGGGGCTGCCCAATTGGAAATGGAACAGGCGGACCTGGTTATTCTATTCCTTGTGAGACTGATGGAAATCCTCACAAACATACAGTAGGCGCACTTTCAATGGCACATGCTGGTAGAAATACTGGGGGAAGTCAGTTCTTTGTTGTACATGAGCCACAACCGCATCTAAATGGTGTTCATACTGTATTTGGAAAGGCAACAAGTGGTATTGAAACAGTATTAAATATGCGTCAAGGCGATGTTATGAAAGAAGTTAAAGTTTGGGAAGAGTAAAATGTGAAGAGGGAGCAAAATGCTCTCTCTTTTTTTGTGTAAAAAAAGAATGTGTAAGTTAAGAGCAGTAAAAGATACGTATAGGAGAATTTATGTATTTTTTGTACCATTTAAGCTAGATGTGAACAATATTATGCTATTTGCATAATATAAACAAAATATCTACATTTGACTTCCTCTTTCCCTCTTTGTATGATTATAAAGTTGTTTTTGGAGGGCAAACCTTCTCAGTTAATTAGAAATATTGTAAAATAGATATGATATAAAATGCTGGTTGAGGGGATATATGATTTGTAACTTTTGTAAGAAGGGATAAATTTCATGTTAATTCGTTTAAAAAAAAGTTATGAAAAAATTGCAATGGGACTTCTTTCTTTTATGCCAATGGAAAAAGATATAAAACGATTACAAGCAACGATGAAAGATTATGAAAAAAATGATAATTGGCAGCTCTATTTATGGAAAGAGGCTGATGCTATTGTTGGGATTATTGGGACGGTAAAACAAGATGAAGGTGTATTAGAAATTAAGCATATTAGTGTGAATCCTTCGCATCGTCATATGGGAATTGGAACAAAAATGGTACAAGAATTACAAAAAATGTTGCCGAATGTTACGTTTTGCGGAAACGAACAAACGTCTAGTTTTTGTGAAAAATGCAAAGAAGTTGAACATAATGTGCATTAATAAAGTGAAACTTCCATCAGTGGTGGGACAAAAGCAGAGATAGTGCTATCTCTGCTTTCTTTTTTGCAATTGTATATTTCGCTCGTTAATCACATCTTCACGATTGCGGCGAGAATGTTTATGAACAATATCCGCACTTGGAGTAGAAGTAGTCTCTTTCCAAGAAAATCCTTTATTTTTACATAATTGCATGCATACGTCTTCTAAATTCGGATTAGAAAAAGGAAGGAATAGTGCTGTATAAGGCTTATGATTTTGAATGATGTGCAGTCGTTCCTCAAGAAGCAATAATAGTTTTGGATAGTCTAAATCTAACGCCTCTATGTGCTTTTTTTCATTTTGTAAAATGGATAGCGCGCTCTTCATCATTCGCTGGGCACCGTTCCAATTGCAACGTCTATGATGATATAAAGCGACAGCAATTTGAATGAGACCTACCCAATGTTGTTCACGCTCTCCGCGTGGCTTTGTTTTCCAATGCTCTTCTAAAATTTCGTGACACTCAAAGTAGTCGTAATCACTATGAAAATGAATTAAAAATTGTATGTATGCTTCATGATACATGATTTTCACTCCTATTCTAAGCAACGTGTATATATAGTGTATTATAAAGGGAAACTTCCATCAGTGGGGGGGTTTTCATCCCCCGCTTATCTTCTTCGCTTTTTCTAAACCTTGAGGGGGGCTTTCTGCCCAAAAGTAGCGGGATAAATATAAAGCGACTAGAGGTTGTTCTAGTCGCTTTATGTCAGTTAGCAAAAACAAGATGCACCGACAATAATTAATAAAATAAACAACACAACTATTAAAGCAAATCCGCCGTGGAAACCTCCATCAACATGGCCCATAGTTTGTAACCTCCTACAATGTACTCATTACACTGTTATCATATGAACAGGATGGGCATTGTGGCCTAGGTATACGTCTATTTTTGATTAAATTTCTGAAAAAGGTTGGATAGTGTATGAGGATGCTCTATACTTATGGAGTGACAGAAAAAATGTGGTGGGATGATTTGTGCAATATAATTTTAAAGTTGAGGCATTTGAGGGCCCTTTAGATTTGTTATTACATTTAATTAATCGTTATGAAATTGATATATATAACATTCCTGTAGCGGAAATTACAGAACAATATTTATCATATATCCATGCGATGAAAGAATTGCAGCTTGATGTTGCAAGTGAATATTTAGTTATGGCCGCGACGCTATTACAAATTAAAAGTAAAATGTTGCTTCCAAAGTATGAAGAAGATGTACAGGATAGCAGTGAAGAGTTTATAGAAGATCCTCGGCAAGAGTTAATGGAACGTCTAATTGAGTATAGGAAATATAAGCAAGTTGCTACACAATTAAAAGAAAAAGAGCAAGAACGGGCACAGTTATATACACGTCCTCCTCTTGATTTTATGATGTTTCAAAAAGAGGATGATGAGAAGCTACCGATTGATGTTACGCTATATGATATGCTGGCAGCATTTCAAAAGCTAATGCGTCGAAAGAAAATACAACGTCCGATAACAGCTACAGTTGCACGGCAAGAAATTCCAATTGAACAACGAATGGATGATGTTTTAAAACGATTAGAAATGGCAGGAGGTCGTCAAAGTTTTTATGATTTATTTGCAGATGATGACCGAGAAATGGTTGTTGTTACATTTTTAGCAATTTTAGAGCTTATGAAACATCAGCAAATTGTCATTGAACAAGATCATAACTTTGATGAAATCTTTTTATTGAAACCATAGTTGTACTGTTTGACCGAACGCAATACATTGTTGTTCGGTCTTTATGACGTATACGGATATAAAGAATGTGTGAAAGGAGCTTTTATCGTTGGATAGACAAGAGCAAAAGGCGGTTATAGAAGGGTTGTTGTTTGTAGCAGGAGATGAAGGGATTTATCTGGAACAAATCGCAAAAGTATTAGAGATAGAAGTGGAGGCTGCAATAAAGCTTGTAGAGGAACTACAGTCGGAATATGAGCAATTGCACCGAGGTTTGCAAATTGTTCAGTTTGCAAAGGTGTATCGTTTTACAACGAAAAAAGAACACGCCTCGTATTATCAAAAACTGATGGATGCACCAACAGCTGCCTCTTTATCGCAAGCAGCATTAGAAACATTAGCCATTGTTGCTTATCGCCAGCCAATTACGAGAACGGAAATTGAAGAAATTCGCGGTGTAAAAACAGATCGTGCTTTACAAACGCTCGTTTCTCATTTGTTAATTAAAGAAGTAGGACGTGTAGAAGGACCAGGACGTCCCATTTTATATGGCACAACAAAAGAATTTTTAGATACATTTGCATTACAAACATTAGATGAATTACCAGCTCTGTCAGAAGAAGAAGAAGGAATGAATGAAGCAGATTTATTCTTTGGTTCTCTACAAGAAATTTCGAAGTGAAAGCTTGGCATTTTGCCAAGCTTTTTTGTATATGAAATGAAAGCTGCGTCATACTAAATAGAAAAAGGAGAAGGTGTATGAAAGATGTGCGTATCGCTCTTTTTCTATTTGCAACTGTATTATGTATAACTTTAAATAGTTCATCCCCTATACGTCAGCATACTTCTATACATACGGCTTCTTCCTTTTCAAGTCAACGTACACATTTAGGTAAGATGACTGTAAGCTTTTTAAGAGTTGGGCAAGGAGATTCAACAATTATTTCTTTACCAAACGGGAAAACAATTTTAATTGATGGTGGACCGTATGAAGCTGGGGAGCCTATTATTGATACATTAATTAAAAAAGGGATTAAACGTTTAGATGTTGTCATTAGCACACATCCTGATATGGATCATATCGGGGGATTAATCCCAATTATTGAACAAATGCCGGTTTCACTTGTGTTAGATAGTGGGAAACTATATAGTTCATTTACATATCACACGTACATAAGAAGTATTAAAAAAAGAGGAGTGCCATTTTTAAGCGTAAAAGAAGGGCAATATATCCCTCTGGACCCTCATATTTCTATTCAAGTGTTAAATGATGGAAAAGCAAAACGAGAAAATAATGAATCATCTATTGTATTGAAAGTTCGTTATGGTAAGGCTGATTTTTTATTTATGGGAGATGCAGATACAAATACAGAAGAAGAAATGATAAAACAGTATGATATGCATGCAGATGTATTAAAAGTTGGTCATCACGGCTCTTATACATCAACGAGTGAAAAGTTTATAACAGCTGTTGCACCACAGTTTGCTGTTATTTCATATGATAAAAAGAACCCATATGGTCATCCACATAGAAGTGTGATGAAACGGTTATATCGGCATGGCATCAAAATATATACTACCGTAAAACATGATGTTGAAATTGAGACGGACGGTGAGCGCATTGTTATTCAGCAACAGTTACCTTTACCGTTGTTAAAATAGTTATTTCAGCAGTGATATATATAAGCTGCTGAAATGAAAAACATCGTTAATTACGTTTATATACAGTAGCGTTCCAAAGCTTTTCTTGATATCCGTTCAATAAAATATCTAAGTCATGCATAATACGATGTATTTCTACAAGTGTAGTTGCTTTTTTTTCTTCACGGGCTTGTTTCGTGTAAGAAACAATATTCTGGAAGTCTTTTTGTAAAGCACCTTCAGCTGATGGTGTGTACTGTAAGAATTGTTCTTCAATTTGTTTTAAAGCAGCATCATGCTCAGCCCATAAAGAAGAAGAAGGGGTCCAGCTTTTATACTGATCATAACAGACCAACTTGTTTAGCAATTCATGCTGTTCGTGAATTGATTTGTAAATAGTTGCAGTTTGTGCATCTTTTGGAGGTTCTGGAGGTGAAGTAACTTGTTTAGATATATTCATTTTCGTCATCACATAGTAAGACACAGAACCGATTAGAACTACTGTTATCAAGATCATACATGAAATAATTGTCGACTTTTTCATAAAATTGTTAATCTCTCCTTTTGAATAAAAATACTATATATTATAATTAGAGAAGAAAAATAAATTACCTTTTTCCTATATTAAAAATTTACCTACAATGTATAGACAACTACTCGTGTGTATATTATGATGAAAATAGGCAATTAGGTAATAATACAAGTAGTATTATATGGGAAAGGATCGATGGAAATGAAAACGCAAGTTGTCATCAATGCCAAAATTTATACAGGTCATGAAGTACTAGAAAACGGTTTTATTCGTTACACAGATCAAATTCAAGAACTGGGATTGATGGCTCAGTATTTACCAAAAGAAAATGAAGAGATTCATGATATAAAAGGAAATCTTGTAATTCCAGGAATGATTGATATTCATATTCACGGTGGATACGATATTGATGCAATGGATGCAAATAGCGACGGATTGGTAACTCTTAGTAAACAGATGTTACAAGAAGGAGTTACAACTTTTTTTCCAACAACAATGACGCAGTCTCCTGAAGCAATTGAAGCGGCTCTAAGTGCAGCGAAAGAAGCAAAGGAAAAAGGTGCGCATTTTGAATATATTCATTTAGAAGGCCCGTACGTTTCAAAAAAACGTGCAGGTGCGCAGCCGCTTAAGTACATTGTTCCTGCAAATATTGAACAATTTAAACAATGGCAAGAAGCAAGCGGAAATTTAATTAAACTGGTAACATATGCTCCTGAAGAAGAAGGTGCACGTGAGTTTGAACAATATCTCGTGGGAACTGGTGTTATCGGTACGATTGGACATACAGATGCAACTGATGAGCAATTAACAGGTAGAAATATTACACATGCAACTCATCTTTATAATCAAATGCGTGGTTTGCATCATCGTGAGCCGGGGGTAGTTGGTCATGTGTTATTAAACCCAGATGTAATGGTTGAAATGATTACAGATGGTATTCATATTCATCCGGATATGGTGAAAATGGCATATAAATTAAAAGGACCTAAAAAAGTGAGTGTCATTACAGATGCGATGCGTGCGAAGGGTTTAGCAGATGGATTATATGAGCTAGGTGGACAACCGGTTATTGTAAAAAATGGTAGTGCGCGATTAGAAGATGGCACATTAGCAGGCAGCATTTTAACGATGGATCAAGCGTTTCGTAACGTGATTGCGTTTACTGGATGTTCTGTTGAAGAAGCAGTTCTTATGACATCCATTAATCAGGCTGAGGAGTTTGGATTAGTAAATAAGGGTGCTTTAGAAACAGGAAAAAATGCGGATTTTGTTATTATGTCTAAAGATTTATATGTACAAGATACAGTTCGATTAGGAGTTCATATGAAAGAGGGGAAATAAATGAATATCGTTGTTGTAAACACTCCAGAAGAATTAGCAGCAGCAGGTTATAAATTAATTGAGCAAGTTGTAAAATCTAAAGAAAATCCAGTTCTAGGAATGGCTACAGGAAGCTCTCCAATAGGAATTTATGCATTAATGAGAAAAAATAAACTTGATACAAGCTGTGTAACCACTGTAAACTTAGATGAGTACGTAAATTTACCATATGAAGACAAAAACAGCTATCATTACTTTATGAAAGAACAGTTGTTTGATTATCTTCCATTTAAAGAAACCTATGTACCAAATGGAATGGCAGACGATTTACAAGAGGAATGTAAACGTTATGAAAGTATTATTGACGCCAATCCAGTTGATTTGCAAATTCTTGGAATCGGTGAAAACGGTCACATCGGATTTAATGAGCCGGGAACATCATTTGATTCTGCAACTAACATTGTTGAGTTAACAGAATCTACCCGTCAAGCAAACCGTCGTTTCTTCAAAAAAGAAGAAGATGTGCCAACTCATGCAATTACAATGGGAATTGGTAGCATTATGAAAGCGAAACAAATTTTACTTGTTGTTTCTGGCTTGAAAAAAGCAGAAGCGATTAGGGAAATGCTACAAGGGAACATAAACGAAGGTTGTCCGGCTACGGTTTTACAACGTCATCCAAATGTAACCGTAATCGCAGATCAAGAAGCTCTATCTTTATGCAGTGAGGCGATTGCTGATGAACATCGACAAGTATTCACCATTTCCGATCTATTATCAGATTCAAGAGTGGGTGAAACAACTAATTGAAGACGGTGAATGGAATCCGGGAGATAAAATTCCATCTGAAAATGAATTATGTGATAAGTTTGAAGTAAGTCGAATGACAATCAGACAGGCAATTAATAATTTAGTTGAACAAGGATATTTATATCGAAAGCGTGGAATTGGAACTTTTGTGCAACTTCCGAAAGTTGAACAGAAGTTACAAGGCATGACTGGATTTACAGAGGATATGCTTTCTCGTGGAATGAAACCTAGTAGCGCGTTATTAAGCTTTCAACTTGTTCCAGCTACTGCTAAAGTAGCAGACAGGCTTAGAATTCAAGAGGGAGAATCAGTTTACGAAGTGAGACGTATTCGCTTAGCTGATGAGGAACCAATTGCGTTTGAGACAACGTATTTATCACCATCTCTTGTAAAAGATATTAATGAAGAAATTTTGCAGCAATCATTGTATGAGCACTTAGAAAAAAAGCTAGGCTTTAAGCTAGTTCGTGCTACGCAATCTATTGAAGCATCTATTGCAACAGATGAAGAGGCTGCGCATCTTCATATTCCGAAGAAAGCACCTGTGCTTGTAATGAGACAGTGGTCGTATGCAGAAGGTGAGTTGCCGCTGGAATACGTAAAATGTATTTACAGAGGAGATCGTTATAAGTTTATTACAAATATTTCACGCAATAAGTAAAACATAATGTTTTATGTGATGAAATAAAGTGAAACTTCCATCAGTGGGGGGCTTCATCCCCACTGATGGTTAGTTGAACCAATCGGGCTCTTACGGGCAGTTATCCCCCGCCTAGCTTCTTCGTTTTCTGTGGGGGTTTTACTGCCCGTTAGTGCGGGATAAAGTGAAACTTCCACACACCCCCACTGATAGGGAGCTGAATCAATCGAGCTTTTACTGCCCGCGAATAGCGGGATAAAAATACGACTCATCCTTATAAGGAGTGAGTCGTATTTTTATATTCTTTATTATTATAATGCAGAACATATTCAATCGCATCTTTAACAGAAGAAACAGTATGAGCTGCATGTTGTCTGACTTCATCATCTGAACCTGCCATCGCAAAGCTATGAGGTGTTAAAGCAAACATTGGGATATCATTGTAGGAATCACCAATACAAGCTATTTCGTTAGGCTGAATGTTAAATTCCTCTAATAAGACAGAAATAGCAGAACCTTTACTAATGTTAGGTGGCATAACATCCAAACACTGCTCGGCAGAAATAAAGGTACTTACTTTCCCTTTAAAATTTTCATCAATTTGCTTTTGAAGAGTAACTAAATTTTCTTTGGTACCCCCAACTGAAATTTTATTTGGGAAAATTGTTTTATCGATTTTTTCGAGCAACTTTGGTTCTGCAACGGAAGTCATTTTTATTTGCTTTTCGAGTTCGTGAATAAACGGTGTTTTTTCTTCAATATAATAATTATATTCATCACTTACATAACGAAAGAATGGTTCTTTATTTGTTATAGACAACAGCTCAGGTAAAATAGTAGAATCAAATGTTGCTGATAACAATTGTTTATTTTCGTGTGTATATACAAATACACCATTGACACTAATACGATGAAAGTTCATGTCAACTTTGTTCATTAACCCGGCAATTTCATTATCAAGTCTTCCAGAAGCGAAACAAAGGATTATATTTTTATCAGCAAGGCTACGCAGTGCATCTATATCTTGTTTATCGATTACACCTCCGTGTTGCATCATTGTGCCATCAATATCGCTTATGAACATTTTAATCATGGCGTTGCTCCTTTCTACTAGACGTATATCTTTACATTATACGCATCTCATACAATCATGTCTAAAAAACGACATTTTCAAAATGGTAGATGTTTTACATTGACGAAAAATAAGATTGTTCTGTAACATGAAAGAAGACCTTTTTACGTGCAAGGGTGGTGTTGAATGAATAATTGTCTCGAAATTAAAAAAGTTTTAAATAATAATGTTATTATTGCTGCCCATCCAGAACATGAAGAAGTAGTTGTCATTGGAAAAGGAATTGGGTTTGGCAAAAAAGCAAAAGAAATGTTAGAAGTAGAACAAATTGAAAAAATGTTTGTGTTAACAAATGAACGTGAGCGTGAACAATATAAACTTCTTGTTCCGCATGTGAGTGAGAAGTTAATTGAATTAATGAATGATCTTATGTTTTATATTCAAGATCGAGTAGATACACCGTTAAATGAGCATATTCATATTGCTTTAACGGATCATATTGCTTTTGCAATTAAGCGATTAAAGCAGGGATTTACAGTAGACAATCCATTTTTAGTGGAAACAAAAGTACTGTATCCAAATGAATATAAAATTGCAGAGGAAGTTGTAGAATTAATTAATTCTCGCTTAAATATTCATCTTCCAGAAGGGGAGATTGGATTTATTGCATTGCATATTTATAGCTCTATTACAAACTCCGAAGTGTCTTCTATTAATCAAAATTCTAGATTGATTGCTCATCTCGTCTCTTTAATTGAAGAAAATTTACAGATCGTGTTAGACAAAGAGAGCATTCATTATTTACGTCTTGTTCGGCATTTGCAATACGCGATTGAACGTGTGAAAAATGGTGAACAAGTGGAAGAATCACAAAATTTTGCAACCCTTTTAAAAGCTGAATTTCCAGAGTGCTATAATTTGGCGTGGAAACTTGTCAAAGTAATGCAAAAGCAATTGCAACTGCCTGTGTATGAAGCGGAATCGATTTATTTAACGATGCACCTACAGCGTTTAGTAAAGGGAGAAAAAATGTAGAAATTGTTTGATTTTGTCGAAAATGTAAACGGTAAAAAAAGTTGTTGAATCGCTTACATGACTTATGTATAATAAACTTACAGAAAGTTATTACTTTCGACAAATATTGCACATCGATAAACGGAAACGTTTGCGTGAACTGAATATCGCACTTATTTCATTACGATTCGACACGTGTTACTGATTCGATCAGGCATGAGTGAAGAAGAGGTTGGAATGGTAGCTTTTGAAAGGGACATACTACTCCTTGATAGCTATTTTCTACCTTTTTTTACTCATGCCTTTTTGCATTTGCCGAAAGTAAAAATAAAAAAGAAAGGGAGGAAGAATCCAAATGTTTAAAAAGATTTTTGGTGTTCTTCAAAAAGTCGGAAAAGCATTAATGCTTCCAGTTGCTATCCTTCCGGCGGCAGGTATTTTACTTGGATTTGGTAATGCATTTCAAAATCCACAGTTAACAAATTTAATTCCTGCTTTAAAAGCAGACTGGTTTGTTCTAGTTGCAAAAATTATGGAACAATCCGGTGATATTATTTTCGCAAACCTTGCATTATTATTCGCAGTAGGGGTTGCCATCGGGTTATCAAACGGAGACGGAGTAGCTGGATTAGCGGCCTTCGTTGGATATTTAATTATGAATAAAACGATGAGCGTATTCTTAGGAGTAGACAAGCTAGTTCAAGTAACAAGCAAAGCTGGAGATCCAATTAAAACTGGTTTTACAGATCCCGCTTATGCAAATGTATTAGGTATTCCAACACTTCAAACAGGGGTGTTTGGTGGTATTATTGTCGGGATATTAGCAGCATATTGCTATAACAAATACTACAACATCGAATTGCCATCATACTTAGGATTCTTTGCTGGTAAGCGTTTCGTACCAATTGCAACAGCAACATTCTCTGTACTTTTAGGGATTGTAATGTGCTTTGTTTGGCCACCAATTCAAGGTGCTTTAAATACGTTTTCACATCAAATGATTGATGCAAATAAAACGTTAGCAGCATTTATGTTTGGTTTGATTGAGCGGTCTTTAATTCCGTTCGGGCTACATCATATTTTCTATGCGCCGTTCTGGTTTGAGTTTGGTTCATATACAAATGCAGCAGGTGAAGTTATCCACGGTGACCAGAAGATTTTCATGGCACAATTAAAAGATGGTGCTACATTAACAGCTGGTACATTTACAACAGGTAAATATCCGTTTATGATGTTCGGTCTTCCAGCAGCAGCATTAGCAATGTATCATGAAGCACGTCCGGAAAATAAAAAAATGGCAGCTGGTATTTTAGGGTCTGCTGCGTTAACATCTTTCTTAACAGGTATTACAGAACCAATTGAGTTCTCATTCTTATTCGTAGCACCTGTACTATTTGGAATACATGCAGTATTTGCTGGTTTATCATTTATGGCTATGCAACTTTTAAACGTTAAAATCGGGATGACATTCTCCGGTGGTTTAATTGACTTTATGTTATTTGGTGTCTTACCAGGCCGTACCGCATGGTGGTGGGTAATTATTGTTGGTCTTGCATTAGCAGTGATTTACTACTTCGGATTCCGCTTTGCAATTCGCAAATGGGATTTAAAAACACCAGGTCGTGAAGTAGTAGAAGAGGTTGAAGGAGCAGGAAAAGTAGAAGCAGGCGAGCTTCCAGGTGAAATTTTAGTAGCATTTGGCGGAAAAGAAAACATCGCTTCTTTAGATGCTTGTATTACACGTTTACGCGTTCAAGTAAAAGAGCAAAAAGATGTAAATAAAGATCGTTTAAAAGAGCTTGGAGCAGCAGGTGTTCTTGAGGTTGGTAACAATATTCAAGCGATTTTCGGACCAAAATCTGATACGTTAAAATCACAAATTCAAGATATTATGGCAGGTCGTGCAGTGCATGTTCCAAAAGAAGCACCTGCAAAAGTAGAAGAGCCTGTACAAAAAGCAGATGTAAATGAAGTAATTGCAATTCCGATTGAAGGTAAAATTTTACCGATTACAGAAGTACCAGACCAAGTGTTTTCTGGAAAAATGATGGGAGATGGCTTTGCAATTGAACCAACAGAAGGTACAGTAGTATCTCCAGTAAATGGTGAAATTGTGAACGTATTCCCAACAAAACATGCAATTGGTATTCAATCAGAAGGCGGAAAAGAAATTTTAATCCACTTCGGTATTGATACGGTGAAATTGAATGGAGAAGGTTTTGAAGCGCTAGTTTCTCAAGGTGATAAAGTAACGCAAGGACAACCTTTATTAAAAGTAGATATAGCATTTGTAAAAGAAAATGCGCCTTCTATTATTACGCCGATTGTTTTCACAAACTTACAAGAAGGACAGAAAGTTGAAATCAAAAAGCAAGAGAATGTCAAAAAAGGTGAAACAAACGTTATTGACATTCAGTAAAATTTAGACGCAAAATGTTTATAATTATAATAGGCGATGTAGTTGACCGTGCATCGCCTATTATATACAATAGTGAGTGAAGTACTCACATCTATACAACTTAAAATATACTGTAGTTTAAAGGAGATAAATTATTATGGAAAAAATCTTTAAAGTAACTAGCGACTCAGGAATTCATGCTCGTCCAGCAACTTTACTTGTAAACACAGCAAGCAAATTTGGTGCTGATATTAACTTAGAGTATAACGGCAAAACTGTAAACTTAAAATCAATCATGGGTGTTATGTCTTTAGGTATTCAACAAGGCGCAGAAATCAAAATCACTGCAAACGGTGATGATGCAGCTCAAGCATTAACAGCTATCGAAGAAACTATGAAAAACGAAGGATTAGGAGAATAATGACTCTTAACATTAAAGGAATCGCCGCGTCAAGTGGTATTGCAATTGCAAAGGCGTTCCGTCTAGAAAATCCTGAATTTAACATTGAAAAGAAAACGATTACGGATGAAGCTGCGGAAATCGCACGCTTAGAAGCTGCGCTTGAAAAATCAAAATCTGAATTAGAAGCAATTAAAAATCACGCTTTTGCTGAGCTTGGTGCTGATAAAGCTGCCATCTTTGAAGCGCATTTACTAGTATTAAATGATCCAGAACTAGTAAACCCAGTAAAAGATAAAGTGAAAAACGAAAAAGTAAACGCTGAATTTGCGATGGATGAAGTTGCATCAATGTTCATTACTATGTTTGAGAGCATGGATAATGAGTATATGAAAGAACGTGCAGCGGATATTCGTGACGTGACAAAGCGTGTTATTGCACACCTACTTGGAATTAATTTCTCAAACCCAAGTACAATCTCCGAAGAAGTAATCATCATTGCAGAAGATTTAACACCGTCTGATACAGCACAGTTAAATCGTGAATATGCAAAAGGTTTCACAACTGATATTGGCGGACGTACATCTCACTCTGCAATTATGGCTCGTTCAATGGAAATCCCAGCTGTTGTTGGTACAAAAGTTGTTATGGAGAAAATCCAAAACGGCGATATCGTAATCATCGACGGTTTAGATGGAGAAGTAATTGTAAACCCATCTGAAGAGACTCTTCGTGTTTATGAAGAAAAGAAAGCACAATTCGAAGAGCAAAAGGCAGAATGGGCAAAATTAAAGAATGAAGCAACAGTTACGGCAGATGGTCACCACGTTGAGCTTGTAGCAAACATCGGTACACCAAAAGATGTAAAAGGTATAATTGACAACGGTGGAGAAGGCGTTGGTCTATATCGTACAGAATTCTTGTACATGGGCCGTGACAACCTTCCAACAGAAGAAGAGCAGTTTGAAGCATACAAAGCTGTTCTGGAAGGTGTAGGAGAAGGTCAGCCGGTTGTTGTTCGTACACTTGACATTGGCGGCGATAAAGAGCTTCCATACTTACATTTACCAAAAGAAATGAACCCGTTCTTAGGCTACCGTGCAATTCGCTTATGCTTAGAAGAACAAGATATGTTCCGTACACAACTTCGTGCATTACTTCGTGCGAGTGTATACGGTAATTTAAAAATTATGTTCCCGATGATTGCGACACTTGATGAATTCCGTCAAGCGAAAGCAATTTTATTAGAAGAAAAAGAAAAACTTGTTCAAGCTGGTACAACTGTTTCAGACAGCATTGAAGTTGGTATGATGGTAGAAATCCCAGCTTCCGCGGTGTTAGCTGATCAATTTGCAAAAGAAGTAGACTTCTTCTCTATTGGAACAAATGATTTAATTCAATACACAATGGCAGCAGATCGTATGAATGAACGTGTATCTTACCTATACCAACCATATAACCCAGCAATTTTACGTCTTGTGAAAATGGTTATTGATGCAGCACATAAAGAAGGAAAATGGGCTGGTATGTGTGGTGAAATGGCAGGAGATGCTCTAGCAATTCCATTGTTAGTTGGATTAGGATTAGATGAATTTAGTATGAGTGCAACATCTATTCTTCCAGCGAGAACACAAATTCGCAAGCTTTCAAAAACACAAATGGAAGAATTAGCACAAAAAGCTTTAAATATGTCAACTGCTGAAGAAGTAGTAGAACTTGTAAAAAGCATTTAATGAAAAAACCCTGAGCTGAATGAAATCGGTCTCAGGTTTTTTTTATACAATTCATTTTTTTATTGGTTTTGTATTCTATCTAATTGTTTTCGAGTTAATCAACTTTTCATATTGTGAGTAGAAATAAAACCAGGAAAGCTATTGCTTTCCTGGAAATTACTTGCTCTTATTAGAAAGCGATAGCTACAACGTCAAATGGGCAAACACGTAATAAACCAGCTGTTGTGCCTATACCTGTAGTAGTGGCTCCTGAGAAAAGTGCTACGCCATTTGAGCAGCCCTCAAATACAACGTTATTAAAAGTACCGTTATCTCTAATTGTTAATAGAGCGATTGGAGTACCGATTGCAAGGTTTCTAAGAACGTTGCAAAAACGATTTCTATGACCAGTACGGAAACCGCTACGGCGGTCGCTACGGAAACAGCCGTTGCTACTGCTACGGAAACGGCGCTCGCTACGGAAACGGCGCTCGCTGCGGAAACCGCTACGGCAGCCATCAAAACCAAAACATCCTCCGAACATAATTCTCACCCCCTTCACATTAATAAGATATGCTCTAGGTACATGCTTTGTTTGGACACAGTGGAAAATTTTTTTAAGATTTTTTCCTATTTTGTAGGAAAAGAATAAATGTTTTAGGTAGACTGTTGCGATTCTCCTTATAACATATGATGAGAGGGAAATGAGAGTTTGGACAAAAGCTGATATGGATATAAAAAAGACTGCCCCTTTTTAAAGGCAGTCTTTATATTTTTTTGCTTTTATATAAAACAATGATATATACAGGAAATGCTAACAGTAATGGTGCAATGGAACGGGAAGCATGCTGACCAATTTCGGACTGAAGCGCTGTTTCTTTTGAAAACTGTAGCATCGCAATATTTGTCATATCTCCAATGAAGTACAGAAGCAGTACTGTAACTAGATAGCACAATATCGCGGTAAAGCTTCCATATAAATTCAACGAAAATCCCTCACTTGTTATCAATTTGTTACTATTGTATCATAATTGTAACAAAAAAGCATCTTTAGATTTTATCCTGCAAGTAGCTGGATAAAGTGAATTTTCCATCAGAGGAGAGGCTTCATTTCTCATGGGTGGCTACTCCAACCAAAGCTGTTTCTTCATGTTGTCTTTAAACCTCTAGTTCAAATCTGAGCTGTTTGTTAAAGAGATAGAGTAAAAGAGACGAAGGAATTCTCCTTCGTCTCTTATCCCGCTATTTTTGAGCCGTAAGCCCCCCACCTCAAGATTGAGAGAGAAGCGAAGAAGATAGGTGGGGGCTTACGGCTGGCATGCACCCGATTGGGCGGGCTTTCCATCAGTGGTGGATGAAAAAAACACTGATGGAAGGTTCACTTTATTTTGCCCATTCTGTTACTTGTTCTACGCTCATGCGTGGTGCTGGATGACCTGCTAATGTAGATTCACCAACTGTAATTAACATAATTGGAAGGTAACGAGAAGACACGTTAAACTCTTCCATTAATGCTTGCGGGTTAAAACCTCCGATTGCACATGTATCCCAACCAGTTGCTTTTGCTGCAAGCATAAGTTGCATTGCTGCTAAAGATGCATTAGAGAATGCAGCATCGCGTGGGTATTGGTCACGTTGATATGCACTTTCAATATTTTGTGATAAGCGATTTTTTGCTTCTTCTTGCATAAGTCCTTGTTCTACAAGTGGACTGTATACAGCATCAACATTTTTATATGCTTCTAAATCAGCTAATATAGCTACAACTGCAGATGCATCAAGAATTTGTTGTTGATTATATGCAATTGGATGTAAGCGGCGTTGTACATCTTCTCCTTGGAATACAAGGAACTTCCAATGTTGTAAATTCCATGCTGATGGTGCTTGGCCAGCAGCTTTTAAAATATCATATAGTTCCTCTTTTGAAATTTCTTTTTCAGGGTTGAAAGCACGATTAGATGTGCGTTCGTATAAAACAGTAAAGAAATCTTGCTGTGTCATTATAATTCCTCCAACCTTTGTTTCTAATTGTAAATGAATCAAATATAAAAATGTTCTTAACTTACATTTTGTAAGTTGATACTGTAAAAGAATATAATATATACAGTTCTATTGTCAAGTGTTTTAAAAAAGATATGAATAATAGAAGATATTCGCACAAACGTCTCACTTATTGTTGTCATACAATAAAAAGATGATACAGGGCTTCAAGAGGTTTATATAACGTGAAACTGCCATGTCATGGTTTGTTGAACAAATCAAGTTCTTATAAGTGATGGAAGATGACCCTTAAGCTTGTAAGAATGGGATAAATGAAGTGAGTGAAAGCCTAGTGGTGAACATTCTGCATTTTTTATTGGAACATACAGTTTTTCAAAATGTATTACAGGATCTCGACGTGAATGTATTGTATATTGAAGAAGGTCATAACGAGCAACATACAGTTGCAACGTTAAAGCCAAAGTGCTTGTTTTTGGCACATAGTTTTAAGGAAGGGAAAATATTGTTTGAAAAAGTTCAACCACAAATCGTAATTATATATATTTCTCATTCTTCTCAAGTCGAATTTGTAAAAGAATTATTTACTTCAAATATTTCTTTTATCATTGTATGGAGTGCACAAGTTACATCTCAATTTGTTGATCTTATTAAACTTGGGGTACGAAACATTGTGTTACCTCCAATTACGCCTCAATCTATACTTGCTGAAGTGCAAAAAAGTGTGTATGAGTTGTCATTGTTAAAACAAGTCATATTACAACAAGAGTTACTTCAAATGATATTTGATTTTCAGAATGATTTGTTGTTTATTGTAGAAGATGATGAAATTATAGATTGCAATACAAATTTTTTACGCTTCTTTGGATATGAAGATCTCATGTCATATCATGAGCATCACATGACATTTGCTGAACGTTTTTCAGAGGAGAATGGGTATTATATTGCAGAAAATGATACAATGTGGATTGATGATTGCTTAATGAAAGCAAGAAAAATTAAAATGTATAATGAGGCTGAAGAAGCAACTGTGTTTTTGTTACGTATTGCTCCTTTGCCGGATGATGTATCGAGATTCATCGTTACATGTACAGATATTACAGAGTTAGAAGAAGAATATAAAGAGCAAGAGCGCTTAGCAACAATTGATTCTCTAACAAATATTTATAATCGGTTGAAGTTTCAAAGACTATTTTCACAAGGTTGGGAAACTGCTATACGAATGAGCCAATCATTTTCTCTTATTTTATTTGATCTTGATGATTTCAAAAAAGTAAATGACACATATGGTCATGATTTTGGAGATTTAGCCTTGGTACAACTAGCGGAACTTGTGACTGCAAAATTACAGCCGCATCATGTTTTTGCACGGTGGGGTGGAGAAGAATTTATTGTTTTTTTATCTAATACAACAGAAAAAGAAGCATTTCAAATTGCAGAATCGCTTCGATTTTTTATCGAAACAAAAAAAATTTCTGGAATTTCAAAGATTACAGCAAGTTTTGGTGTTGCTGCATATGAAAATGGAATTACGAAAGAAATATTGATGCATCGAGCAGATGTAGCATTATATGAAGCAAAGAACAAAGGGAAAAATCAAGTGTGCTTATATAGAAAAGAAAAAATGTAACATTTTTTCGCAACAAATTGTTGCGATTTTTTTTTATTATCGGATAATGGTGAAGGGGGGATAATTATTTAAGATGCGATGGAGGATTTTTAGTAATGAAGACGTTATGGAGTACAATTATTGTTTTGCTTTCTATTTTATTAGTTGGGAGCTATTTCTTTTTTAAAGTACCTGCTAAAAAAGAAGCGAAGTCAATAAAAACAATACCCTCTACTGATACAATAAAAGAAAGAGAAAAAGAAAAAGAAATTGATTATACGGCTGTTGCACAAAAACTAGAGCAATATTTAAAAGATAAACAATTTAATGGCTCAGTTCTTGTTTCATATCAAGGCCGTACAATATTAGATAAAGGGTATGGATATGCGGATGTACAAAAACAAATTGAAAATACGCCGCAAACAAAATATCGAATTGGTTCTATTACAAAAACGACAATTGCGGTGTCAATTCTACAGTTGCAAGAACAAGGAAAAGTAAATATACAGGATAACGTGAATAAATATATTCCTTCTTTTCCTGCTAATAAAAATATTACGTTGTATCATTTATTAACGCATACATCGGGACTCCCTGAGCAGGGAAAAGGGAAAGTCAATGCGGCATCCCATCTTAATTTAGTAACATGGATTGGACAACAGCCGACTGCTTTTCAACCTGGAAGTGGCTGGTTATATTCAGATTATAATTATATGTTGCTAGCTTATATTGTAGAAAAAAGCTCGGGACAATCCGTAGCACAATACGTTACAGATCACATCTTTATTCCCGCAGGAATGACAGAGTCGGGTATGGGAGAGACACCAACAGGAGATGTGAATTTTTCAAAAGGATATAAAAAGAAAGAGAATGAGCTTGTGTTAGCGCCTAAATTAGCAATGAATTGGCTATATGGATGCGGAGAGATGTATACAACTGTGAATGATATGAAAAAGCTAGCTGAAGCAATTATGACAGATAAGCTTATTTCCACTGAAAGTTTAAAATTAATGTTAACACCATCCTCAGAAAAAAAATATGCATTTAGCTTTTATATATATCCAGATTATTACTATAATCATGGTGTACTTTCAGGATGGAATACATTTAACAATTTTAATTGGGATAAACAATTATTTGTCATTGTATTTTCCAATGTACAAAATGGAATTAATGATGAGTTTAATAGTGAATTTCGTAAACTTGTCAGTGATTTATTAGAAAAAAGGGGATGAGAATATGAAGCAGCTATTGCCACCGACTTCTATTGGTTTTGTTGGTACAGGTGTTATGGGAAAGAGTATGGTGCGTCATTTATTAAAAGCTGGCTATACTGTTTATGTATATAATCGTACAAAAGAAAAAACAGCAGCTTTGATTGAAGAAGGTGCACACTGGTGTGATTCTCCTAAGGAAGTTGCAAGAACTGTAGATGTTGTAATGACTATGGTGGGTTATCCACATGATGTGGAAGAAGTATACTTTGGTGCAGAGGGAATTTTGAACCATGCAGAACAAGGGACGATTACGATTGACTTTACAACATCAACACCGACTCTTGCAAAACGTATTTATGAAGAAGGAAAAAGCAAGGGAATTCATGTATTAGATGCCCCGGTATCGGGCGGTGATATTGGAGCAAAAGAAGGACGCCTTGCGATTATGATTGGCGGAGATGAAGAAGTATATGAAGCATGTTTGCCGTTATTTGAACTATTAGGTAAAAACGTTGTGTTGCAAGGAAATGCAGGTAGCGGCCAACATACAAAAATGTGCAATCAAATTGCGATTGCATCTAATATGCTTGGTGTATGTGAAGCACTTGCTTATGCAAAAAAGGCAGGTTTACATCCAGAAAAAGTGTTACAAAGTATTTCTACTGGTGCAGCAGGTAGCTGGTCATTAAGTAATTTAGCACCGCGTATGTTACAAGGTGACTTTGAACCAGGGTTTTACGTGAAACATTTTATTAAGGATATGAAAATTGCATTAGCAGAAGCAGAACAGCTTGGATTATCTGCACCGGGCTTAGCTCTTGCGCGAGAATTATATGAACAATTGATGCAAGACGGTGAAGAAAATAGTGGAACACAAGCATTATATAAACAATACATAAAGGAGTGAGTGTATGGGTTTAGAGAAATTTGATAATATCATTGATACGGTACAAAGCGCAGAAACGATTCATATTCATGATAAGCAACTGGCTGCGTTTAAAAAGAAGTATAATTTTGAACCGGTATTTGAATACGGTAGAGATGAAACTGGTCGTTATGTCATTCGAACAACGAAAGAAATGCTAGAAGAGATGGAATTTTATTTAGCGTTAAAGTATGAACGTGATCTCATTGATTTATATATGAGTGCAGAAGTAGATGGGAAATTTTATGTTTCGGTTAGTTATGGAGAGGATGCACTTCATTTACAGGAACTATTTCAATTTTTAGAAGAAAATAAATAAAAAAGTCCTCATATGAGGACTTTTTTATTTAGGAAAGGCCTGATGCCCGGCGTGCTTTTTCAATTGGAAAGGGAATGACTTCAGCCATTCTAGTTCGAGTAAATCGTTTTATGCGAGAATGACGTAGTATATATAGTGCGAACAGTATACTAACAGGAATTGCACCATATAAACCGAAAAATAAAGCGCTTACAGAAGATGCGACAAAACCAATCATGCCAACTTCTAATTCCTCCATAGTAGCCCCCACAACAGCAGGTATAAACCCGCAAACGACACCGAAAAGAATGGATAAAATTAACTCCATATATTCCCTTCCTCCTTTTTACAATTTCACTTGTTTTTTCTATTATTTGTATTATAACACATTTTAAACAGAATATTCAGAAAAAGTTCACAAAATGTTCATAAAATTGTAAAAAATTATTCAACAAAAAATGCAGGTTTATCTCCTGAATAGAGATAAACCTGTCTATAGGAGGATGTATATATGTAGAGTGAATAAAAGGAAGAAAAAGAAGAAAAAGGGGAATCCATTCCTTTTATTCAACGTACTACCTTAGTAAATAGGAACCCAACCTTCAGTTGTCACAAAAATACGAATTGCGACAACTTGACGATCATCTTGAAGTGTAAAATAATGTCTCGTGTTTTCAGGAACCGAAATTAAATCGCCTGGTTCAAGTTCAACATCAAAGAAACGACCGTCTTTTCCTTGAATGGCAAAAATGCCATGTCCGCTAACAATAAAGCGAACCTCATCATCAATATGATGGTGCTCTTGTTTAAAGTTTACTAACAATTCATCTAGATTCGGTGTTGCGTTAGAAAGTGAGATAACATCGCTTGTTTGATAGCCGCGTCGTCTAGAAACATCAGCAACTTCTTCCGCGAACACAGCTAAAATTTCTTTCTTACTTTCATCAGTTATTGCATAGTTTTCTTGTAAATGAGTAGGAAGTTTTGTGATATCCCATTTCTCATACAAAACACCTTCAGTTTGTAAAAACTGTTGTACTTCTATTTCTTTTTCAATACGAGTATTAACTTCATGAATACGAATTTGTGCCATGTTGAACGCCTCCTTTAATTGATAACAGTTTAATATGAAATTGGAATAAAAACTCGTATGCTTCTAATCTCTTTTTTGTATCAAAGCTATCTTTTCCCCATACTGTAATACCGTGATTACGAATTAAAACAGCTCCTGTATCTTCGTAAATATGATTGCGAAAGCTCTCACCTAACGTTGGAATATGAGCGTAATTTTCAATAATCGGAATCCGAATAGAAGCGCCTTCTTCCCAGATATTGAGTGCTTTAATAATTTCTTGATTACAAAGCACAACTTCTTTGTCGTATACGTTTGTAATTACATTATTATCGGTTGTATGGACGTGTAAGACGCATGCAGCGTTTGTATGATTATAAATGTGAGTATGCAACAATGTTTCTGCAGAAGGGCGTAAATCTGTTTCTAAAACAGGATTTCCATTGTGATCGACTAATAGAAAATCGTCGGGTGTTGTTTTTGTTTTATCTCTTCCGCTTGCTGTAATGAGAAAGGTAAGGGGATCGTCACTCACTTTTATTGAAATATTACCGCTTGTTGCTGGAAACCAATTCCGGTCCGTTAATTCTTTTTTCAGTTCACTTAGTTCTTGCCATTGGCGAAATAGCTGTTTCACTTTATCACCTCCAACACTTGCCCTACTTCGTTTTGAATATCATGAAATGTTTCAAAAGGTGTATAAGAAATATGATGTTCTTTACATTTTGTAATAAGAAAGTCACGAGCAAACACTTTATCAGCAAGTTTTGCGGCTTGTAAGTCTGTAATAGAATCACCGATTACAATTTTAAAATTACTCTGTGAACTTAAATTGCGAATAAGTGTTGATTTACAAAGACCACATTCATTTTCACAATGCTCATCACATAGATGTGGCCAATTTACTTGAATTGTTTCATTGGAAAAATCAGTTGTATTACAGTAAATCTGCTCAAAATCAACAAGTCCTTCGAGAAGAGGATAAACAAAAAAGTCCATTCCTCCTGATATGATATAAAGTGAGATATTGTTCTCTCGTAAAAACTGTACAAATTCTATAAAACCAGTACGAATGACTGCTGTTTCTTTAATGAAAGCTGTAATCTCATTTTGTAAACTTGTAGGTAATAGAGAAAAAAGTTTTCCAACACCTTCTTGAATAGAAAGTTCTTGTGATAAAATTTGTTGTTTAATTGTTTCCGCTTCTGGCGGTGCAAACTTTTCCATAATGGCAACAATATTATCGTTATTTGTAATTGTGCCATCGAAATCGCAAAAAATTTGAATACTCATGCCTTCACCTCTTTAGAAGGATTACCCCATAAACGTAAGGCTGCCTGTAAATAAGAATCATCAACTGTATGAAGCGGTGTGTTTGTTTGAACTGCATCGATGGCAGATCGAAATGCTTTTCCGCCTCCTTGTGCGCCGGATGGGTGTCCGTGAATACCGCCACCAGCATTAATGACACATTGCTGACCAAAATCGCGAATAAGAAGCGGAACAAGTCCTGGGTGAATCCCAGCAGACGGAACTGGAAGGCTGCGTTTAAATGGTTCGTTTTCATCTGTAAGTGCTTTTGCTAAATAAAGTGTCTCTTCTTTTTTTAAGGCGACAGTTCCATAAGGTGATGGAAATAGTGAGAAATCTGCACCCGCATAGCGAAGTAGTTTGCCAAGCAATAAGGAAGATGAAAATCCGTATAATTCAGAGGCTATGTAAGTTCCACTTACTGCTGGATGTGCCATAAGTGGGATAGAAATATCATCGTCTTCCGCTAAAGCTTGTAAAACATCAAGTCCATAAGCAAATACATTGAAGAGTAATATATCAGCTCCAGCTGCAACTGCTTGTTTTGCCTTTTCTTTTAAATCATAAGTTCGCCCGGATAAGTTAACAGCGTATAACGTTTTATGACCGTATGTTTCGTATACAGACTGCAATACTTCTTTTCCAGCTCGAATGCGTTCTGACAGTGGTGTTAACGGATTATCAAATAAAATTTCATCATCTTTTACAATGTCTACACCGCCGCTTGCTTGATCACGAAGCTGTGTTTTTAAATAACCGATATTACGGCCAATCATTCCTTTAAAAATACTCATGAGAAGAGGGCGATCGTGAACATTCAAAGTGTTTCGTATCCCATCGATACCAAATTTAGGACCTGGGAACCGCTCTTTTAGATCATCAGAAAATGTCAAATCAATTAATTTAATTTCTCCATCCAGTGATAATTTTCCGAAAACAGTTGTAAAAATCGCCGGTAAGTCAGTGCTAAAATTAGCAGATGGATAATGAATTTTAATAAGACCGCGTTTTACTTTTTTATCAAGGTATATATTTATTTTTTCATTATCTTCTAATTCTTCTACGCTAATCACTGAACCTTTATGGTGTTTTAATTGCTCTTGTAGTAATTGAGGTAAGTGTGTCCACGAACCAACTGTTAAACCGAGAGCAATTTGCTCTGCCTTTTGAATTAAATTTTGAGAATCATCATGAATTAAATATGTCGCTGTTATTCCGCTCATTTTCATAACCTCCTAGTTGAATAAAAAAACCTCTCAGCTAAGGAGAGGTTTTTTTACAACCAGCTCCTTATCTGTCAGCTTAATGCTGCGAGAATTAGCACCGTGCCTACACAATGTAGATCGGTTGCCGGGTTTCATCGGGCTCGTCCCTCCACCTGCTCTTGATAAGAAGTATTCGGAAATGTTTTAATATTTTTGATAACTGAATTCTGACAGAGAATTTTTATGTTGTCAATATTTTTAGAAAATTTTTAATTGCTCAATTCTATAAATCGCTTCATGAAGGCGTTCTTCTGTATGTAATAAGCCAACGCGAATATAGCCTTCACCGTGTTCACCAAAGCCGATGCCTGGAGCGACCGCGACATGTGCTTGCTGTAATAGTACGTCAGCAAATTGCTCTGATGTATATCCATCTGGAACTGGAAGCCATGCGAAAAAAGATCCTTTTGGTGCAACTACATTCCAGCCAATAGAACGACAAGCAGTAATGAAAGCATTTCTTCGAGATTCATAGCGCTTTACTAATTCATCTACGCAAGTTTGCCGACTTAATAACGCTTCGCGAGCAGCTTCTTGTACGGCACCAAACATACTGACGTACATATGATCTTGTAATAAGTTGATCATTTCAATGACCTTTTCATTACCAACGGCAAATGCAATGCGCCACCCTGCCATATTATATGTTTTGGATAACGTATAAATTTCAATACCAATATCTTTTGCTCCATCAACTTGTAAGAAACTAATCGGCTTTTTAGCGTCAAAACCAATGGCACCATATGCGAAGTCATGACAAACTAAAATGTTATGTTTGTTTGCAAACGATATAGTCTCCTCGAAGAATTCTGTTGTTGCAATGGCTCCTGTTGGGTTGTTCGGATAGTTTAAAAACATTAATTTTGCTTGGTCAGCAGTTTGTAAATCAATCTTTGTATAATCAGGTAAAAAATGATTTTCTGCTAATAATGGCATTGTTGCAAGTTGTGCTTTCGCTAAGGTAACACCTGATAAATAATCAGGATAACCGGGATCAGGAACGAGAATGGTATCACCTGGATTTGTAAAACAAAGCGGTAATTCAACTAGTCCAGCTTTGCCGCCAAATAAAACAGCTACTTCTGTTTTAGGATTTAACTGTACACCGTATTCACGCTCATAAAACGTAGCGACAGCTTCTTTTAAGCTTTCATGTCCGCGAAATGGCGGATATTTATGATGAATGGGTTGTTCTGCTGCACGCTGTAGTGCTGTTACGATATGCGCTGGCGTTGGTTGATCTGGATTTCCTTGTCCCAAGTTAATAACATCATGGCCGGCTTGCATGGCTTTGTTGACTTTTGTGACAAGTGTAGCGAAAAATTGTGTTGGTAATGATGTTAGTAGCTCGGAAGGTTGAAAATGTTTCATACTTTCCACCTCTTTTGAAAATTGTTGCAATTATAGTGACAAATGATATAATCTTTTCAACTTTTTGTAAAGGAAAAAATAAAAAGGGAGTAGGGAGAAATCAATGAAAATTGCTTGTATTCAAATGGATATCACTTTTGGAGATGTAGAGAAAAATATAGAACATGCTGAGAAAAAAATAAACGAAGCAATAAAGGAAAAGCCAGACGTTATTGTATTACCAGAGCTATGGACAACAGGTTATGATTTGGATCGACTTGCTGAAATTGCTGATCTAGATGGGAAATACACGAAACAGCTATTATCCATGTGGAGTAAGCAAAATTGTGTAAATATTGTTGGAGGATCGATTGCTAAGCAAGCAGAGAAAGGTGTTACAAATACAATGTATATTAGCAATCGAAGTGGGGAAATTGTGGCTGAATATAGTAAAGTGCACTTGTTTCAACTGATGGATGAGCATAAATATTTAATTGCTGGAAATGAAACTGGACATTTTCTATTAGAGGATATGCCATGTGCAGGAACAATTTGTTACGATATTCGTTTTCCAGAGTGGATACGTGTTCATGCTGCACAAGGGACAACTGTATTATTCGTTGTAGCAGAGTGGCCACTTGTTCGCTTAGCGCATTGGCGGTTATTACTTCAAGCAAGGGCGATTGAAAATCAATGTTATGTTGTAGCGTGCAATCGTGCTGGACGCGACTCGAATAATGTATTTGCAGGCCATTCGCTTATTATTGATCCTTGGGGAGAAGTCGTAAATGAGGCAGATGAAACAGAAATGATTTTGTATGGAACATTAGATGTAAAGAAGATTTCTGAAGTGCGTAAAGGGATTCCTGTTTTTTTTGATCGCCGTCCAGAATTGTACAAATGAAAAAGTATTGACAAACAATTTTTATTCTTGGTATAGTCAACAACAGAAACTAAAAAATTCAGACAACTATATATACTCTTATCAAGAGCAGGTGGAGGGATTTGGCCCGATGAAGCCCAGCAACCGACCGTAATACCATTGTAAAATGGGGCGCATAATTTGCGCCTAGTAAGGCACGGTGCTAATTCCAACAGAAAGATTGACTTTCTGATAGATAAGAGGGGAGAAGTGAATCTTCAAACCTCTTTCGTCATCGAAAGGGGTTTTTCTTATGATGAAAAACCCCAATATAGTAAGGGGGAATTAGAGTGGGATATAAAAAATTAACAGAAGAAACAGCCGTTACATATGCGAAAGAAAATGATTATTTTTCAGAAAAGGCAGTAGTTACTTGTGAAGAAATTGGTGATGGAAATTTAAATTATGTGTTTCGGTTACATGATGGGAAGAAGGGATTGATTCTTAAACAAGCTCTTCCATATGCAAAGGTAGTAGGAGAAAGTTGGCCGCTATCTTTACGCCGTGCAACCATTGAAAGTCATGCATTACAACTCTTTACAAGGTACGTACCAGAGTATGTACCGAAAGTATATGGGCACGATGAAATATTAGCGATTAGTGCTATAGAAGATTTATCAGCATTAATGATAACGAGAAAAGGATTGATAAACGGGGAAGATTATCCGTTATTATCCAAACATATTGGGCGTTTTTTAGCTCATGTTCTTTTTTACACATCCAATTTCGGACTACAAGCAGAAGAAAAAAGAGTGCTAGAAAGTCAGTTTGTAAACTCTGATTTATGTAAGATTACAGAGGATCTTGTATTTACTGATCCATTTGCAAATTATGAAACAAATGAGTATGAAGAAGAATTACAGGATGTTGTTGACGAACTTTGGTGTGATAAAAATTTGAAGCTACAAGTGGCGCAGTGTAAGTATAAATTTTTGACGCGAAAAGAATCATTAATTCACGGTGATTTACATACGGGAAGTATATTTTCATCATCTTCAGAAACGAAAGTGATTGATCCAGAATTTGCGACATTTGGTCCGTTAGGGTTTGATCTAGGCCAATTTATTGCGAATTTATTATTAAATGCACTGTCGCGTGAAGAAAACAAACGCAGCGTATTATTTTATCATATTGAGCAAACATGGAATGTTTTCGTAGAATCATTTACTAGGTTATGGATGCTCGAAAGTGTAGAACCGTATACAAGAGAAAAGCAATGGCTACCAATTGTGCTAAATAATATTTTCACTGATGCAGTTGGATTTGCAGGATGTGAGATCATTCGCCGTACAATTGGTTTAGCGCATGTTGCAGATTTAGATGAGATTTCTCAAAAAGAAATACGGTTACAAGCAAAAAGACACGCATTACGGTTAGGAAGAAAATTACTTCTACATAAAACAGAAAATGCAGATGCACGTTTGTTCCATATCTTATTTAATTCTATTGTTTTGGGTAAGGAAGTAAAAGCATGAGTGTAAGCGTGGCAGTACCTCATTCTTTTAATTGGAAGGGAAACTCCATCGCTCTTTTGAATCAAACGAAGTTGCCGACTATTGTTGGATATAAGGCATTAACTACAATTGAAGGTGTCTGGAAAAGTATTCGCAAAGATATTTGGAAAACAAGCTAAAATGATTTAGCTTGTTTTTATTTACCACTTTTTTGGAGTCGCACTTATTTATAATAAGAAAGGAGGAGAGACTATGGAGGAATGGATATCGGTTATTGGCAATGTTGGCTTTCCAATTGTTGTTACACTATACTTACTGCATAGAATTGAAAGTAAGTTAGATAGTGTTATTGTCGCGATTGAGAAGTTACCAAAGCAGATGCAAAGATATGAAGCTCCAAAATAAAGCGAAACTTCCATAAGTAGGGGGCTTATTGCCTAAAAGTAGCGGGATAAAATATGTGATGAAGACGGATTGTGTAGTCAAGGCACAATCCGTTTTATATATCTTTAATAGAAGAAAAATTTGTTGAATTTTACTGTGCGGTATAACCACCATCAATGACAACAGCTTGTCCTGTAATGCCTTTCGCTTTTTCACTTGCCAAAAATAAGGCGTAGTCTGAAATTTCTTCTACGCTGAGCAATCTTTTTTGAGGTACAAGCGGGTAAATTACATCTTCTAATACATGTTTAAGTGGGACATCTCTTGTTATCGCTAAATCTTGAAGTTGGTTGCGAACAAGAGGCGTATCAACATAGCCAGGACAAAGTGCATTTATTGTAATACCATGCTCGGCAGCTTCTAATGCTGCTACCTTAGTGAGCCCAATTACTCCGTGTTTGGCACTGTTATATGCAGATTTTCCAGCAAATCCAACAAGACCATTAATAGAAGCTATATTAATGATGCGTCCGTATTTTTGTTTTTTCATAATAGGAAAAGCATGTTTTATCGCGATAAACGGTGCAATTTGCATAATCTTAATAAGCATTTCAAATTTTTCAGTTGGAAAATCTTCAATTTGGGAAACGTATTGCATACCTGCGTTATTAATTAATATATCAAGTGAACCAAAACGTGTAATTGTTTCAGAAATAGCTTGTGCAATCTCTTGTTCTACTGTTACATCACATTTCATTCCAAACACTTTATATCCTTCATTCTGTAATTGTCTAGCTGCCTCTTGTACCTTGTCTTCTAAACGATCTGTAATCATTACAGTTGCGCCTTCTTTTGCAAAGGCTTTTCCCATTTCGTATCCAATTCCGCTTGCAGCACCTGTTAAAAATACAACACGATTTCTAAACATTTTCGATTCCATCTCCTTCATAAATATAGTTAGCTCTATTGCTCTATTTAGAGAAATAAGGATGGAAATCCTTCATTTTTTTGTTTTTCTTCTTTCTGTATTGGTTTTGTAGTTAGATTAATATTTTAATATTTGCAAAGAAAAAGTAACTGCAACGGTTACTTTTTTTCTTTGCGCAATAAGGGACTTTTTAAAGCTAATTTTCTCTGGGTATTTGTTAATAAGGAATCTATTTGTGATTTATGAGGGGTAGGAATGATGTAATGCATAAGGTTTGTGGGAGAAGGATGGTGCTCGGAACCGTTTGGACATTCGGGATCTGTATTTGTAAGCTTGTCCTGTACACGGCGCGTGAATAAAATATGACCAATTTCGTGTGCAAGTGTGTACATGTTCTTCGAAGCTGAAGCGGCGTTTGTTAATACGATATAACCTTTAATTTGTTTATTAGTTGATAAAGAATAGGCACAAGCGATAACAGCTTGTTCTTGAAAATAATCACTACCGATATAACAAATATAAATATCACTTTGCGATGCAAGTTTGGTACATTCAGCAAATAAGGAAGTCAGTTTTGGTTGTGATTTTAGTGAAGACATGTAGCTAATTTCACCGTCATTAAAACGATATGATTCATCTAATGTGCTGATATCTTCAATTTGAAATGCGATAGGATGCCAAATATATTCGGCAATTGTAATATCTCTAGCAATCCGGTCTTTATCAATATTCGCTCCAGGAGCAATGTAAACACATATGTTAACGTAAGGGCACATATGAGACACCTCAAATATAGTGAATTTTTCTGATGAGATAAAAAAGAAAATATCTTTAACGATTGAAAAAAGGAGGGAGAAATGTTTTTAATGTATCTACAGTATTTTTTGAACGATTTAGGTAGGGGGAATATTCTTTATTTGATAAAAGTTGCGGAAGCATATTATCATCGTTGTTAAGTAAATTGCTGAAATTTGCTAGCATATGAGTAAATTGTTCATCCGTAATCATACCGCTCGTGTGCCAATAGCACATCATCGCATAGGCAATGGAGCTTGTATCGACGTTTACGTTTACAGTAACATGGGAATTTCCGCTGTTTGAAATATTTGAGCCATTTGGCAGCATGATAAAACCTCCTTATAAGAATAGGCTACGGTTAGTAGCCTAATCATATATATCTCGATTATTGTAATTTTGATTATTGTAATTTTGATTATTGTAGTTTTGGTTATTGTAATTTGGATTATTGTAGTTTTGGTTATTGTAATTTGGATTATTGTAATTTGGATTATTGTAGTTTTGGTTATTGTAATTTGGATTATTGTAGTTTTGGTTATTGTAATTTGGATTAACGTTATTTTGTGGGGATTGAGTGGCATTATTTAATGCATTTGTTAAAAATGGAAGTAAAGCCGTTAATAATTGATTTGTAATATCTGTATTCAACGGCCCTTGTCCTTGTGATTGTCCTTGCCCCTGATTCTGTTCTACATCAGTAGACCGCCGATTTGAAGAAGCTGTTTCAGAATCTACATCGGTAGACTGCCGATTCGAAGAAGCTGTTTCAGAATCTAAATCAGAGTCTACATTTAAACTTACGCGGGAATTTCCACTATCTGAAATTTGAGCGACATTATGATTGTGTGTATGCTTTTTTGGAAGGTCATCATTTGAATCAGATTGATTTTGTGTCTGCTTTTTTGTAACGTATTCATTTGATTCAGATTGATTGTCATTGCATTGGGATTTTCTTCGACAACGATCATAATAATAAAAAGACAACAATACCCTCTCCTTTAGAAACTATAAAAAATATCTATAGGATACTTTATGTGAAAAGAGAGAATGTGTATGGACAAATTAACTATCATTTAGGGGGGTTTTTATCATGTTACAACATAAGTTTATACGAAATTATTATATTTACATTAGGCTGATTTATGAGAAATCACAACATCAAATTACGTATATGTAGTACCCTACCCTTGCCGCTGGATTTTTAAGTGGTGGTATTGTATGTAATGAGATGATTGGAAATGTAGCGATTATGAGTGCTTTCTTTGGAATTACTTGTTTATCCCGCATTAACGGGCAGTATGATCCCCCACCTCAAGATTCATAGAGAGGCAAAGAATTTAGGTGAGGGATAACTGCCCGTAAAAGCTCGATTGGCTCAACTAACCATCAGTGGGAGATGAAAAGACTCTCCACTGATGGAAGTTTCACTTTATTCCTTCGCTGATGGGAATTTCACTTTATCCCGCTATTTGCGGTCCCACTTCAAGATTCAGAGAAGCGAAGAAAACAGGTGAGGACTAACTGCTGGCATGTGCCCAAGTGGTGAGAGCTTTCCAACAGTGGGGGAAAGCACCCCGTGGATGGAAGTTTCAATTTATTAGCAGCTGTGTGTTGGTCGGAAAAATTGATTGAAAAAAGTCAGAAAATAGTCAAACTTCGACACGTTTATTTATCTGATTTTTGTTATAGTAAAAAGAAAAGGGGGAAAAAACATGTATACATTTAAAATTGTTTCAGATCGTGAGGCTGTTTATCAGTTTGCGAGTTATGTTCAAGTTGTACAAGGGGTAGAAAATGTATATGTGGAGGTAGGCGAACCTTTGTATGAACACCCGCTTATGAAGTTTTATGTTCATGTCTCCATAAAACAAGAGTATGAACAAGCAAAAGCATTACGTGAAATTGCGCGTTTAGTAGAATTAGGACGTTTTACATACGTACATTATCGAGATGAAAAAATTGAAAAAGCATTTGAAGAAGTGAAATATGAGAGCCGTATAGGCTAGATAGTAAGTAAAAAAGGGGCTAACGTAAGTTAGCTTCTTTTTTGTTATGAAAATATTTTTATATGCATCAAACAAATAAAGAAGGAATTTTGCTATGATAGGAGAGGGAAAAGAAAGGGGATTTAGATAATGGGGTATATACAAGAACTAAGGGAATTAGTTGGAACAAAACCACTCATTATAGTAGGCTCAGCAATTATTGTTTTAAATGAAAAGAATGAAGTATTATTACAACTTCGTTCTGATACCTATGATTGGGGATTGCCAGGAGGAGCAATGGAGTTAGGAGAAACAATTGAAGAAACAGCAGAGAGAGAATTAAGAGAAGAAACAGGTTTAAAAGCAGATTCCTTACAATTTCTTGGGGTGCTTTCTGGGCAGGAATTATATTATCGTTATCCGCATGGAGACGAAATTTATAATGTAATCAATGTATTCCAAGCACATCGCGTATATGGTGAAATAGAATGTGATAAAGAAGGGTTAGAGGTTCAATATTTTCCGATTGATAAGTTACCGAAATTAAATACAACAACAGAAAAAATTCTTCAAAAATTTTTATTGGCATTAACAGAGTAGAGAGGAGAGTGAACCTTCTTTCTATTTTTTTATTATATCAAATTTTTTGATTTTTTAGTTACCTCGTAATATAATAGATATAGATATACATCTTATGTTATTCCATCCAAAAATCTACTAGGATACATAGGAGAGGAGCAAGTACACGATGCACAATGTAGTCATCACAGCTGCAGTTCGTTCGCCAATTGGAACATTTGGAGGAGCGTTCAAAAATGTAAAACCGACTGAACTAATGGTTCCTGTATTGCAGGAAGCTGTAAAAAGAGGCGGTGTTTTGCCGCACGAAGTAGATGAAGTGATTTTAGGTCACTGTATTCAACGAACGGATGAGGCAAATACAGCAAGAACAGCAGCTCTTATGGCGGGATTTCCTGATACAGTTACAGGTTACACAATTCAGCGTCAATGTGCTTCAGGTATGCAGGCATTAATTTCAGCAGCAATGCAAATTCAATTAGGTGTAAGTGATGTTGTTGTTGCAGGTGGAGTAGAAGCGATGAGCTCTAGTCCATATGTATTAAAAGAGAACCGCTGGGGACAACGACTACAACATGGAGAAATTCGTGATATGGTGTGGGAAGTGCTAGAAGATCCAACAAATCATATTATGATGGGTGAAACTGCTGAAAATCTTGCTGAGCAATATGAAATTTCTCGTGAAGAACAGGATGAAGTAGCGGTGTTAAGTCATCAACGTGCCATTCATGCAATCGAAGCGGGCTATTTTGATGAGCAAATTGTGCCGATTACGATAAAGGAACGCAGAAAAGAGATTGTTGTTTCCAAAGATGAACATCCTCGTACGGATATAACGTTAGAAAAACTTTCGGGTTTAAAGGCAGCTTTTCGTAAGGATGGCACAGTAACTGCAGGAAGCGCATCGGGTATTAATGACGGAAGTGCAGCGTTAGTATTAATGAGTGAAGAAAAAGCGAAAGAAAAAGGACTGCAACCGTTAGCTAGAATCGTTGGATACTCTGTAGCAGGTGTAGATCCTAAAATTATGGGAATCGGTCCAGCGCCAGCGATTCGAAAAGGGCTGGAAAATGTAAATTGGTCAGTAAACGATGCGGATTTATTTGAAATTAATGAAGCATTTGCTGCACAATATTTAGCAGTAGAAAAAGAATTAGGTTTAAATCGCGAAAAAGTGAATGTAAATGGTAGTGGAATTAGTCTTGGACATCCAATTGGATGTACAGGTGCACGTATTACAGTAAGTTTGATTCATGAATTAAGAAGACAAGGACTAGAAAAAGGCATTGCTTCTCTCTGTGTCGGCGGAGGCATGGGAGCAGCGTTATTTATAGAAGCATTATAAGAGACAAAAACCAGCTAATGTGTTCATTAGCTGGTTTTATCTCTGTTTGAAATAGTCTCCCTCGATCTTCAAAAAGAGTTCCACCGTTTGATAATACTTCGTTTCTTCTAAAGTAACTTCTTGTATTTTTTCCTAATGTAAGCAATACGTAGTTATATCTGGGTAGGACATTAAATATAGGGTCTTTTTAGTTCTGTATTGCATTGTTCTAAGTTGAAGTGTAATAATAAAGAGCTATATCATTTGTTTATCCCGCTATTCGCGGACAGTAAGGCCCCCACCTCAAGATTCAGAGAAAAGCGAAGAAGATAGGTTTGGGATAACTGCCCATAAAAGTCCGATTGCTTCAACTAGCTCTTAATGAAAGAAGTTTTACATTATATTTAGAAAGAAAATAATTATTATAATTATATTTAATATTTTATGGTTGTTTCATAGCATGTAATGATAGGAGTAAGACAATGAAAATATGGAACGTATTTTGCATTTTGTGTAGTTTTGTTATTGTTTTAAGTGGTTGTGCTCAGCAAGAAAAAGTGAAGCAGCCGAAGAAACAGGCCATTCCAGAAACGAATGAATACGGCGGCATACAATTAACAAAAGTAGGGCAAGAGATCAAAGAAAAAAATTGGGGTACTCTAAAATTAGAACAAATCAAACATGTAAATGAAACATTTACAGTTGGAACGATGAAAATCTATGTAGAAAATGTGAGAGTTATTACACTATCGAATATGGAAGAGGAAACAAAAGAGTCGTTGAAAATGTATACAAAACTAAGCCCAGAAGAAGTACAACGTCTTTTAGGTAAGACAATGGACCAAGCAGAAGCAGAATGGTATGCCTCATTAAGCGGACAAGATATTGGTGATACTGCTAAATATGTTGAAATTACATATAAGGTTGAAAATACAGGTGACAAAGAGATGCAGTTCTTTTCTATGAATGATGTAACTGTAAATGAAACGCAACAATTTCATGTGCCAAAGCAAAACTTCTTATATGCAGAAGATACGCTTGTTGGTACAAAAAGTGTATCGAGAGAGAATTATAGTCCTGGAGAAATAAGAGAAGGATTAATTGGACTTTTACTAAGTGATAATCATGAAAAAGTAAAAACGGTTTCTTTTACAACAGATGTACTTACAACAGGCGATACACATGAGAAAATAGCAGAACCACAAACATTTACCATTTCACTATAACAGTGAAATGGTTTTTTCTTAATTGTTAGTAGGACAGGAAATATGTCGTTTTGTAGAGAATTTATATACATATAGCGTTTAGGAGGGAAATGAAAATGCAGAAGGGATGCTACGTATGTGGTAATAAAGAAATAGAAACAGGCACTATGTTACCGTATATAGAAAGTAATGTTGGAAATTCTATTGTTTCGCTTGTAGAAATGACAACAGAAGTGGAAGTATGTAAAAATTGCGGTGCTGTTATAACGATGAAACGAGAATATAATCAAAACAGAGAGAAGTAAATATCATGTATATTGTCAAAGCTAATCTACAAGATGCAAAAGAACTTGCACGTGTTCATGTTGATAGTTGGAGAGAAACATATGAAGGTATTATGCCAAAAGAAGTGTTAGATAAAAAATCATATGAGAAACGAGAAGCATTGTGGAAACAAATATTGCAGAAGCAGCAGTCGTATGTTTTATGTTGCCAAAACAATTGATGGGAAAATAATTGGTTTTGCAGATGGTGGGAGAGAGCGAACTGGTATTTATGAGTATGACGGAGAGTTATATGCGATATATATTTTACGAGCATATCAGCGTAACAAACTTGGAAAAAGATTGATAAAAGCGGTGGCGGCAGATTTATATAAGAACGGATATCGTTCTATGCTTGTTTGGGTAGTAGCCAACAATCCGTCTAAATATTTTTATGAAGCGTTACAAGCTTCTTTTTTAGATAAGAAAGATATTGAAGAATTATACATAAAAGAAATCGCATACGGTTGCAAAGATATACAAACTCTTTTCATATAATACAATTCCCGGCAACGGCCTGCTCGTTTTATTACTTCGTGAATATAATGAAGTGAATAGAGTGAAAGGAGAGACAATCCGTGAGACTGTTCACGGTTTTGGCCGGGGTTATTATAGCTGTTTTCTTCCAAATGGGGTTATTATATATGTTACAACGAATTGAGCACCTATCGCTTACTCATCTTCTATATGAAGTTGTATATGTAGGAGTACTATTTGGATTTGGAATGGGTATCGCACATTATTTCTATAAACATAAGATTTATATACTCATCATCGTATTCGTCTTTTTATACGGATGGGAATATTATCGTTATAATGATAGTGTTCAAAGCATTTTACAACTGCATATTGTATCGATTCAACAGGCGTCACTATCATTATTGTGTATTATGTTTGGAACCATTGTTTATAGAATGTTGTTTTATAAAGAAAATACAGATAAAAAGGTCAAATGAAGTATATCATTTGACCTTTTTTAGGGTTGTTGTTTTTCTTTTGTAAAGTAAGTGTTTACATTCTGTAATTGAAGTTGTTTAGGGATACGAAATTCTTGTTTTTGTTCTTCAAATTGTTTTTTTGTATAAGGGCCAAATCGGCGGTTATTTTTTAAATCGATAATCCAATAATTTTCTGTCGCTCGATTAGTAACAGAAGCATCAGGGTTATTAGGGTCATCTGTTTTCTCTATTTGTTTTGCTAAGATATAAGTGTCGTTCCAAGCGATTTCTACAATTTCTGGTGGAATATATTGAGAGGCGTACAAGGCGTCTGCTTTAGGGAAAAGTTCTAGTGCATTACCTGAAACTTTAGTGAGCTCATATTCATCCCCAACGCTGTAATGAGATGGATTAAAATCTGTTGTACAGCTAGTTAAAAATATGAGAGAGCACACGATGATGAATCGTTTCAATATGAGCTCCTCCTTTGGACATGTGATTGTTACATATTTTACAGGAAAAGAAAATAAAACACCAATTTATGAGTTGTTTACAACTGTTTTTAGACATGATACGATGAAACGGTTAATAAAGGATAGAAAAAAGGAGTCGACACAACATGAAGCTGAAAATACATCAACCAGTGATTGTTATAAACCGTATAGCTGCTGCAATGATTGATATGTTTTTCATTTCTGTTTCGTATGGTGCCATTGTCGCAATTACAACAGGAAACTATAAAGCAATTTTGAATCGTTTTAATGTGAGTTCAGGAGACATCCGTTATGACCTTGGGCTTTCATTTTTATTAATGGCACTTTATTTTATTATTCTACCATTTATTTGGAATGGAAATACACTAGGGAAAAAAGTTACACGTACAAAACTTGTATCGCTTACAAGTGAAAAGTTAACGTTAGGAACATTAACAATGAGATTTATTGTATTGTTAGTACCGAATATTTTATTTCTCGGAATTCCGGTGATATGTAATATATACATGATGTTGATGAGAAGTGATAATCGTGGTTTTCATGATCTTATAGTAAAAACGAAAGTTATCAGTGCTGTGTAGAGAAAGGGAAGTGGTTACTTCTCTTTTTTATTTGAAAAAAATTAATTTGTATAATTTGGTGCAGGGGGAATGTTTCGATATTACATAAATTCTAGTAATATTTCATGTGGAAGAACTAGTTATACTAACATTAAAGATTTTTCCAGTACAATGGAGGATGCCATGGAGTCTAGTTAAATAGGAAATTACTGAATAAAAATTAACAAAAGTTATAAAAATATTTCTATTCAATCTAAATTTTTACAAAATTCGATATATTTAATTGGTATAATAGAATTCATATAGGACAGGCATCTCCTATATAGTACCCTCCATATTGATGGCGCGTCATGGAAAGGCGCGCTTTTTTTACAAAAAATGGACTGAAAATTCAGTAAAAATTTATTTATAATAAAGAGTTCATGTTTCTTCATATTGTGAGGGAGCGAAATGACAGGAGAAAATTTATCCCGCTATTCGCGGGCAGTAAAACCCCCACCTCAAGATTGAGTAAGAAGCAAGGAAGATAGGTGGGGGATAACTGCCCACAAAAGTCCAATTGGGCGGGCTTTCCATCAGTGGGAGATGAAAAAACTCTCCACTGATGGAAGTTTCACTTTATTATTTTTGGGGATTCTTATTTTTATTGGTCGAGTTTTTGATCAGTGTAATAGTAAGAAAAAAGAGAAAATTCGAAAGTGGACGATTATATTATACATACTTATCTTTTCCTGCTTGCGGATGCTTCGAAAAAAGGAGTATACTGTATGACGGTAAGACTAACCAGAAGGGGTAATGACGATGAAGCTAGCAGGAAAGGTTGTCGTTGTAACCGGTGGAGGCATCGGCATTGGCCGTAACACGGCTCTTTTGTTGGCAGGGCAAGGTGCAAAGGTAATTGTGACAGATATTGATGAGGAAAACGGACAAGCAACAGTGGAGGAAATTGTAGGTTTAGGTGGAGAGGCATTTTTTATTACTCACGATATGAGTAAGCAAAGTGATTGGCAGCATGTTTTAGAAGTTGCAATTAAAACCTATAACAGAATTGATATGTTGTTTAATAATGCGGGATTATATAAAATAGATCCAATTTTTTCTTATGAAAAAGAGAACGATTCCAATGCGCTTTGTATAAATGACGTCTGGATAGAAATAAAACAGTTGAGGTCATCTTTTATGGAACAGCAAGAAGAAGTGAGAGTGAGTGATCTACCTATTTTTGGTGTTATCAGTACAAAAGAACAGTCACTTCATACAATAGAAGCTTTAGTATAATAAGTCGAAAACCGCCCTCCATTTATACGTGGACGGTTTTTTTTTATTTAGCGAATGTATTTTTCATTTTTTACGTCAAAGAAGTGTGCTTTGTTCATATCAAAAGCACACTTAATCTGATCATCGTGTGTAAAAGTATGTCTTGCGTAATTTTTTTGCACAAGTCTTGTTAATTTTACCATTTCAAAATGGTAAATCCATGTGCTAGAAGTGTAACTTGTAATAAGTTTGTTTCAGCGGAAAACTCTTCTTTTGTATACAGATTTACAATTTTTTTGCCAGCGATATCAAAAGGAATAGGAGCTGTAATTTTATTATTTGTTGGATTTAAAACAAATAATATCGTTTCTTTTCCGTATGTTTTTGTATAAGAAATATAATTGTGTTTGTTATTGGCTTCAATCCACTGAAATGAACCGTGTCCACCAAAAGCTTTATATTGTTTCCTCAGTGAAATTAATGTTTGTATATGTTGAAATAATTCTTTATCTTGTTTGTCTTCATCCCAGACCATACATTTTCGGCAACTTGGGTCCATCCCCCCGTCCATTCCAACTTCATCACCGTAATAAATACATGGTGAACCGATGAAAGAGAGATGGAATACATAAAGTAATTTTACTTTTTCTTTATTGCCTTTACAGGTTGTTAGAATCCGCGGTGTATCGTGGCTGTCTAATAGATGAAAAGCAGTTTCGTTTACATTCATAGGATATGAATGCAAAAATTCGGTAATTTTGTGCATAAATTCATTTGCCCGAATGGTTTCATTTGCAAAATAAGAAAGAAGAGCATTTGTAACAGGATAACTCATGACGGCATCAAATTGATCACCTTGTAGCCAAGGAAGAGCGTCATGCCAAATTTCTCCTAAAATATAGATATCAGGATTGATCGACTTCACTTCACTGCGGAATTCACGCCAAAAGCTATGATCCACTTCATTCGCTACATCAAGTCGCCAACCGTCAATGTGAAACTCTCGCACCCAATAACGTCCTACTTCTAGTAAGTATTCTTTTACGGCCGGATGAGTGGTATTTAGTTTTGGCATATACGGAGTGAAAGCAAATGTATCATAATTAGGTAAAGGTTCTGTTGCAATTGGAAATTCATGAATGTGAAACCAGTCTTTGTAGGAAGAATGTTCTCCTTTTTCAAGAACATCTTGAAATTTATCGAAAAAGTATCCACTATGATTAAAAACGGCATCTAGCATAATTTTTATACCGCGTTGATGACATGATTCCACAAGCTTCTGAAATGTTTCTTTCGTCCCAAATTGAGAGTCGATTTCCATATAGTTAATCGTGTCATATTTATGATTAGAGTGTGCCGTAAAGATTGGTGTAAAGTAAATGCCGGAAATACCAAGCTTTACAAGGTAATCAAGGTGATTCATAATGCCGGCGAAATCTCCGCCAAAAAAATTTGTTGCAGTTGGATCTGCACTGCCCCAAGGAAGAGTGTTTGCTGGATTACATGTACAATCTCCATTAGCAAATCGTTCTGGAAAAATTTGATACCATACTGTATCTTTCACCCATGGGGGAGCTGTAAAAACATCCTTTTTATGTATAAATGGGAAGCAAAAGTAATAGCCAACGTCGTCGGTAGGTGCTTCAGAGAAAAAGCCTTTTTCTGTATAAACGATAGTTTCAGTACTGCTTTTCAGTTCGAATCCGTATCGTAAACGCTTAAATTTCGGTTCAATTGATACAAACCAATAATCAAATAAATCCGTAGAGCCACTCTTTTTCATTAGTATTTTTTTTGCTAACCATTTCCCATCTTGCCATTCATATGGATCACCATAAATGAAGGATACTACATCTACGTCGTTTTTTTTCGTACGTAGCCGAATATGAAGTGTTTTTTCATTGTAAGCGTATGCGTAATTATCTTTTGGCCTATGGTATATTGCTTCTTTGAACATATAGAAAGTCCCCCTTTGATATCCCCTTTTATAAGATTATATTGCAATCGATTTCAGATGAATTGTATGAAGCTACTACAGTTGACGGTGTGACAGCTTCATACAATTTCAATTACGCAATATACATTCAACTTAAATAATTTCAGTATTATTTATCTGTTTAATGGTGGTGGTCCAGCATGAATTGCGATACCAATTTCAACTTTATTTTTATCTTTATCTTTGCAAAAATACTTTATTTCTGGTTTAACAGTTGGGGGAAGAGGACATTATGTCCCATGTATCTTTTTTATAGGAATATCGGTTTAGATAACATAAGAACAGGGTAAATTTTTAAAAAATAGTATATAGTATAGGAAAATAAGGTTCTATCCCTTACAATACATGAAGAGGGAGAATATAGATATAGATTTACATTAATAGAACTTTTTATGAATGGAATAAAGTGAAACTTCCATCAGTGGGGAGCTTACTGTCTGTCAATAGCGGGATAAAAATAGAGGTAACTTGTATAAATTATGTAGATAAAAAAGAGAGGAGGAACAAATTTATGACAGTTACAATTAAAGACGTGGCAAAAAAAGCAAATGTTGCTCCTTCTACGGTTTCACGTGTAATTGCTGATAATCCAAGCATTAGTGAGAAAACAAAACGACGCGTTCGTAAAGTGATGGCTGAATTAGGATATCACCCGAATTTAAATGCGAGAAGTCTTGCAAATCAAACAACAAAAACGATTGGACTTGTTATGCCAAGCTCTGCGAGTAAAGCGTTTCAAAATCCATTTTTCCCAGAAGTTATTCGAGGAATTAGCTCATTTGCACATGGAGAAGAATATTCATTGTATATGTCAACGGGAGAAACGGAAGAAGAGATTTTTAATGGTGTTGTGAAAATGGTGCAAGGAAGACAAATTGGTGGCATTATTCTTTTATATTCCCGTATGAATGACCGTATTTTAGAATATTTACACGAGCAAAATTTCCCATTTGTTCTCATTGGGAAACCATATGAACGAAAAGAAGAGATTACATATATCGATAATGATAACTATGCAGCCGCACGAGAAGTAACGGAATATTTAATTTCACTTGGGCATAAACGAATTGCTTTTATCGGTGGTGACTCGGATTTACTCGTTACGAAAGATCGCCTCGCTGGAATGGCCGATGCATTAAAATTAGCTGATATTTCTTTGCCAGCTGAGTATGTTTTAAATCTTGGTTTTTTACGAGAAAGTGGTCAAAAAGCGGTAGAAGAACTTATAACACTTGATGCACAGCCAACAGCTATTATTGCAACGGATGATTTAATTGGATTAGGTGTATTAAGTGCTTTATCGGAAAAGGGAATTTCCGTGCCGAAAGATATCTCTATTGTTAGTTTTAATAATGTATTATTATCTGAAATAGCAAATCCACCATTAACAACGGTCGATGTAAATATTTATCAGTTGGGCTACGAAGCTGCGAGATATTTAGTTGATAAAGTTGAGCATTGTGAAACTTCACCAAAATGTATTATTATTCCGCATAAATTGGTGAAACGTCAAACATGCAATGAACTATTGAAATAGAATCGAAGATAGTAATGTATAGATAAGATTAATTGAAACAAATTGTGAAATGAAATAATTATAGATGTAGTCTTCTCGCCCAGAGCTAAGTTGTATGGTAAGCATACAATAATAGACAGGAGGTGAAGAAGATGGATAAATCAATGAAGTATTTCTTTGTGGTTATTGTTGGTTGGTTATGGACACTGCTTGCTGGGGTAATGGATCAATCATTAACAACAGGTTTTCATTATTTTTCTATTTATGCATTAGATGGACTAATCAATTTCATTCAATATGTTATAACGTTAATTGGCTGGATAACAGTTGTATTATTTGGATTTTTAATCATAAGAGATGGTTGGAAAGAGAAGAAAAAATAGTGTGGATGTAAAAAACTAAGAGGAGAAATCCCCTCTTAGTTTTTTTGTTGTATAAACGTTTCTAAACGGTCACAGCCTTCTTTCAGCATTTCCATACTATAAGCATAAGAAATACGAATGTACCCTTCACCGTACTCAGAAAATGCTGAACCTGGAACAACTGCGAGTTTAGCTTCTTTCACAAGCTCAATTGCGAAATCAAAAGAAGAGGAGTTTAGATTACCGATATAAGGAAATAGATAAAATGCTCCTGTTGGCTTTTCAACGGATAATCCCATTTGTACAAGACGGTTGTATACATAATCACGACGTTTTTTGTATTGATGACGCATCATGCGGGGTGCGTCCTTTGCTGCTGTTAATGCTTCGATTGCTGCATATTGAGCAATTGAAGTTGCGCATGTAACGTTGTATTGATGGACTTTTAAAATTTGACTTGCTAAAAAGTTTGGTGCAAATAAAAAACCGATGCGCCATCCTGTCATAGAATGAGATTTTGATAAACCGTTAATTACAATCGTTTTATTTCGCATTTCTGGAAAATTCGCAATAGATATATGTTTATTCTCGTATACAAGTTCGCTGTAAATTTCGTCGGAAAGAACAAAAATATTTTTATCCTTTAATACTGTAACAATCTCTGCGAGTTCTTCTTCTGATAACGTTACACCAGTTGGATTTGATGGATATGGTAATACGATGCAACGGGTTTTGTTTGTAATTGCTTTTTCGATTGCTTTTGCTGTTAAGCGGAATCCTGTGTCACGAACGTCTACAAAAACAGGTTTTGCACCACATAGACGAATAATAGGTTCATAACCTGGATAGACAGGCGCTGGTAAAATTACTTCAGTTCCTTCTTCCAAAATTGTACGAAGGGCGATATCGATTGCTTCACTTGCCCCGATCGTTACAATTGTTTCATCTTCTGGAGAATATACTAAATCATAGCGTTCTTTTAAAAAATCACAAGCAGCTTGTCGAAGCTGTAATAAACCGGCATTATGTGTATAACTTGTAAAGTTTTCTGTGATAGCACGTTTAGCAGCTTCTTTCACTAAAGAAGGCGTTGGGAAATCAGGTTGTCCAATTGTTAGTGAAATAAGATCATCATAATTTTGAATCATGTTAGAAAATTGGCGGATTCCAGAAATTTGAATATCCTTTACACGAGGATTAATAAATTGTTCCATTTTTTCTCCCTTTCTTCCGTTGCAAAATTTCTTTCTATTGTACCACAATTTATTATACAACCACTTTGAAAAGCTACAAATAAAAAAGGCCGCTAAAAAAGCGACCTTTTGTTTAATAACCGTATTCCCAATCGATTTCGTCTTCACTCCAGAGGACGGAAGAAACTTTTCCTAGATGTATTACTGAGTTGTTTATAGAGCATGCACAATTGTTTGTACCTGTTTGCTCTTGTAATTCTTTATACACCGATTTCTCAACATTTTCTAGTACAACAAGATTTTCCTCGTTTAAGACGAGCGCAGTTCCTGTCATTTTATTTTCCTCCAATCGATTTCTTAACCTGTATTTATTGTATCTTGTGCAGGGACAATTTGATACACAGTTTACAATCATTTTGAAAAGTTGTAACATTTGTGAATTAATTTCCACAAATTGTTTACAATAATATTGAGAATAGTCTAAAAAATAAAACAAATTTGTCAATAAAATGGTATAATCATATCAAAATGAATATAGGGGATGAGGGGATGGTACTTATCCATGAATTAATGATTCAAGTCGCTATCATCATTTTGCCGTTATTTTTGTATGAAGCAATTCGTTTAAATCGCTATCAAGGTATGCTTCAAAAGCGCAATCGCTATTTTATTGTATTATTATCAACAATTACGCTGATCCTTTCGATGACATATCCGATTTGTGTTTGGGAAACCTGCAATTATGATTTTCACCAAATTCCGATAATTAGTGCATTTTTGTATGGCGGCTCAGTTGGTATGATTCCAGCTGCGATGGCTATTTTATATGATGGATTTCTTAATGGTTTAAACTGGGTGCGGCTACTAGAAATTATTTGTATCTCTATTATCCCTTTTTTATTATCTAAAAAGTGGAGTGTATTTCCGAGAAATAAAAAAATTATTTTATCTTTTGTGTTGATATCTTTTTATACACTCATTTCTTTAGGGTTTGAAATAGTTAGTTTGTTGTTAGAAAATGGCTTTACGCCAAGGGTATCTTATTTGTATAGCGAATACATATTTGCCTCTTTTATTATGATTATGACGATGACATTCCAAGTGTATTTAACAGAATATTTATATGAAAATGCAATGTTACGAACAGAAATGCAAAAGTCTGAGAAATTAAATATTGTCAGTGAGTTAGCAGCAAGCGTGGCCCATGAGGTTCGTAATCCACTTACAGTTGTGCGTGGATTTATTCAATTGTTAGAAGGTACAGAAGATGTTAAGAATAAAGAATACATGCGTCTTGTTTTGGCCGAATTAGACCGGGCAGAACAAATTATTTCAGACTATTTAAATTTAGCACGGCCGCAAATTGATAAGAAAGAACGTATTTGTTTATCCGCACAGCTTATTGAAATGACGACGTTAATGTCTTCTTTTGCTGCGATGCGAGGTGTATATTTACAGGTTGAAATTGCAGAGAATTTATATACGATAGGTGACAAAACAAAATTAAAACAAGCAATTATGAATGTTGTAAAAAATGGAATTGAAGCAATTCAAGAAAATAAAGGGTATTTAAAAGTGACTGCATTGCAAAAGGATGAATCTATTGTTATTCGTGTTAAAGATAGCGGTGTTGGAATGACAAAAGAGCAGCTAGCGAGACTTGGACAACCATACTATTCATTGAAAGAAAAGGGAACAGGGCTTGGATTAATGGTTACATTTAGTATCTTACAAGCTCATAATGGTACACTTGTATATAAAAGTGAAATAGGAAAAGGAACAGCAGCGATTATTACCTTACCGGCTGTGCTGCAAAACATAGTACATAAAGAGTAAAAGTTACCGAGGTACGGTAACTTTTATTTGTTCATTTCACCCGTTTTTTCAGATTTAAATCGGATAAATAAATTTTTAAATGATTTAAATAAACCTTGTTCTTGCGAAGCAGCAACTAATCGTTTTGTTTCTTGAATTTCTCGGATGACTTGCATAAGCTGAGCATCACGATTGCTTTCTTTATTATAAACTTGATTCATAAGTTTGTTCATTTTTTCTTCTTGTTTGGATTCGCGTTTATACATATGATTCATGAGTAAATCCATTTTTTCTTTTTGCAGCGCATCAGTCTCTGCTGCGTGATCTACAAGATTTTGTAACATTTCTTCTTGTTTGGATTCTTTTACATATACTTGGTGCATTAATTCGTTTAGCTTTTCATCTTTTAATCGATTCTGCGTAATGAGGGTAGAATTTTGATGAATAATTGCTTCGTTTAATTGAGCAAGCATATCTAACTTGTGCATAAATTCTTCAAATTTTTGTTTTTGCTCTTTTAATTGTTGGTCTGTATTCTCTTCTATAATAGCAGGGGAAGCTGGGGGAGATTCTTCTTCTTTTAGTATAAATGCAATCGTTTCCATAATATCTTCTTCCAATACAGCGGCTCGTTCGTGAATCAGCTTTAGTAGTCGTAAATCATCCATTTTATACGTGCGAGATTCAGCAGTTTTATCAATAAAATAGCCATGTTGTTCTAAAAGTTGGCTATATTTACGAACCATATTTTTGGGGATTCCCGTTTTATTTGTGACATCTTTCGTTTTATATGTTCCGTTCATGACATTTCCTCCCTAAAAAGTATCATGTATACCAATTCCATTTCTTGTTTTGGACTTCCTTTGAAAAAAAATGTCGTAAGGTTGAAAGTTTTCTACATGTTTAGTGGAAAGTTGCACAAAATGGCATGTTATTGATGGAAAAGAAGATATGAATATAGAATAATGTCTGAAAACATAAGAATATGAAGTTTGTTATAATGAAAGGGAAAGAGGAAGAAAATGGAGGATGTAAGCTGGATGAAACAAATAAAAGGCATTTTGATTACAATCATTGCAATTCTATCTTTATTAATTGGGGTATACAAAGTTCTGATAACGCCAGCATCAGAAAACAAAAAAGAGATAGCGTACGACCAAGTTCTTGAGTTTCCGAAAGAACGATATCCGGAAACAGGAAAACATATTGCGAACGCAATACGGGAAGGGCATTCTAACATTTGTACCATTGATCGAAATGGTGCTGCAGATAGAAGGAAACAATCACTAGCTCCATATCCGCCAAAGAAAGGCTATGATCGTGATGAATGGCCGATGGCGATGTGTAAAGAAGGTGGAAAAGGAGCGCACATTGAATATATTAATCCTGCAGATAATCGAGGTGCTGGTTCATGGGTTGGGAATAAATTAGATCAATACCCAGATGGAACACGGGTGAAATTTGTTGTGAAATAATATATTGCTTCGCATCACTTAATAGAAAAAGGAGTGAAAAGAGTGGAGTTAACAATTTCTTATGCACAATTGATAGTAATGAATCAAGATAGGACATCTCCGTATGTAGATTGGACGGAGACAGATTTTGAAAGAGGCTATGCTGAGACTGAAGGAACGATTATATTTGAAGCCTTATCTGATTATACGTGTGAAGTAATGGTATTTACCCAGAAATTTGTAGAAAAAAAAGAAGCAATACGAACAGTATCAGTTCCGTTTACAGTGTTACAAGAAGGGGTGTTTATAAGTAGTGTGCTAACAAATCGACTTCATTTTCTTGTTCCGCCAGGAGAGTATATAGTGAATATGCAAGCAATTCTCCTAGAAGAACCTTCAGCAGATGCCTTGTATAAGGTAAGATATGAATTGTTTTTTGAAGAGAATTAGTCACCACATTAGTATAGTAGTGGCTTTTCACGAGGGAAAGTATATTGTTAATTACGAATATAGGGTAAGTCTTTCGTCGTTTTGTTAAGTAGTATAGCGTTCTTTTAGTAAAATTAGAAAACTACTGTCCAAGGGCAGTAGTTTTCTAATTTTATCTGGACAGTAAGAGTCCTATCCCAAAATTTTGAGAGATCATAGAAGGTGGATTGGTTCAACTAACCATCAGTGAGGGATGAAGAAAACCCCCACTGATGGTTAGTTTCACTTTATTATCGCGCGCTTGTTTGCAAAAGCTGGCGAGCTTTTACAGCCGCCTTTACCATATGTTCTAATGCAGGAATAACTTCTTCTGTTTTTCTTGTTTTTAAGCCGCAATCTGGATTAATCCAGAAATATTTTGGATCGCATACCTTTAATGATTGTTCTACAATTGCATACATTTCATCTATACTTGGAACACGTGGACTATGAATGTCATATACACCAAGTCCAATTCCTTTTTCATACGGATGTTCTTTTAATGTATTGATAAATTCTCCATGGCTTCTTGATGTTTCAATAGAGATAACATCTGCATCAAGCTGACGGATTGCTTCAACAATATCTTCAAAGTTACTATAACACATATGCGTATGGACTTGTGTTTCGTTTTCCACTGAAGAGGTAGAAAGGCGGAATGCTTTTACAGCCCATGTTAAATATGTGTCCCAATCTTTCTCTTTTAACGGCATTCCTTCACGCAGGGCAGGCTCATCAACTTGAATAACACGAATACCAGATGATTCAAGTAATTTAATTTCATGGCGAAGTGCCAGTGCAATTTGGTAGGCAACTTCTTTTCTCGGAATATCATTACGAACGAAAGACCAATTTAAAATAGTGACAGGACCAGTTAGCATACCTTTGACCACTTTATTGGTACAACTTTGTGCAAATACTGTTTCTTTTACTGTCATACCATTGATAAATGCAACGTCGCCATAAATAACAGGAGGTTTCACGCAGCGAGAACCGTACGATTGCACCCAGCCATTTTTCGTAAAGGAGAAACCAGCAAGTTTTTCGCCGAAATATTCTACCATATCTGTTCGCTCAAATTCGCCATGAACGAGAACGTCAAGACCAATTTCTTCTTGATATTGAATCCATTTTTTTGTTTCTTCTTCAATAAATCGTTCATACTGTTCATTTGAGATGTCACCACTACGCCATTGTTTTCTAGTTTGACGAACTTCTTGTGTTTGCGGAAAGCTACCGATTGTTGTTGTTGGAAGTAACGGTAAATTCAGTGCTTTTTGCTGTAAGTCGTAGCGATCTTTAAATGAAAGAGGACGAGAAAAGTCTTCTTCTTGTAATGCTGATCGTGTAGATTGTACATCTTTTTGATTACGAGCCGCTGAAGTCCGAATTACTTCGTGAGCATTTCGATATGTTTGTAATTCATCAGAAATGCTTTCTATTCCATGAACGAGAGCTTTTTGTAAAATAGTAAGCTCTTCTAATTTTTGATTTGCGAAAGCAAGCACATCGTATAATTCGTTTACAAGGTGTGTCTCAATTGTCTTGTCAACAGGAGTATGAAGTAAACTACAAGACGGTTGTACAATCCATTCTTTTGGTTGTATAGTTTCTTGTAATGTATTGAAAAGAGAAAGAATTTCATCCAAATTTGCTCTCCAAATGTTACGACCATCTATGCAGCCAACACCTAATACTTTATCAGATGGGAATCCATGTTGTAGTAGGGCGCGTAAATTACCTTCTTTACCGTGTACAAAATCAAGTCCAATACCAGTAACCGGGAATGAAATAATCTCTTCATAGTTTTCTTCTATACTATCAAAATACGTTTGCAGCATAATAGAGATATTTGGAACAGCATTACGAATCGTTTCATATAATTCTTTCGCTAGACCAATTTCTTGTTTTGATAAGGATGTAAAGATTGGTTCATCAATTTGAACCCAACGTACGCCAGCATCTTGTAGTTCTTGTAGCAATTGAATGTATGGCTGTATTAATTTGTGTAAAATGTTTGAGAAGTGTTCTTTTTTATAACCCTTTGCTAAGCTTAAAAACGTATACGGTCCTAATATAACTGGTTTACCATCAACTCCTAGTTCTTGTTTTGCTTCTTCATATAAACGAAGTGGACGATTGTCCTTAAGAGAAATATGTAAGCCTTCCTCATATTCTGGAACGATATAATGATAATTTGTATTAAACCATTTCGTCATTTCAGAAGCAACGTGATCTTTTGAACCGCGTGCCATACCAAAGTATACGTCAAGCTCTGATGTATACTTTGAAAAACGAGATGGGATAAACCCAAGCATACATGCTGTATCAAGGACATGATCATAATATGTAAAATCACCAATTGGGATGAGATCGATTCCTTTTTCTTGTTGTACTTTTACATGTTGAAGGCGAATCTCTTTCATTTGTTTCACAAATTGCTGTTCATCCACTTTGTTTGCCCAAAAAGCTTCTAAAGATTTTTTCCATTCGCGATGTAATTCAATTCGCGGATACCCTAAGTTACTCGTTTGAATTGTCATTTTGATTTCCTCCCCTAAATATAAGTAAGCATTTCCGTTTACTCGGAAATGCATTTAACGAAAAGTAGACATAGAAGCAGAAAATGCTCCTCTTTCGTTAAAAACACTTCCTCATCATCCGTGAGTCTATCAGTGCCGTTAAAATAGGCAGGTCTCCTGGCTCATGCATCAGCGATTTCTATCACCTTCCCGTTTTCACAGTGGTATATCGAAAGAAATCTTTGCACTTACAGTGGCGGGACCGCGTTGGATTTTCACCAAACTTCCCTTTTAAACACGAAATGAATCTTTTCGTGTACCTATCTCCTTTTGGAAAGGAATGTAACTGACGTATATGATATTGAAACAAATTCTAACATAATATTTAAAATTTTGTCTACTATTTTAAATTATGAATATTTAAAAATTTTAAAAACACCATTTAACCGTATTAACATGAAAAATTTTCTAAATGCCACCACCAATGTGATGATGGATATGTATATGGGAAAACAAAGTAGTAGGGCTGTATATGTTTATATATATCGTGAGCTTGGTGAAAGAGTAAACGGTCATAGGAGAGCAATTCGAGTTGTTCATTTGGGTGTAATGTATGGGATTGAAAAGCAATTTCACTACGAAGTATTAGCATGTATAAGATTTGTTTTTGTAAATAAGAATGGTAGTATACAGAGAATCCGTATTGTTTAATTAAATTACCTTTGATAAGGTGTTACCTCCTTTATTTCGCTACTTGAAGGCAGTACGGCTCCCGTCCCAAGAATTTGAGAAATCAAAGAAGACAAGTGGAAGATAACTGCTAGTATGTGTCACATTAATGAAAGCTTTCCATATGCAGAAGGGAGCATCTGACTTACGGAAGTTTCACTTTATCCCGCATTAACGGGCAGTAAGACCCCCACCTCAAGATTGAGAGAAAAATAAAGAAGATAGGTGGGGGATAACTACCCGTAAAAGTCCGATTGGTTCAACTAACCATTAGTGGGGATGAAGGAATCCCCCACTGATGGAAGTTTCACTTTATATATTCGTATTGTAATGAAAAGGGGAAGAGGTTACAAAAAAGAAAAAAGGAAAAAAGCGCTTCAGAAAATCCATTTTTATGAATACAAAAAACAGTCACTCTTTGGTGACTGTTTCGATGTTTAATAATCTAATTTTGTATTGATTTCTGAAAGTTTTTCTTCTATTGCATCTTTATACAATTGTTTCAGCCAACGAAATTCAACAGAAGCATGATCAATAACGTTTGCCAAAATATAAAGCTGTGCACGAGGAATGCTAGTCTTATTATTTATATATATGCTTTGCATCGTTGTTATAAATGTCTGTGTTTCTTCAATTTTCTTTTTGAGAATCGGCACAATGCATTGATTGTCACCGAAATGACTGAAAGCAAGTCCGGTATAGATTGGTTTATATATATGATTTTTTGCTTGAAATTGTTCGAGTAAAAGAGTATGAAAAAGTTTTTCCCCTTTTTCTGTAATATGATAAATCGTTTTATCTGGACGATTTGTATCGCGTATGATATGCGTAACAGCGATAGCTCCCTGTTTTTCTAGCTGCTCGAAGGCGTAATATAACGATCCTTTTGCATATTTTATATAACAATCCATTTGTCTTTCTTTCATAATGTGCTGCACTTCGTAAGGATGTTTCTCTCCTTCAAGAAGTAAACCAAGAATGACTAATTTCATGCTCATTTTGTTTCAACTCCAATAGCATCAAACTACTAAAATAAATATATTCTCCTCCTCAACAAGGAGAAGGAGAGAAGAATGTTAACTAACTTGCTTTTGCTTCTTGTTTGTTGGTACAATTAATCGCTCTTTTCCCATTAATAAGATGCATACAATGCTAAGAGCTGCAGGAATAAGTGCCCATAAAAATGTGTCAGCGATAGAGGTTGCTAGTGCATGTTTAATACCATCTAAAATTTGTGGCGGTATTTTCTCAGTCGCATTTGGAGATAATAAGAAACTTGTATCGCCGCCTTTTGGAGCCATCTTTGCTAGTTCTGGCGGGAAAACAGATTTTAGTTGATCTGTAAATACATGATTTTGAATCGTACCAAAAATTGTTACACCAAGTGTCATACCAAGTGAACGGAAGAAAGAATTTGTTGATGTCGCAGAACCTCGTTCTCTCATACTTAAATTATGAATAGAAGCCATACTTAAGACAGAGAAGGAAAATCCGACGCCAAATCCAGCTAAAATCATAAAGACTGTAATCATTGTACGTGACGTATCGACTGTTAAAGTACTTAATAAATACATACCAAGAATAAAGAAAAGACCAGAAATCATCATAATGTTACGGTAACTTGTACGAGTTGATAACTGTCCACCTATTTGGCTTCCAATAACAGATCCTACCATCATCGGTGTTAAAATTAATCCAGCATTTGCTGCGGATCCACCAAGAACACCTTGGATGAAAAGTGGAATGTACACTGTACAAATAATAAATGTTGCACCGTATAAGAAGGCAACGCCTTGACTTGCTGCAAATAAACGTTTTCTGAATAAATGGAAAGAAATAATAGGTTCTTCCACTTTTCGTTCAATAAAGAAAAAGATAATCATCATAATAGCAAACGTAGCAAATAAGCTCACAATTACACTTGAATCCCAAGCATACTGTTTACCTCCGAGTTCTAAAGCAAACATGAGGCAAACAATACCAATAATTAAAGTAACAGCACCTGTCCAATCAATTTTTTGTTTACTATATTGTAAAGATTCTTTATAGTATTTTGTAATTAAAAAGAGCGAGATAATCCCTAATGGAATATTAATATAAAATACCCAGTGCCAGTTAATATAGTCAGTGATATAAGCACCTAACAGCGGTCCAAACACACTTGACGTTCCAAAAACAGCTCCAAATAGTCCTGTCATTTTACCTCGTTTTTCGGCTGGGAAAATATCATACATAATTGTAAATGCGATTGGCATAAGAGCACCGCCGCCAATTCCTTGAATTGCACGGTATACACTTAATTGTTCAATGCTAGATGCAGTGCCGCAAAGCATTGAACCAGTTAGAAAGAGAAGTAATCCTCCAATGAAAAAACGTTTACGCCCGTACATATCTGATAGTTTTCCGAAGATAGGCATTCCGGCCATTGTAGCTACCATATAGGCAGAAGTGACCCATACAAATTTATCAAAGCCACCTAAATCACCTACAATAGTAGGCATTGCAGTAGCAACAATTGTGTTATCCATTGCTGCTAGTAGTATTCCAAGTAATAATCCTGTTACAACAAATTTTGTATTACTTGCTTGCTTTTGAGTTATTTGTTCCTCCAAGCATAGCCCTCCTTTTTATATCAACAATAAATTATATTATAGTCAAATTTGACTAAATGACAAATAATTTTTTTCGGCAAAATTATTTTGTCGTATATATGTATCTTTTAGTCAAGAATCATAAACATATTATTGAAAATCATTCATAATATAGGAAGTGACGAACGAAAAGGGTGAGTACTTATAAAAATTAAAGAGGTTAGGACGCCGCCTATGTATCGTCATGTAATATAGAGAAAATAAAAAATAATAGAGTGAGAAACAATGTATAAAGTAAAATTTTATTCCGCTATTTGCGGGCAGTAAGCCCCTTAAGACCTAGAGAGAAGCGAAGAAAATAGTAGGGGGATAACTGCTAACATGTGCCCGATTGGGCGGGCTTTCCATCAGTCGGGGATGAAGAAAACCACCAATGATGGAAGTTTCACTTTATCAGTAGGAAAGTTCTTCATATGCCACTTATGGTTAGTATAAAATAAAAGAATACATGAGACCTTATCAGTAAAGCTGTACATAATGTACAGCTTTTTTAGAATGATTTTTTCTTCCGCTTATCGAATACTATATAAAGTAAAGGATATAAAAGGTTAAGTTTTTGTCGAAGGCCGCGCAGAAAAAAAGTGGAGAGAGTGAAATTTATATACTTAATATTAGAGTGGGGTGAATTTGTATGGTGAAATATTGGGGGGAGTTAGAAAATCGAGATAATTTATCTTTGTGTATACAGCCTTCTTTATGGTCAGGGAGCAATGATAAGGATTTAACTTATAAGCAATACGCTCCTCATATAGAAGTAACGCTTACGGTGTGTAATATGAAACAACAGTCTTCGTTTTCTGATACTATTTATTATGAACTGCAAGATATAATTGCGATTCAAATTGAAGTGGATAATAAAGGAGAAGAGGCTGTTTCTCGTATATGCGTAAGTCATATGATTAGAGATCAATTATCGTATATACCAAATACATTAACGGCCAATAATGGGGAAAACGAATTTCTTTTTCAACTTGTTCGTTGGCGCATTGACAACTTATCACCTAAAGAAAAAGCATGTTTAATATTGCACGTAAAAGTTGAGCGAAACAATACATCACCTTCTTTACCTCTTCGTGCTACATATACATTTCAACATAATCAACAATTGTATGGACCGTTGCAAACAAGGCAGGCATTGCTGATAAAACGATAAAAAGTATTATGAAATAGAAGATTATAAAAAAAGAGTTTACTTTAAGTAATTTAAGATCGCTTTATATAAGTACAAATAAAAAAGAAGGAAATCATTATATATAATAGATAATTTTCTTCTCTTTTTGTTTGAAAATTGAATAATTAAAAATTTAACAAAAATGTTACAAAATGGAATTCTATATATCACATTTATATTTGGTTGAGTAATAAATCCATTAGAGAGAGTCATTTGAAGTGCTATTAGAACTAGTACAAATGTGACTATTTCAAAATAGAAATATGTAAAAAATGAAATTATAACATTATTATTTCGAAACAATTTTTTCATTTTTGTTACAATACATTGTGTATTTTGTAACAAATCCCTTTAAAAATATGGTTAATCATCATATAATTAATGATGGATGTGTCAGTACATTTTGCACAATGATTTTTCATTAAAAGTGTAGAGTAGGAAAAATCTCTACACTTTTCCTTTTGAGGATAATTGGAGAATTATCGGAAAATATTGCATCGATTCCTTTGTACTGTGTAAAATGGAACAAATAGAGATAGAAAGATAGAAAAATAGAAAGGAAATGATAGAATGGTAGACGTTACAAACCGCCGCTCTAGAGTAATTAAGCGGTTGGTTATTGTTGTTATCGCAATTTGTGCTGTAGCAGCAGGATTTTTTATGTTTCAATCAATTACTTCCCCTGCAAAAGCAGTTGCGAATCAAGAAAATTCCGTTCAGTTTGCAAGTGAACAGAAAAAAGTAGAAATGAAAAAAGTAGCGCCCGAAAAATATAACGGTCAAGTACGTAAAGTAGTATATTTAACATTTGATGATGGACCAAGTGAATTTCAAAATGAAATTTTAGATATTTTAAAGAAAAATGATATAAAAGCAACATTCTTTATGATTGGCGGAAATATTCCAGCCCATAAAGAGAGTGTGAAGCGCTTAGTAAAAGAGGGACATTATCCGGGTGTTCATAGTATGACGCATAATTATACAAAGCTGTATAAAGAAGGTAAATTTGTTGAAGAAATGAAACAAGCACAAGATATTATGAAAGATGTAACAGGTATTCATCCAAACCTTGTTCGCTGTCCATATGGAAGTATGCCAGGACTTAATCAAGCATTGCGTGATCAGATGACGTCTGCTGGCATGAAAGAATGGGATTGGACTGTTGATTCTTTAGACTGGAAATTACCAGGAAATCCAAATGGAGTAATCCAAAATGTTGTCTCACACGTTAATAAAGAACGAGAAGTTGTTTTAATGCATGAGAAAAAGCAAACAGTGCAAGCTTTACCAACAATCATTGACGATCTTCGTAAAAAGGGGTATGAATTCGAAGTATACGATGAAGCAGATCATTTTCCATTAAATTTCTGGCATGATAATCGCATATAAAATAGGAGGAATTGAAGTTGAAATATAAAAAGATAGCACTAGTAACAGTTATATCAATGAGTTTACTTGCAGGTTGCTTCGGACCTAAACCAGAAGAAGAGTTATACGTAGCATTTGAGAATGCTGCAAAACAAGAAAAAACAATGTTTGAAGATGCGAAAAAATTGGAGACATTAGAAAAGCAAGGACAAGAATTGTACAACCAGATTGTAGAGGGCGGAAAAGATAACAATCAAGTGGTAAAAGAGAAATTAGATCAAGCTATAAAAAACGATGAAGAGCGTGAAAAAGTATTAGATAAAGAGAAAGAAACATTAGATAAAGCGCAACAAGAAACTAAAGATGTTGATAAATATGTAAAAGAACTTAAAGATAAAAAACTGCAAGAACAAGCAAAGAAAGTACAAGATGCATATACAGGCCGTTATGATGCTTTTAAACAGATGTATGATAACTATAAAAAATCATTAAAATTAGAAAAAGAATTGTATACGATGCTGCAAGCACCAGATGAAAAGTTAAAAGCGATTAGTGAGAAAGTAAAAGCTGTAAATCAATCTTATCAAGATATCGAGTCTTCAAGAAATAAATTTAATGAATATACAAAACAATATAATCAAGAAAAACTGTCCTTTTATAAGCAAGCAGACATTAAAATAAAAGAAGACAAAAAATAAAGAAGCTTTGGCNNGCCAAAGCTTCTTTATTTTTGTGTGTAAGTACGACGATACCAAGGAATGGATTCGCTTAATTTTTTTTCTTGCTGAAATGCTTCTTCCCCAATATACTGCTGGAGCATTTTTTTAGCAGATGTTAAGGATAGATGTGTTTTGGGATTTCGATATGCACAATCAAGGCTACCGAGATGTGGAAGGTTACGAAAATCATCTTTCGTAGGGGGAATATGAAAGTAATAGTTACCTGCTCGGACGAGAACGTCAGATTGCTGCTGACTAAAACGTGGGTTTTTGGAAAAGTGTAAACCTTCTTTCGTAGCTTGCTTTTCTGAAATTAATCGTTCTAAAGCTGTCTTTTTTAACCAATATAAATATTTCGGATTTGTAGCTGATTTTGCATGTCGGTTGACACTGAAAATTGCTTCAGCAAGTTGATGGACCGAAAATTGATTGTAGGAACGAGACTGGAATTGTGAAGATTTCATCTTAGCACTCCTTTCCTGTCTACAGTATCATAATTTAATAAAAACTAGCAATTTTTCTATGTAGGAAATTATTATATGTATTTTCAATATTAAAGCAATGTTGTGAAAAAAAACAACTATTTTGTATAATAGTTATATCTTTCTTTGAAGTAAGTTAATACTTTATTTCATGTAGAGGAAAATATCTAGAAGAACCTCTTATTTATTAACTGAAGTGCCCTGCACGATGTTGGGAGGGTTTTCATAACTTCAAATAACGATATAATGATACGAAGAAAAGGATGACAAAAGCGTTGAAACGACAATATGGGATTATTGATATTGGATCAAACACGATGAGATTAGTTATTTATGAAAAGCAAAATGGTGGCTTTTACAAGGAGATTGAAAATACGAAGGTAGTTGCTCGCCTACGTAACTATTTAGTAGATGGTGTCCTAACGGAAGAAGGAATACATATACTGTTACATACTTTACTACAGTTTCAAGTAAGCACGCGGTTTCACCAGTTACATAAAGTATTGTGCGTAGCAACTGCAACAGTTCGGCAAGCTAAAAATCAAATGGAAATTAAACGTCTTGTTGAAGAACACACTGACTTTCAGATTCGGGTATTGTCTGAGTATGAAGAAGCACGTTATGGATATATAGCAGTTATGAACTCTACCTCTTTCACAGAAGGAATTACTGTTGATATTGGAGGTGGAAGTACAGAAGTTACTTATTTCCGAAATCGAGAAATTATAGAATATTATAGTTTTCCATTTGGAGCATTGTCATTAAAGCAACAATTTATTCGTCATGATACACCAACTTCAGAAGAACTTGAGGAATTAAGAAGTTATTTATGGTATCAGTTTCAATCGCTTCCATGGCTTAAAGGTAAGAAATTACCGTTAATTGCAATTGGAGGTAGTGCACGGAATATGGTGAAAATTCATCAAAATTTAATTTCTTACCCGATTTCTGGGCTACATTTATATAAGATGAAGCGAACAGATATTGAACATGTGCACGAACATTTATTAACACTTTCATTTACAGAACTGCAAAAATTAGAGGGACTTGCTAAAGATCGAGCTGATACCATTATTTCTGCAGTAGAGGTGTTTAGGACGTTAACAACTATTATAGAAGCACCATCTTTTGTGTTGAGTAGAAAAGGACTGCGAGAAGGTGTTTTTTATGAAGAATTAACAAATTCGCTTGGGATTACTTATTATCCCAATGTTGTGGAAGAAAGCTTACACTTACTTTCTCATGAATATGAGATGGATATGAGCGCTGTGATACAACTTATGAAAAATGCCATGACTATTTGCAAAGAATTAGAAAAAAGAGAGATTATCTCCTTTACGCAAGAAGATTGGACTTTGCTTCATAGAGCAGCAAAAGTATTTAATATTGGAAAGTATATTGATGAAGAGTCGAGCAGCCAGCATACATTTTATTTATTAGCAAATAAAACGATAGATGGCATGATGCATAAAGAACGAATTAAATTAGCATTAATTGCTTCTTATAAATCGAAATTGTCGTTTAAACAATGTATCGAACCATTTACAGATTGGTTTGAAAAAGACGAACAAAGAAAAATACGATTATTAGGATCCATTTTGCAATTTTCTGCGGCATTAAATGTGACAAATCGTAATCTTGTCGAATCTATTCATATTGTAAAAAACGAAGATGGTCTTGCTTTTTATATTTGCTGTAAGCAATCAGCATTATCAGAAAAAGTACAGGCGGAAAAACAGAAAAAACAGCTGGAAAAAGTTTTAAAGGCAAACATTGAACTATATTTTCACGAAAAATGTTAAGTTGTATGACCTTATTTACAAAAAATTTACACTGATTGTAATAAACATTTGTTAAAATAAATATAATGAAATTATATTAATAAAGTTTTAGAGGGAAGTGTGAAGGGGTTATGGAAACGTTGAAGAATAGTCTTATAAACTTGAATGATACAGCTTATTATAACAATCGTGAATTAAGCTGGCTTGCATTTAATGAGCGAGTGTTACAAGAAGCGAAGGATGATCGTAGTCCATTACTAGAGAGATTAAAGTTTATTAGTATCTTCAGCTCAAATTTAGATGAGTTTTTCATGGTACGTGTTGCAGGGTTGAAAGATCAGGTAAGAGCTGGATTTAATCAACCAGAAAATAAAGCTGGACTAACGCCGAAACAACAGTTGAAAAAAATTTCAACTAAGGCACATGAATTAATGAAAGTTCAGTATGATACTTATCAAAATGCTGTAATTCCTGCGTTGAAGGAAGAAGGAATAGAATTGTTGTCTTTTCACGATTTAACGAAAGAACAACGAGAATTTATTGAAGAATATTTTGATGAGCAGATTTTTCCGGTGTTAACACCTGTGGCAATTGATGCGTATCGACCGTTTCCTATGTTATTGAATAAAAGCTTAAATTTAGCTGCTATTTTATATGATGAAAGACAAACAGTAGAAGAAAATCAGACCAAGCTTGGCATCGTTCAAGTTCCATCATTATTAGAACGTTTTATTTTTTTACCAAATGAAGATAATAGGAAAAAATTCATCTCTTTAGAAGATGTGATTAGTAACTTTACTCATAAATTATTTACAGGATATACGGTATCTTCTGTGACGCGTTTTCGTATTACACGTAATGCAGATTTGACTATTCATGAAGAAGGTGCACGTGATTTATTAAAAGTAATTGAAAAAGAATTAAAAAAACGAAAATGGGGCGCAGCAGTTCGTTTAGAGGTAGGAACAGACAACTTAGATGAAAGAGTATTATCTCTATTATACGAAGCATTAGAAGTAAAAGATGAAGATGTATATATGATTGATGGTCCACTTGATTTAACGTGTTTGTTTGCGCTTTATAAGAAGTTAGCATCTGCATATGACAATTTAATCTATCCAGCACTTATTCCACAGCCACCTCAAGATTTAAGTGATGGAGAAGATGTGTTTGAAAAAGCTCTAGAACAAGATATCCTATTGCATCATCCATTTGAATCATTTCAACCTGTCATTGATTTTGTAGCAGACGCAGCAGAAGATCCTGATGTATTAGCAATTAAACAAACGTTATATCGTGTAAGTGGAGATTCACCTGTTATTAAAGCTTTAAAAACAGCGGCAGAAAATGGGAAGCAAGTGACAGTACTTGTGGAATTAAAGGCTCGTTTTGATGAAGAAAATAACGTTCACTGGGCAAAAGAATTAGAAAAAGCAGGTTGTCATGTTATTTATGGCGTTAGCCATTTGAAAACACATAGTAAAATTACGCTTGTTGTAAGACGAAAATATGGGAAGATTGAACGCTTTGTCCATTTAGGTACAGGTAATTATAATGATGCAACAGCGAAATTATATACGGATTTTGGATACATTACATCACGTAAAGATTTCGGTATTGATGCGACAAACTTTTTTAATTATTTAAGTGGATATACAATGAAACCTCATTTTCATCAATTATCGGTTGCCCCGTTTGATATTCGTCAGCAATTTATTGAACTCATTGATGAAGAGATTCGTTATCATAAACAATATGGAAATGGTTATATTATTGCGAAAATGAATTCGTTAACAGATAAGCCGCTTATTCAAAAGCTATATGAAGCATCACAAGCTGGCGTGAAAGTTGACCTCGTTGTAAGGGGAACTTGTTGTTTACGTCCCAAAATTCCAGGTGTAAGTGAAAATATTCGTGTCATTAGTGTAGTAGGCCGTTATTTAGAGCATAGTCGCATTTATTATTTTCATCATAATGGAGAAGAAAAGTTATTTTTATCGTCAGCCGACTGGATGACGCGCAATATGGAAAAACGTGTAGAAATTTCATTCCCAATTTTAGAGTTCGATATGAAAGCGCGAATTAAAGATATTTTACAACTTATTTTAGATGATAATGTAAAAGCACGTGAACAAAATGAGCATGGGGAATATTACTATGTAGCAAGCGATGATGCGCAAGAAATTGAAAGTCAAATGAAACTCTTTCAAATGGCATATACAAACCCAGAGGAAGAATAAAGTGAAACGTCCATCAGTGGGGGCTTCATCCCCCACTGATGGAAAGCTCTCACCAATCGGGATTTAACGGGCAGTTATCCTCTACCCATTTTCTTCGCTTGTCTCTGAATCTTGAGGTGGGGGTCTTACTGCCCGCGAATAGCGGGATAAAGTGAAACTCCTATCAGTGGAAGTTTCATTCTCTATTGATAGAAAGTTCTCACCAATTGGGCACATATCAGTAATTAACGCTTACCTATCTTCTTGGATTTCTTAAAATCTCGATATGGGAGTTCTACTGTCTGAACATAGCGGGATAAGAGATAGGTATCCTCATTTTCTGATGTTTTACAGTTATTTATATAATATAGAGAAAAGGCCTCAGTATGGGGCCTTTTTCCATATTTGTTTCTATTTACATTAGTAGTAATATGGTGTTGGACAAGGATAGCCGCCATAGCCGTAGCAAGGATAATATGGTCTAGGGCCAAATGCCAATGCTCCGCCGATTAAACCTCCTGCAAGACCAGCTAAAAAAGGGAATCCGAAAAAGGGTATAAATCGTGAGTTTCCGACTGGACCAACTAGTGCTGAGCGGAACGGAATTGGCTGGTATTGTGGATACATGTTAAAACCTCCTTCATTGAACTCATTGTTATCATATGGAAAAGATAACGTGGATGAGCGAGTACATGAGAGAATGGTGCGGAAAATAGGCGAAATAAGTTCGTATATTATGTCGATTGTAATGTGAAGAGTGTAATTTCCGGTTTTGCTAAAAAGCGAAATGGTACACGAGTTGTTCCGAGACCTCGATTAACATATAATAACAAATTATAGTTTTGCTTAATATGATAAAAACCTTCAATATAATGCTTTGCAAATGTAGGGGTAATAATGGCGCCAAAGAAAGGGAGCTGTATTTGTCCACCGTGACTATGTCCAGAGAGTAGTAAATTGACAGGGAAATTTGCAATATGCGGTGCGACATCAGGTTCATGTACGAGAGCAATCGTATACAGATTATTTTGTGCTTGTTGTAAGGTTCCGTGTATGTCAGGCTTTCCAAGCATGATATCGTCAATACCAAAAATGGAAATTTCACTTCCATCTAATAGGCGAACGCGTTTTTCGATATTTTGTAATATCTCAAAGCCAGATTGTGTCATGATGTGATTATAGTATTCTGTTCCATATCCACCATGATCATGATTGCCGAAAATTGCAAATTTACCAAGCGGAGCAATGATATTTTGTAAAATTGATGCAACATATGGAGTATCTCCATATGTTTGATAATTATCAATTAAATCTCCAGTAAAAAACACGATGTCAGGCTTTTTTTCATTTATTTTTGTTACGACTTTAGAAAGTTGTTGAAGCGAGTAATAATATCCTAAATGTAAATCACTAAATTGAACGATTTTAACACCGTTAAATCCACGTGGGATGAGTGGAGAACGAATTGTATGATACGTAAAAGAGAGAAGGCGTGGTTCTATGTACCTTGCATAATAGTAACCCGCTCCGGTTGTTATACAAGTATATAATAGTGTGTGAATACCTTTTTTGATAAAGTTTCTTCTTGTTATATGATTCATGTTTATATGAGCGAGATGATAGGAAATAATCGTAGTAGAAAGGTGCGATTTGTTAGAATGAGTCGCTACTTATCTTCTCTCCTTTCATTGTTAACGATAGAATAGTATATTTCATTAAAATATATCAGAAAAATTAAAATTTATAAAGAATTCTGATGAATAAAGTGATAAAATGAATATGTATTCATTTTTGGGAGGGGATATTGTGAAAGGAAAAGTAGTTGTAATTACAGGTGGTTCAAGCGGAATGGGAAAAGGAATGGCAACTCGTTTTGCCAAAGAAGGAGCGCGTGTTGTTATTACAGGACGTACAATAGAACGATTAGAAGAGGCAAAGAAAGAAATTGAACAATTTGAAGGACAAGTATTACCTGTACAAATGGATGTACGTAATACTGAGGATATAAAAAGAATGATTGAAAAAATCGATGAAGAATTTGGACGCATCGATGTACTCGTAAATAATGCAGCGGGAAACTTTCTTTGTCCGGCTGAAGATTTATCGCCAAATGGTTGGAATACTGTTATTAATATTGTGTTAAATGGTACATTTTATTGTAGTCAAGCAATTGGAAAGTATTGGATTGAAAAAGGGATAAAAGGAACAATTGTAAATATGGTTGCAACTTACGCATGGGATGCAGGTCCTGGTGTTATTCATTCTGCATCAGCTAAAGCAGGTGTATTGGCAATGACAAGAACGCTTGCTGTTGAGTGGGGACGCAAATATGGAATTCGTGTTAATGCAATTGCCCCAGGACCAATTGAGCGTACAGGTGGGGCGGATAAGCTGTGGATATCTGAAGAAGCAGCAAAGCGAACACTACAAAGTGTGCCACTTGGAAGACTTGGAACACCAGAAGAAATTGCTGGCCTGGCTTTTTATTTATGCTCTGAAGAAGCTGCGTACATAAATGGAGCTTGCATCACAATGGATGGTGGCCAACATTTACATCAATATCCGTTTTAAGGGACAGGATTTTTGTGACAAATTTGTGACAGATAGAAAGAGGGCCTTTACAAGGAACTTGTTTATGGGGTATATTTAAGACCTCTTTTTTCTTCATAGTAGAATTGCTAATTCCCCTTAGCATTTTACCCCTCTAATCCCTTCAGGAGAACTGAAGGGATTTTTTTATTATTTTTTCTACATGACGTGTTATAATTTTTGGAAAGTAAAAGGAGGGAGTACTATGGTAGATGCATTAGATGTGATGAGTAATTTGGATCAAGTCCTTCCTTATTATCAAGCTATTTTTAGTGCAGATGAACATACTGTAATTGGATATGAAGTAGTAGGACGCATACAAACAGAAGAAGGAATTCACAGTCTTGCCTCATTCTTTCATGATGATTCGATTCCAGATGAGTTTCAACTGGAAGTAGATAATATCATTTTAGGAAAAGCATTAGATCGGTATTTAGAAACGGATCAATCATTTTTATTATTTTTGCATCGTAATGCAAATTTATTGATGAGCGACGAAAGTGAAAGTTTACTGCATTTATTATTAACGTATGAAAAGAAAGGGTTACGTTTAAATCGTATTGTGTTAGAAATAACAGAACATGATTTTAGAGCAGATGTTGAACAATTTAATCATTTACTTATGTATTACCGTACATATGGCATTCAGGTTGCAATTAATAAAGTAGGAACAGGAACGAGTAACCTTGAAAGAATTAGTGTGCTAGCTCCGGATATTTTAAAAGTAGATTTAACAAATTTACGTCAAACGGCACTGTTACAATCGTATCAGGATATTTTATATTCATTATCACTTTTAGCGAGACGTATTGGTGCAACATTATTATATGAAGATATTGATGCATTCTATCAGTTGCAATACGCTTGGAAAAATGGCGGAAGATATTATCAAGGGGATTATCTGAAAGAATTTTCTGAAAATTTCATCGATAAAGACATTTTGAAAGAGCGTCTTGGTAATGAGTGTCATCAGTTTATTCAGCATGAAAAACGAAAATTACAAAAAGTGTATAAACTGACTGAAACGCTTCGAGAATATGTTGGAAATGTATTAGCAAAACAGAAAAAAATAGAAGATTTTAATAAATGGCTAGTGAATTTTAGTCAACAAGTAACAGATTATAGCTTCCGTATTTATATTTGTAACGAAGATGGCTTTCAGAAGTCAGGAAACGTCATGAAAAAAGACGGAGAATGGGTGTTAATGCCAGAATATTATATGAAAAATTGGAGCTGGCGCCCATACTTTTTAGAGAACATTATGAAGCTGCGCTTTGAACAAAAAGGAAGATTGTCTGATTTATACGGGGATCTTGAAACAAGTGAATTGGTTCGGACATTCTCGTTTCCTATTGATGATGAGCATTATTTATTTATTGATTTGTCTTATGAATTTTTATATGAAGAAGATGGTTTATTATAATGCACGAAATATTTCGTGCATTTTTTTGTTTGTTTTTATCATAAATTGGTAATAGTGACAATTATGATAAGAATGATGTCTATCGCTGTAAAGATTTTACGAACGAAAGGCACTCTATCATTGTGTAATCATTGCTACAATGAATACTAGAAGGACAAGCTCTTTTTACAAGGAGGGTGCAAGAATGAGGAAGTATGGGATTTGGATTGTGCTATTTCTTTTTACTGCATTTGTAATTGGACAAAGTGTAACAACTGTTCTTGGAAAAGAAGAAACAAAAATTGATCAAAATGAAATATTTGAAACGATTCAAAAAGGATATGAAGCACAATTTTCTATTCGTGGTAAGCGACTATCAATGGATAAAATGTATGATGCATTATCCCCTTATTTCACAGATAATTTCCTTCAAGTTTTTACAGATGAAAATAGTCAGGATGAAAAACGAAGTGCTCAATATTTATTGCCTACAAAAGTAGCGCCATTTACTTTTTCATCCAAAACAAAAATTGTATACAATCAAGAGCATGATTTGTTATATGTGTATGAACATGATATAACAAATGATCAATATCAAATTATCACACTACAAAAAGACGGTAATAAATGGAAGTTATCGGGATATCATGAAAATAAACAGCTTTTATCTGAGATTAGACAATCCGAAAAAGAATAAAGTGAAACTTCCATTGATGCGAGCTTACTGTCCGCGAGTAGGGTGAGAAAAGGCGACTCATACGGTCGCCTTTTTATTGTTCTAGTTCTAAAAGTTGTTGTAATTTTTCAATTTGAAAACCGGCTACAACTTCGCCATCTACAACAACGGTAGGGGTAGAATAAGAATCATAATCATATAGAAGACGATTACGAGCGGCAGCATCTTTTTTGACATCATATTCTGTAAATGTAATATGATTATGTTTTAAAAATTCTTTTATAATTTGACATGGTGGGCAATCTGGTTGTGTATATACATCTACTTTCTTCATGTAAATCCTCCTCTTTAATTCATCTCAATTATAGTCTTGTATGTAAAAAACTTCAATGAAGTGAAGTTTTCATTGACACGGATGTACTTTCTGTTGAGAGCTAGATCAATTCTCTCTTGTTTATCTTCTCTACCTTCACAGAGCATAAAGATAAAGTTTTTATACTACAAAATGCGGAAGAAAGGGCGTAGATATATGTATTTCGGCTTTTTGTATGTTTTTTCGACAAATTTTAGTTGAGTTTCTTGCTCATAACCATTATCCTAGGGTGTGGGACATTTTTTCAGTTATGACGGATAGAATGAGTATTGCTGCAAAACCTATTCGTAGGAAGATTAGAGAAAGGGGAGATTTCATGTCTCTGCTCCAAGGAATTTTAACTCGTCTTGTTAGTTTGAAAGAACAAGCTGAAAGCGGCGAAGTAGCACAACGCTATTTTGAAGTGAACGGTGAACGCAAATGTAGCGTTAAATATTTTGATAAAAGCGATATGTACGAGCTAGAAGTGTATCAACAAGGAGAAAAACCACAAGTATATCAATTCGATAATATTGATATGGTTGCAATCGAGATTTACGATATTCTTTCTTGATACATAAAAAGAAGGTGCCTAAGAATAAAAAGGCACCTTCTTTTTTTATGTAAGCTGAATAATATTCGTTCCTTGTTCCTACACTGATAACACATTCTATAAAATGAAGTTTCTGTCAGTAGGAGCTTCATCGCTTTACTGACGGAAAGCTTGCAATAATAGGACTCTTATGGGCAGTTATCTCTTACCTATATTTTTTGTTTTCTTACAATCTTAAGATAGGAGTGTTACTGCCCAAAAATAGCGGGATAAAGAGGTGAGGAAATTGGAAAAAATGCCTGTTGTTGTATGTCCAAAATGTCATAGACAATCAGAAATTACACATGTGTTAACAGCGCAATCTAATCAAAATGTTATTTTCAAATGTCCATTTTGTACATATTTAATCCGGAATATCGAAACGAGTAAAGGATAAGTAAGACATATTTTGTTATTCTGTCCCATACAATGAGAATACGAAAGTCTGTCTATGAGAAGGGACGTGACTGTATGGACGGAAAATATCAATTTTACAATTTAACAGAGCGGCATATGAGCTTTGAAACTGTATTCTCACGAATTTGTTACTTTATTCAAAGTGCACCGCGTAATATGTATCGATTGTCAATTGGAACAGATTCACAAGTGCATCAAAATGATACTCGTTTTATTACAGCAATTCATCTGCACCGTGTTGGAAAAGGAGCATGGGGTTGTTTATACCATCAGACAATAAGGGGAAAGCCACCGAGTTTGAGAGAAAAAATTTACTTAGAAACACAGTTTAGTCAAGAGATTGCGTGTTTATTTACGCCTGAGCGAATACAACAGTTGTGGGAGCTTCTTTATCCCTACCGCGGAGAAGGTGCTGAATTCGTTATGGAAATTCATTTGGATATTGGGAAATACGGTTTGACGAGAGAGTTTATTTTAGATATGACAAATAAAATTACAGCGATGGGGTTAACGCCTAAAATTAAGCCTGATGCATATGCGGCGTTTAGCTATGCGAATCGGTACACGAAATAATCATCAAACTGAATTTTCAATCTATTAAATAGGGGAAATCTTTTATATAATAAAGAATAAGGACAGTTGAATAAGGAGAGGAGAAAATGAGTAGAGAAATTGATTTAACAAAAGAGGAACAAAACTTATTGCTAGATGTTTTGTTTCGGCAAAATTATGCGAGTGAAATACTTGCCGTTGAACTTTCTGATATCGAAACTGGGCGAAAGAAAACAGACATATCTCATTATAAACAAATCACAAACTTATTCGCTCGTCTGAAAAATGAAGGATATTAAGGCTGCCAGAATGGTAGTCTTTTCTTTTGTTTCTATGGTAAAATGAACTGTGGTTATTTATTTTACATGAGAAACAAAAGGACAAATAATAATATGTAACCGTTGTCATAAACTAAAAATAGAAGTGAGAAAATAGAGGATTACTTAAACGAATTGTTTTTTACAATTAGTCTACAATTGCTACTTGTTAGAATGTATTAAAGTGGGGGATAACAATATGATTAGTATTCCGAAAGAAGAGTTTCAGCAAGTTTTTGTAAAAGACTTAATGATTTCATCTGAAAAAGTAGCACATGTTCAAATTGGAAATAATCTTGAGCATGCTTTGCTTGTCTTGGTGAAGTCTGGTTATTCTGCTATTCCAGTACTAGATCCGATGTACAAATTGCATGGATTAGTGAGTACGGCAATGATTTTAGATGGCATTTTGGGGCTAGAACGAATTGAATTTGAAAAGTTAGAGGATATGAAGGTAGAAAGTGTGATGAAAGGTGATATTCCATGCCTGAAGTTACAGGATTCATTTGCAAAAGCATTAGAGATTACGATTGATCATCCGTTTGTATGTGTTGAGAATGAGGAAGGATATTTTGAAGGGATTTTGACGCGGCGCGCAATCTTAAAATTACTAAATAAAACGGTAAGACGGTTTAATCGATAATGTTGAAAAAGGCGACTTCAAATGAAAGAAGAAGTCGCTTTTATCGTTCAGTTGTAACGAAGGAAGGAGAAAACATTGCAAATTGATGATTTTCAAATGATGGTTATCTTAGCACAAGAGTTAAATATGCGAAAAGCTTCTGAGCGCTTATTTGTGTCACAACCAGCACTTAGTCAAAGACTCCAATCGATGGAAAAACAATGGGGGATGAAATTTTTTATTCGCTCGCAAAAAGGATTAACGATTACACCGGAAGGCGAGAAAGTAGCAAATTATGCTAAAGATATGTTACAGAGAGAAGAAGCGATTAAAAGTGAATTAGCAACATTTCAGACGGAAACGTATGGTACGTTAAAGCTTGCTGTGGCCTCTGTTATTGGACAATACTGGTTACCGCCAGTCTTAAAGATGTTTGTACAAAGGTATCCATTTGTGAAAATTTCTCTTTTTACAGGCTGGAGTAGTGAGGTGCAAAATCATTTTTACGAAGGTGATGTTCATGTTGCCATTTTGCGAGGGAAGCAAGAGTATAAAGGATATAAACAGCAATTATTTGAAGATGAGTTGTATTTAGTTGATACGGAGATTAAGGATATTTCCATGTTAAAAGACACTAATAAACCGTTTATTCAATTTAAAAGTGATTCGACATATTATGGACAAATACAGAATTGGTGGTATGGTTTATTTTCTAATCCGCCTAAACGTACGATTGTTGTCGATCAAATTGAAACATGTAAGAAGCTCGTTTTAAACGGTATTGGTTACGCACTTTTGCCCTCTACAGTTTTAAAAGAAGTAAAGGAAAAGACATATAAAACTCCAGTGAAACTGACGAGAGAAACGTGGTTATTAACAAGTGAATCGGCTAGACAATTAAAACAAGTGCAAGCATTTTTAGACATTATCGAAGAAATTCAAGCAGGAAAATAAGATTATTATCTTGCGAGGAGTCTTTTCGTTTGGTAGAGTAACATTATAAATGGATTTAGGAGGCAACAAGCATGAAAAAGATGGATGCAAACGAGATTATTTCGTTTATTCAAAAAAGCGAGAAGAAAACTCCTGTAAAGGTATACATAAAAGGGGATTTAAAAGAAATTACATTCCCAGAAACAGTACAAGCATTTGTAAATAAAAAATCAGGTGTATTATTTGGAGAATGGTCTGAAATTAAGACAATCCTTGATGAAAATAATAAGCACGTTGTAGATTATGTTGTAGAAAATGATCGTCGTAACTCTGCAATTCCAATGCTTGACTTAAAAGGTATTAAAGCACGTATTGAACCAGGTGCAATTATTCGTGATCATGTTGAAATTGGTGATAATGCAGTTATTATGATGAATGCAACAATCAACATTGGGGCTGTAATTGGTGAAGGTTCAATGATCGATATGAATGCAGTGCTTGGTGGACGTGCAACAGTAGGTAAAAACTGTCACGTTGGAGCTGGAGCTGTACTTGCAGGGGTTATCGAGCCACCTTCTGCAAAACCGGTTATTATTGAAGATGATGTTGTAATTGGTGCAAATGTAGTTGTTCTAGAAGGTGTTACAGTAGGTAAAGGTGCAGTTGTTGCAGCGGGTGCAGTTGTAACAGAAGATGTACCGCCATACACTGTTGTTGCAGGAACGCCAGCTCGCGTTATTAAAGAAATTGACGAAAAAACAAAAGCGAAAACAGAAATTAAACAAGAGCTTCGTCAACTGAATCCGGAAGAATAAAAAAGAAAGCGTAAGGGCTTGCAGGCTCTTACGCTTTTTATCAATGGTGGTGAAAAGATGATGAACAAATTTATACAAATGCGCAGAGATTTACACCAAATTCCAGAGCTTGGTTTTCAAGAATGGAAAACACAGCAATATATTTTAGATTATATAAATACTCTTCCGAGTGAATATATGGAAGTAAAAACGTGGAAAACGGGTGTCGTTGTAAAAGTACATGGTCGAAATCCGGAAAAAACAATTGGCTACCGTGCTGATATTGATGGGCTTCCGATTACGGAGGAGACAGGATATAATTTTGCTTCATTACATGAAGGCATGATGCACGCATGCGGGCATGACATTCATACAACAATTGGCCTCGGCCTATTAACAGCTTTTGTTACAGAGCGAATTGACGATCATCTTGTTTTTATTTTTCAACCAGCTGAAGAAGGGCCAGGTGGTGCTCTTCCGCTATTACAAAGTGAAGAATTTCAAGCGTGGAAACCAGATATGATTCTTGGGCTTCATATTGCACCTGAATATCCAGTTGGGTCAATTGCGACAAAAGAAGGGTTGCTTTTTGCAAATACATCGGAGTTATACATTGATTTGAAAGGGAAAGGTGGGCATGCAGCATATCCACATACAGCTAACGATATGATTGTTGCGGCAAGCCACCTTGTCACACAACTGCAATCTGTTATTAGTCGAAATGTAAATCCGTTAGATAGCGCAGTTATTACAATTGGAAAAATTACTGGTGGAACCGTACAAAATATTATTGCAGAAAAGGCACGTTTAGAAGGGACGATTCGTACATTATCTGTTGAATCTATGAAACGAGTGAAGGAACGTATTGAAGCGATCGTTGCAGGGATTGAAACGTCTTTTCAATGTACAGCGCACATTGATTATGGAGCGATGTATCACCAAGTATATAATCATGAAACGTTAACACAGGAATTTATGAAATTTACGGCCGAACATACAGATATGAATGTTATCACCTGTACAGAAGCGATGACAGGAGAAGATTTTGGCTACATGCTTCGAGATATTCCTGGTTTTATGTTTTGGCTCGGTGTAGAGTCTGAATATGGCCTACACCATGCAAAATTACAGCCGAATGAATCCGCAATTGAAAAAGCGATTACTTTTTTAACAACATATGTAAAATGGAAAGGGAACAGAGCGTGATGCTTGTTCCCCTTTTGTATAAGAAAAAATTTTATGGTCTATCGTGCATTTTTTTTGTAATTCTAGCACAATACTTTATAATGGTAGGTAGAGGGAAAAGTTATTAGTCAGTTATATTATAATAATTATTAAATAATATTGACTAAAAACTAATTCTTTCTATATAATACAAGAGTAGATAACATATAATTAAAAATTTAACGGAGGTTGATACATATGGCAGAACGTATGGTAGCAAAACAGGCTCCACGCTTTGAGATGGACGCTGTTATGCCAAACAAAGAATTTGGTAAAGTAAGTCTTGAAGAGGTTATGAAACAAGATAAATGGACAGTGCTTTTCTTCTATCCAATGGACTTCACTTTTGTATGTCCAACAGAAATCATCGCACTTTCTGAGCGTTATGATGAGTTTGAAGACTTAGATGCAGAAGTGATTGGTGTATCAACTGACACAATTCATACTCATTTAGCATGGATTAACACTGATCGTACGAAAAACGGTTTAGGTGAATTGAAATACCCATTAGCTGCTGATACAAATCATGTAGTATCTCGTGACTATGGCGTATTACTTGAAGAAGAAGGTATCGCACTTCGTGGTCTATTCATTATTAGCCCAGAAGGCGAATTAATGTACCAAGTTGTACATCATAATAACATTGGACGTGAAGTCGACGAAGTAATCCGCGTTCTTCAAGCTCTTCAAACTGGTGGACTTTGCCCAGCAAACTGGAAACCAGGTCAAGCAACTTTAAACGTTTAATTTTTGACTGAGTGAAAAAAAGGTCTAACAAATTGTTGTTAGGCCTTTCTCTACATACATAAGGAGGAAATGTAATGAAGTTACGTGAACCAATGCCTTCCTTAGAAGGAGCGACAGCAGTACTAAATGGAGAAGTAGTAAGGGAAGAACTAATTGGCGATAAACCAACATTGATTCATTTCTGGTCTGTTAGTTGTCACTTATGCAAAGAAGCGATGCCGAGCATTAACGAATTCCGTGATGACTATAAAAATAAATTAAATGTAATTGCTGTGCATATGCCGCGTTCAGAAGAAGATTTAGATCTTGAAAAAGTGAAAGAAGTGGCAGAGGAGCACGGTATTGTACAGCCGATTTTAGTAGACAATAAGCATACGATTACAGATTCCTTTGAAAATCAATATGTGCCAGCATATTATGTGTTTGATAAAAATGGTGTGCTGCGTCATTTCCAAGCTGGTGGTAGTGGCATGCAAATGCTAACAAAACGAGTAAATCGTGTTCTTGATGAAGCTGAAAAAGCAGCTGAATAATGGAAAACCTCCCTTGTGATAGGGAGGTTTTTAGTTTACATCACACATGAAAAATGTGTAAAATCAATGTGTTACATAGAGAAAAAAAGGTAGGGGATAGCGTGAAAATTGGAAGTTCTATACTATGTTTCTTTTTATATACATATGTAATTGTAGCTGCAATATATTTTGGCGTTAGTTTTTATACATATTGTTTAGCAAAAAAAGAAAGCTATGCGAACACATATGAGTGGGTGAGAGTGTATTTATCACCTGTTGCAGAAATTATGAATGCGTTTGTACTATTCTTATTTGTTGGATTAATTGCTTTTTCAACGAGCTTAGTAGGAAATAAAACGACTTTATTTATCCTTGGTGCCATTATTTTTATGTTACTAGGAATTCGAATTGGTAATATGGTGTTTTGGAATAACGGTCTAGTTGAAGGATATACTAGCATAGGCATTCCGGGTTTGATAGCTGCAATTGTTACAAATATAGAAAATGAGTATTATCAGCTTCATTTTTGGTTAATTATTGTTCTGACAATTGTATCGCTCTTATATATAAGTGCGACTTTTTTAACGTATTGCGCATATAAACGAGAAGATAGGCAAGCGGTATTACTTTTTCGAAAGTGGGCTTTATTTTGGAGTGTTCCAACTATGTTTGTCATAGGAGCAATTGCTATTATTGTGAACGGATATGAACTAGTAGGGTGGCAAAAGATGATTGAAATATGGTGGGTATTTATTGTTTCTTTTGCTGGTTTTTTAGGCGCTACTCATTATTTATTTCATCAGCAGCACTATCAATTTGCATTGTTATTTGCTTTTATACAGTTGCTATTTGCCTTTTTTGGTCAAGAGACTTTAGTATTTGTATTTCAGACGTTTAGTTCGTTTGGAAATATTTTTGTTTTTGGTATGTTAATATGTATGCTTGCGTTTTATTTACAACAATTTTTCTATATTCAAAAACAAAAATAAAGATGGAAAGGAAATATAGCATTTATAAGTATGGTACAATGATAGTTGATCCTAATCACACGGCAGTAAAGCCTTTACACCTTGTTTTTGAAGGGGCAAAGAATTGATAAGAGAATAGAATAGCTTCTTACAAGAGCTTGATTCGTTCAATTAACCATGAGTAGAAATTTTAATTGATCCCGCATTAACGGATAGTAAGCTCCCCATCTCAAGGTTAAGAGAGTAGTGAGGAAGGTAGGGAATAACTGCTGGTATGCGCTCGATTGGTTCAACTAATTATCAGTGGAGAATAAAAAAACCGCTGTAGAAGTTGCACTTTATACGATTCAATATTATTGGAGGAATTTGTGTGAGTACGAAGGAAAAAGAGTTTGCTGTTATTGGTCTCGGCCGATTTGGCGGCAGCATTTGCCGGGAATTAGCGCAGCTAGGAATGGAAGTTATGGCGATTGATATGGATGAAGATCGTGTAAATGAATTTGCAAATATTGCATCTCATGCTGTAATTGCCGATTCTACAGATGAAACAGTATTAAAAAGTTTAGGAATCCGTAATTTTGATCATGTTGTGGTAGCGATTGGAGATAATCTTAATGCAAGTATTTTAACAACTCTTATTTTAAAAGAATTAGGCGTGAAAAATATTACTGTGAAAGCGCAAAACGATTACCACGAAAAAGTTTTAGCTAAAATCGGAGCTGACCATATTGTTCATCCTGAACGTGATATGGGGAAACGAATTGCGAATAATATTGCTTCAAGTAGTGTCCTAGACTATTTAGAGCTCTCAGATGAACATAGTATCGTTGAGATTATGGCGAATGAAAAGATTGACGGCCATTCGTTAATTGAATTAGATATTCGTGCGAAGTTTGGATTAAACATTGTGGCAATTAAACGGGGAAAGGAAGTGCTCGTTTCGCCGCGTGCGACAGAAAATATTCAAATCGGAGATGTTTTGATAGTCATTGGTCATGATGATGATGTGGATCGATTCGAAATGTTTTTAGCGAAATAATAAAAAGGACAATGCCAATATAGCTGCATTGTCCTTTTTATTTAAATTTCCATAATGATTGGTAAGATCATTGGACGACGTTTTGTTTTTTCATATAAGAATGGAGCTAATGTATCTGTAATTTCATTTTTGATTTCAGACCATTGTGTCGTTTTGCGCTCCATTACTTTTTCTAAATGATTTGTAATTAATGTCTGTGCATCGTTAATTAAATCGCTGCTTTCACGCATATAAACGAATCCACGAGAAATGATATCTGGTCCAGCTGCTACTTTGAATTCCTTCATATCGATGCTAACAACAACGATAACAAGTCCTTCTTCCGAAAGAATACGGCGGTCGCGAAGTACGATATTCCCAATATCACCAATGCCGTTTCCATCGATATAAACAGAACCGGAAGGAATCTTTCCTGCGATTGCTGCTTCATCTTCACGAAGCGCAAGTACATCACCGTTATCAATTATGAAGCAATTTTCTTCGGGAATACCACAATCATTCGCTAACTTTGCATGCATGCGTTGCATGCGGTATTCACCGTGAATTGGCATGAAATATTTTGGTTTAATGAGACGCAGCATTAATTTCTGTTCTTCTTGTCCACCATGTCCACTTGTATGAATGTCAGTCAGTGGTCCGTGAATTACATCAGCACCTGCACGATACAACATGTTAATCGTACGGCTTACACTTACTGTATTTCCAGGGATTGGAGAGGACGAGAATACGACAGTATCACCAGGGATAATTTGAATTTGACGGTGTGTACCATTGGCAATGCGAGATAATGCAGCCATTGGTTCACCTTGACTTCCTGTACATAAAATCACAACTTTGTTTGCTGGCATACGATTTAGTTGTGACGGTTCAATAATTGTATCTTTCGGACAGCGAATATAGCCAAGGTTTTGTCCGATTTCCATTGCTGCTTCCATGCTTCGACCAAAAACAGCAATCTTTCGATTGTTTGCTACTGCAGCTTCTACAACCTGTTGCAGTCGATGAATATTAGAAGCAAACGTTGCGAATATAATACGGCCTTCTACTTTACGGAAAATATCCTGAATGCTATCACCTACGCGGCGTTCAGACATTGTAAAGTGAGGAACTTCACTATTCGTACTATCAGATAGTAAGCAAAGGACACCATCTTTTCCGATTTCAGCCATTTTTGTTAAGTTTGCTGGTTCACCAACTGGTGTGAAATCAAACTTAAAGTCTCCTGTATGAACAACCTGTCCTTGTGGTGTTTTCACGACGATACCGTACGAATCTGGGATGCTATGCGTCGTACGGAAGAAGGAAACGGATGTTTTTTTGAATTTAATTACATCGTCTTCTTTAATCTCATATAGTTGTGCTTTTCGCAGTAATCCGTGCTCTTCTAATTTATTTTTAATTAGTCCGAGCGCCAGTTTGCCACCATAAATTGGAATGTTTACTTGGCGCAATAAATATGGGATTCCACCGATATGATCTTCGTGACCATGTGTAATAAAGAGTCCTTTAATTTTGTCTTCGTTGCGTACCAAATACGTGTAGTCAGGGATGACATAATCAATCCCGAGAAGTTCATCTTCTGGGAATTTAATCCCAGCGTCAATGATAATAATCTCATCTTGAAATTGAACAGCATATGTATTTTTGCCGATTTCACCGAGTCCGCCAAGTGCGAAAACAGCAGTTTGATCATTTTTTAAGAATTTCATAAATTAGACATTCTCCGCTAATTTGAAATCTGCATATTGCTTTTCATATTCAAGATGAGCACCAGTAACAGACTGGATAAACTCAATATTATATGCGAACTTGTGTAACTTTGTGCGAACTTCTCTTTCAGACTCAGCTTCTAGATAAAGTACCTTAGTATTTTCACGTACAGGTACCTCTAGCATTTTTTCTTGATAAAATACTTTAAAAATCATTAAAACAATCTCTCCTTGTCTATGTTTTAGGCTATCTTTTACCTATTATAAAGCAAACGGTTATGATTTTCATGTTTTTTCGAATAAGAATGAAGAAAAAAGCCCGGAATGGGCACGATTTAAGCAATTGTTTTCTTTCGAAGTAAATCGTTCCAATATACTTTTAACTTTTTCTTCAGTTTCTTTAGCACGATTGTCCCTTCCTTTCTTCGTTCAAAACATGCATGTAATCTTATTCTAAAGTGTAATAAAAAGTAAGTTTTAGAAAATGAACTACTTTTAAGACAGTATTTCGTTCAAATTATAGTATGAGATAGAATAGAAAAGAAAATTCATGTGTTGAATTGCAGTGCTGTTTTTATTTCAGTGTATGCATAGTTAGGCAAAATGGTTAGATGGTGATCAGTTTCTTCATAAATGTTTTATATGTTATACTTTTTTAGTATTTGAGAAGATATTTAAACCCTGAAGCGATATGTTTGAATTGATGAAGTAGAGAGGATTATGTAAATGAACGATAAAATTGTCTTTTTCGATATTGATGGAACATTGCTAGATCATAACAAAGAAATACCACAATCTACAAAGAAAGCTGTGCGTCGCCTTCAAGAAAATGGGGTACATGTAGCAATTGCAACAGGACGTGCGCCATTTATGTTTGAAGATATTCGTCAAGAACTAAATATTCATAATTACGTAAGTTTCAATGGGCAGTATGTTGTATTTGAAGATGAAGTTATATATAAAAATCCTTTACATCCAGATACATTACATGCTTTCACAAAGTTTTCAGAAGAGGAAGGATATCCTCTTGTTTATTTAGATCATAAAGATATGAAAGCAACGGTGGCATCACATAATTATGTAACAGAAAGCTTTGCTAGTCTTCGCATGAGCCATCCCGTGTTTGAACCTAGTTTTTATGAAAAGCGTGACATTTATCAAACGCTTTTATTTTGCAGGGCAGGAGAAGAAGAGAAGTTTATCAGCGGTTATCCGCAATTTCATTTTATTCGCTGGCACGCATATTCCATGGATATTATTCCAATGGGAGGATCGAAAGCGAAGGGAATTGAAAAATTTATTGAAAAGCTTGGATTTACTCGAGAACAAGTTTATGCATTTGGGGACGGGTTAAATGATTTAGAAATGATTGAAACCGTAGGGACAGGAATTGCTATGGGAAATGGACATGAAGATTTGAAGAAACTTGCGAACTATGTAACGAAAGATGTTGCAGAAGACGGTATTCTGCATGGATTGCAGTGGGCAGGATTATTATAAAGGATTAGTATGAAAAATATTCCATTTAAAAATTAGTCTGTTTTCATCAATTTCAGTGAAAACAGACTAATTTTTTATCACGCATTAATGGACAGTAAAGGTCCTCGTTGATAGAAATTTCATTTTATCTTTCTAAAGGTGTTGCATTTTCTGGAATGATAAATGGATTGTCTTTATTAATATGGTCATAAAACATAACACCATTTAAGTGATCAATTTCATGTTGGAAGACAATTGCTGGTAAACCTTTTAAACGTAGTTTCACTTCTTCACCGTCTAGTGTTGTTCCTTTTACAGTAATACGAGTATAACGAGGCACATAGCCAGGCATTTCGCGATCCACTGACAGACAACCTTCGCCACCTGGTAAGTATGTGCGTTCTACAGAATGACTGATAATTTTCGGGTTAAACAAAGCGTAGCTATATAATGTCCCATCTCTATCCGTTACATGGACAGCAATCATTTTTTTAGAAACAGCGATTTGAGGCGCTGCTAAACCAATTCCAGGACGTAAGTTATATTTTTCAACCATTTCGGGATTTTGACTGTTAATAACAAATTCAATCATTTTTCGTAATATATGTACATCCTCTTCGTTTGCTGGTAGAGGTACCTCTTCGGCTACTGCTCGTAAAATAGGATCTCCTTCACGAATCACATCATTCATTGTAAGCATATGCAATCTCTCCTTTCATCTTTAGTCTACCAAAGGTTATGAAAAAAGTCATGATAAAGAACAAGGCCAAACCGCCTTGTTCTTTTATGGTTGTTTCATTTTACATTAACGGATGCAAGCAGCACCGACGATAATTAAAAGAATAAACAATACAACGATTAAAGCAAAGCCGCTTCCAAAGCCGCCGCCGTAACCACCACCACAACCACCATATCCACCATATCCATACGAAGGATATGTGCAAGCTGTTGGGTAACAATGAGTGTATCCGTACATGGTGTGACCTCCTTTACCATTTCCGCGAATGCTGCGGTTAGTATAATGTATGGAAGAAAGGAGAAAAATGTTATAGTTATTTGCCTAAAAGTAGGTAGGTGCTGCATATTTTTACTAGCATAGGACAAAAAATAGGAGTGAAGTAAATCGTTTACATATTATTCTATGATCAAAATATGTGTGAAAAGGGAATAATATAACAGGAGGTTTTTGTTCACTAATACAGATAGTATTTTGAAAACATGTATTCGTTAAGAAAACCTTGATGATTTTCGAAAAAAATTTCGAAATCAAAGTGATTGACAGGGTGATTAGAATAGTTGTAAACTAAAAAACGTGATCAAGATTGTATTAATTTGTTTTAACAAAAACATTAGTACAGATTGTTAGGTGCACAAATTATTCAATAACTGATGAATGGTGCGTCAGTTTTCGCGCTTATGCTTTCATTTTAGCTAGTGAAAGCGTTTAAGAATATGGTTCAAGAGAGGAAGAGGTGAACGGAATGGGTACTAAAACAAAAAAGACCCTATTTAATGTTGATGAGCAAATGAAAGCTATCGCAGCTCAATTTGAAACATTACAAATTTTAAATGAAAAAGGCGAAGTTGTGAATGAAGCAGCTATGCCTGAATTAACTGATGATCAATTAAAAGAATTAATGCGTCGTATGGTGTATACTCGCGTATTAGACCAACGTTCTACTTCTTTAAACCGTCAAGGTCGCTTAGGTTTCTATGCGCCAACAGCTGGACAAGAAGCTTCTCAATTAGCAAGTCATTTTGCTCTTGAAAAAGAAGATTTCATCTTACCAGGATATCGTGATGTTCCACAATTAGTATGGCACGGTTTACCACTATACCAAGCATTCTTATTCTCTCGCGGACATTTCATGGGTAACCAAATGCCTGCAGATTTAAATGCACTTTCTCCACAAATTATTATCGGTGCGCAAATCATCCAAACTGCTGGTGTTGCGTTAGGTATGAAATTACGTGGTAAAAAATCTGTTGCAATTACTTACACTGGTGACGGCGGAGCGTCTCAAGGCGACTTCTACGAAGGTATGAACTTTGCGGGTGCATTCAAAGCTCCAGCAATCTTCGTTGTTCAAAACAACCGTTATGCAATCTCTACTCCAGTAGAAAAACAATCTGCAGCAAAAACTGTAGCACAAAAAGCAGTTGCAGCAGGTATTTACGGAATCCAAGTAGACGGTATGGACCCATTAGCTGTATACGTAGCAACTGCTTTTGCTCGTGAGCGTGCAGTAAATGGTGAAGGCCCTACTTTAATCGAGACTTTAACATTCCGTTACGGTCCACATACATTGGCTGGTGATGACCCAACTCGTTACCGTACAAAAGATATCGAAAACGAATGGGAACAAAAAGACCCAATCGTACGTTTCCGTGCGTTCTTAGAAAACAAAGGCATCTGGTCTCAAGAAGAAGAAGAAAAAGTAATCGAACAAGCTAAAGAAGATATTAAAGAAGCGATTGCTAAAGCGGACCAAGCTCCAAAACAAAAAGTTACTGATTTAATGGAAATCATGTACGAAACAATGCCTTACAACTTAGCTGAACAGTATGAAATTTACAAAGAAAAGGAGTCGAAGTAAGCCATGGCTCAAATGACAATGATTCAAGCAATCACTGATGCTTTACGCGTTGAAATGAAAAACGATCCTAACGTACTTGTATTTGGTGAAGACGTTGGTGTAAACGGCGGTGTATTCCGTGCTACTGAAGGCTTGCAAGCTGAGTTCGGTGAAGACCGTGTAATGGATACTCCACTTGCAGAGTCTGGTATCGGCGGACTTGCAATTGGTTTAGCACTTGAAGGCTTCCGTCCAGTTCCTGAAATTCAATTCTTCGGTTTCGTTTTCGAAGTAATGGATTCAATTTCTGGTCAAATGGCTCGTATGCGTTACCGTTCTGGTGGACGTTGGACTGCTCCAATTACAGTTCGTTCTCCATTTGGTGGTGGTGTTCATACACCAGAATTACACGCTGATAGCTTAGAAGGATTAGTTGCACAACAACCTGGTCTAAAAGTTGTTATTCCATCTACTCCATACGATGCAAAAGGCCTTTTAATTTCTGCAATTCGTGATAACGATCCAGTTATTTACTTAGAGCACATGAAATTATACCGTTCTTTCCGTCAAGAAGTACCAGAAGGTGAATACACAATTGAACTTGGTAAAGCTGATGTAAAACGTGAAGGTACAGATGTATCTGTTATCACGTACGGTGCGATGGTACACGCTGCATTAAAAGCTGCTGAAGAACTAGAAAAAGAAGGCATTTCTTTAGAGGTTGTTGACTTACGTACAGTTCAACCATTAGATATCGAAACAATTATTGCTTCTGTTGAAAAAACAGGCCGCGTAGTTGTTGTTCAAGAAGCTCAAAAACAAGCTGGTATTGCAGCAAACGTTGTAGCGGAAATTAACGACCGTGCAATCTTAAACTTAGAAGCTCCAGTTGTACGTGTTGCAGCTGCTGATACAGTATTCCCATTCTCTGAAGCAGAGAGTGTATGGTTACCAAACCACAAGGATATTGTAGAAGCTGTTAACAAAGTAATGAACTTCTAATTTTAATTTGACTTTTACTTTTATGTGCAAAAGAAGTCAGCACATGCTGATTTCTTTTGCATTATCCAATAATAATGATATGAATCAGGGGGCTGAATTCCGTGGCATTTGAATTTAAACTACCAGATATCGGTGAAGGTATCCACGAAGGTGAAATTGTAAAATGGTTTATTAAACCAGGCGATGAAGTAAACGAAGACGATGTACTTCTTGAAGTACAAAATGATAAATCTGTTGTAGAAATCCCTTCTCCAGTTAAAGGTAAAGTACTTGACATTCTTGTAGAAGAAGGTACAGTAGCAGTAGTAGGAGATGTTCTTGTTAAATTTGACGCTCCTGGTTATGAAAACCTTAAATTTAAAGGTGACGATCATGCCGAAGCTCCAAAAGCTGAAGAAGTAAAAGAAGAAGCTCCAGCAGCAGCTACTCCAGCAGCAACTGCAGAAGTAGTTAATGAGCGCGTAATTGCTATGCCATCTGTTCGTAAATATGCACGCGAAAAAGGTGTAGATATTCGTCTAGTAGCTGGTACTGGTAAAAACGGTCGTGTTGCAAAAGCTGACATCGATGCATTTGCAAACGGTGGACAAGTAGTAGCAGCAACTGAAGCTCCAGTAGCGGCAGCAGCTCCAGCAGCAGCTGCGAAAGAAGAAGCTCCAAAAGCACAACCAATTCCAGCTGGTGAATATCCAGAAACTCGTGAGAAAATGAGCGGTATCCGTAAAGCAATTGCAAAAGCAATGGTTAACTCTAAACATACAGCTCCTCACGTAACATTAATGGACGAAGTAGATGTAACAGAGCTTGTTGCTCATCGCAAGAAATTCAAAGCTGTTGCAGCTGAAAAAGGTATTAAATTAACTTACCTTCCATACGTTGTAAAAGCATTAACATCTGCATTACGTGAATACCCAATGATGAACACTTCTTTAGATGATGCATCTTCAGAAATCGTTCATAAACATTACTTCAACATTGGTATCGCAGCTGATACAGACAAAGGTCTATTAGTACCAGTTGTTAAAGATACAGATCGCAAATCTATCTTCACAATCTCTAACGAGATCAATGAACTTGCTGGTAAAGCCCGTGATGGTCGCTTAGCTCCAGCTGAAATGAAAGGTGCTTCTTGCACAATTACAAACATTGGTTCTGCAGGTGGACAATGGTTCACTCCAGTTATCAACCACCCAGAAGTAGCAATCCTTGGTATTGGCCGTATCGCTGAGAAACCAGTTGTGAAAAACGGTGAAATCGTTGCAGCTCCAGTATTAGCATTATCTTTAAGCTTTGACCATCGCTTAATCGACGGTGCAACTGCTCAGAAAGCATTAAACCAAATTAAACGTCTATTAAACGACCCACAATTATTAGTAATGGAGGCGTAATAAACAATGGTAGTAGGAGATTTCCCAATTGAATTAGATACAGTCGTTGTTGGTGCAGGTCCTGGTGGATATGTTGCAGCAATTCGTGCAGCACAATTAGGACAAAAAGTAGCTATTATTGAAAAAGCTAACCTTGGTGGTGTATGCTTAAACGTTGGATGTATTCCTTCTAAAGCATTAATCAATGCAGGACATCGTTATGAGAATGCAAAACATTCTGATGACATGGGTATTACTGCAGAAAACGTAACAGTTGACTTCACAAAAGTTCAAGAATGGAAAAACGGCGTAGTTAAGAAATTAACTGGCGGTGTAGAAGGCCTTCTGAAAGGTAACAAAGTTGAAATCATTCGCGGTGAAGCTTACTTCGTAGATGCAAACACATTACGTGTAATGACTGAAGAAGCAGCTCAAACGTATACGTTTAAAAATGCTGTTCTTGCAACTGGTTCTACACCAATCGAAATTCCTGGATTCAAATATTCTAAACGTGTTATCAACTCTACAGGTGCATTAAGCTTACCTGAAATTCCTAAGAAACTTGTTGTAATCGGCGGCGGTTACATCGGTATGGAATTAGGAACTGCGTATGCTAACTTCGGTACAGAAGTTACTGTAGTAGAAGCTGGCGACGAAATTTTAGCTGGTTTCGAAAAAGCAATGAGCACAGTTGTAAAACGTGCGCTTCAGAAAAAAGGCAACGTAACAATCCATACAAAAGCTATGGCTAAAGGCGTTGAAGAAACTGAAAATGGCGTAAAAGTTAGCTTCGAAGTTAAAGGCGAAGTACAAACTGTAGAAGCAGATTACGTATTAGTAACTGTAGGTCGTCGTCCAAATACTCAAGAAATTGGTCTTGAGCAAGTTGGAATTAAAATGACTGATCGCGGTCTAATCGAAATTGATGAGCAATGCCGTACAAGCGTCTCAAATATCTATGCAATCGGTGATATCGTTCCTGGACCACCATTAGCTCACAAAGCTTCTTACGAAGGTAAAGTAGCTGTAGAAGCAATTAGCGGTCACGCAGCGGCAATCGATTACATCGGAATTCCAGCAGTATGCTTCACTGATCCAGAATTAGCATCTGTTGGTTATACTAAGAAACAAGCTGAAGAAGCTGGAATGACAGTAGCAGTTTCTAAATTCCCATTTGCTGCAAACGGTCGTGCATTATCATTAAACAGCACAGACGGTTTCGTACAGCTTGTAACACGTAAAGAAGATGGTCTTCTTGTAGGTGCACAAGTTGCAGGTGCAGGCGCTTCTGATATTATTTCTGAGATTGGTTTAGCTATCGAAGCTGGAATGACAGCTGAAGATATCGCTCAAACAATTCATGCTCACCCAACATTAGGTGAAATCACAATGGAAGCAGCTGAAGTTGCTCTTGGAATGCCAATTCACATTGTAAAATAATATAAGATAAATAAAACAACCGTCTCCTAGTATCTAGGAGGCGGTTGTTTTATTTATAAAAAAATGAACCTAAATCTAATTTTAAATTGGGCACTAATAAACAGTAGTTTTGTGAGATTCGAGAGGTTAATTATTCGTAAAATCACAATTGGTACAACTAACAATGATTAGAAAACATACTGATGAAGGTTTTACTTTAGTTTTGCGTATAATAGTATTTAGATATAATAATTAGTTTTAAAGAAGTGAAAACTGTCCTCCTGTTTAGGATAGTTAAGGTATGCTTCTTTATAATATGTAATGATTTCTAATCGTGCCCATATATTGTAATAAAATAGGACGTGCGAAAGGAGGCAATGCCATGAAAATAACATTGGTTTCATTCCTCCATCTCATTATATGGAGCGGATTTTCAATTGTGTTATTATTATCAAGTCGTGATAAGCTGCATTACAAAGTGTTGCTCTTTTTTGTATTCTTTTATTTAGCTTATGTTATTGCTCAAATTATGTTGCACTCTAGAAAACAGGCGATTTTCTTCACTGTTGTAAATAGTGTGCTCTTTTTTATGAGTAAGCTAATCTTTTTTACTGGCTAACGTTTATAAAAGTACATTGTTCTTCCGTTAAAAAGCTGTAATTCCCCTTCTAATTTTTTTGCTAAAAATCTACAAAATTCATTAGCTTTTCCTTTATCCCCAAATGTTGCAGAGTGTGGTAATGTAATTTGCACAAAAGGTTGTTCGTTTTCTATACCTATTCCTACATAAATAGAATGATAACGTTCATGATTAGACTTTAAACAGAGAGTTGTTTCAGATGTATCAACCATTTCGTATGGAAAGGCATTATTTGAGTATGTAAAACCGATTTGTTGGCCCGTTTGAGCTGTAATCGTTTTATAATAATGAAAGAGTTGTTTTACATCGTCTAATGAGATAGATTGCTGTTTTGACTTTGGGACAAGTTTAATGAATGCATCTTGCATAATAAGCCTCCTACTGACATAATATATTACTATTTTAACATTGTTGTAAATTTTTTGACAATTAAAAAGGGATATCTCGTTTTTTGTTTAATATATACAATATGGAAAAACCAAGAAGAAGGGAGAGCGAGAGACGGTGTTTGAAAAATTATATGATGAACATGAAAAAGCAAAAGTCCGCTTTCTTGGTTTCATGACAAATGAGACTCGGTATGATTTTGGTGTAGTGTATACGACTATGTTTTTTGGTAAACCGCTTGTCGTTTGTATGCAAACTGGTCGAGCAACTCTCCTTGGACAGGATGATATTGAGGACGTGCAACATTTGCAAGCTGTTTTTAAATTAAAAACGAGTGAAGAAGCAACAGATCTTGCAGAGTTTTTTAAGTTTCTGTTACCACCTACATCCGTCCATGCTGAACATGAGGACTAATTGTTAAAAAGTAGCCGTGATTTTTTAAAAATATACGGCTGCTTTTATTTGTAAATGTTCCATATCAATAAAATTTAAAAATAATTAATGTGCCATACTAAAAAAACTATTGACGAAAAAAGTATAACATATTAAAATAAAGACAGAAAGTTAAGCGGTTACAAAATGTTTTGGGGATTACAATAACAGGGGGAATTTAAAAATGGGAACTATCGTATGTCAAATTTGTGATAACACAATTGCACATTTTGAGGATGAAAAAGTAACGGTATTATACGGAAAATGTAGCTCTAAATGTGATTGTGAGCATAAAGAGCATACTAAAGCCCAATAAATAAGGAAGCGCCTGCATATGCAGGCGCTTTTTAGTGAATTGAAGTTGTATGACCAACTGTTGCAATAATGGCATCATCCCGAATTGGAATGAGGTCAAGTTTTGTTTGCATTTTCTCCGCAGAAGCAAATTTACTCATCATTCGGCTATCTATACGTGTTAGAAAGTCTGTTAAGTATGCTGATAAAAAAGCGAAAGGAATACGTCGTTGATTGAGCAAACTAATAATTTGATCCTCTGTTTTTACACCGACTCCATGTCCATAAAAAAAGAAATTTCCTAAGTAAATTGCATTCTCTCCTTGCCATTCAATTGTTGCCGGATTTACTTGCGGGTTTTTAAAATAAACAAGGTCACCAGGAACGATTTCTCCTCCGGTTTTTGTAATTAGTTTCAAATCCTTATCATAGTCCCATGTATATAAAAGCAAGTTTGCAAATAAGCGATTAAATGTTTCTTCATCGTATAGTGCTAATAGTGACTTATAGAAGATAATAATCATTGCGGTTGCACATTCTGTTCCATATTTTTTACCATTTACAAAAATATCACGAATTGCGAAAGAGGGTAACACATTAGGGCGAAGTTGAAAACCTCCTAAATGAGTGCGTTCCCAAAATTCAGGATTACAGTAAGATTGCCCAAATGTCCGGAATTGTAGTCCGCTTTGAAATAACTCTAGAGCAGAAGTGATGATATAAACACGTATGTTTATATCAAAATTTAACTCGTATAATGTTTGAAAGTTATATACTTCTTGATTTCCTGTCATTATCTCTAAAATTTTTTGTTTCTCCGAAAAGAATGGTTCGTTTTCATTTTTTATATATGGATGTACAATGGAACGCCCAATTACAATCATAAGATCCCACCTATACGTTTACATTCTTTTTCTTTTGTACTCACATACAGTAAGACTCCCACCTCAAAATTTTAATGCCATAAAGATGATAGGGGGGAGCGACATTGCCTGTAAGAGTCCCATTGGTAGGGCTAACCGTCAGTAAGAAATAAATTGATGGAAGTTTCACTTTATCCCGCACTAACGGATGGTATTTTTAAGGGATTCAAGAGGAGAACCATCATAAGATCCCGATTGGTTCAACTAGCCATCAGCAAAAAATAAACTCATGGAAGTTTCACTTTATCCCGCACTAACGGATGATATTTTTAAGGGATTCAAGAGGAGAACCATCCGTAAGAGCACGATTGATTCAACTAACCATCCGTAGGGATGAACCTTCCACTGATGGAAGTTTTACTTTATATCGTATGAATAGGCGAGTAAAGGGTGCATAAGAAAAAGACCGTGAAAACAAAGAGGCATATGATCGGAAAGAAAAAATCCCACTTCAAAGATAGGAAGTGGGAAGGGCGTTATTAGCTAATTGGCTTATATTCTTTAATGACACGCAATGTTTGTAATGTCATATCTTCAGGTCCTTGTACTGGTAATCCTGCTTCTAAATTTTTTTGAATATAGTCTAAGTTTTCTTTTGTAATAATTTCACCAGGGGTAAAAATTGGAATGCCCGGTGGATAGACCATAACGAAATCTGCTATAATACGGCCGGCCGCTTCTGCAAAAGGAACAACTTCTGTTTCAGAATAAAAGGCATCACGCGGAGATAGTGCAAGTACAGGAATTTCTGGAATTTCGACTTGTATTTGTACTCCTTGTTCTGCTCTATCTTTAAATGTAGTTGCTAAATCGTGCAGAGCGTGTACCAATAGGTTTGTTTCTTCTTCTGTATCTCCAAGTGTAACAAGGCACAAGATATTATATAAATCAGAAAGCTCTACCTCTATATTATAATGCTCTCTTAGCCATAGCTCGGCATCGTGTCCTGTGATTCCTAATTCTTTTATAGAAATGATAATTTTTGTTGGATCATAATTAAAAGTTGCATCTGTTCCTAGTAGTTCTTTACCAGGACAATATAGATGCTCAATCTCATTTACTTGTTCTCGAACTTTTTCCGCTAATTGAATTGTTTTCGTAATAATCTCTTTTCCTTTTGTTGCAAGACGCTTTCTTGCAACATCCAGCGAAGCTAGTAAAATGTAAGACGTTGAAGTTGTTGTAAGCATACTGATAATAGATTGAACATGCTTCACATTTACAAGTCCCTCTTTTACATTCAAAATAGAGCTTTGTGTTAAAGAACCACCTAATTTATGAACACTTGTTGCTGCCATATCGGCACCAGCTTGCATTGCTGACATCGGTAGTTCATCATGAAAATGAATATGAACCCCATGAGCTTCGTCCACTAAAACAGGTATGTTATAGGAATGAACTAACTCCACAATTTGCTCTAAGTCGGCTGCAAAACCAAAATATGTTGGATTAATAACAAGTAATCCTTTTGCATCAGGATGCTCTTCAAGCGCTTTTTTTACAGAAGGAATTGTAATTCCATGCGAAATTCCTAATATTGGATCGATTTCTGGATGAATAAAAATCGGTTTTGCACCTGAAAAAATAATCGCTGACATAACAGATTTATGAACGTTACGTGGTACAAGAATTTTATCGCCAGGACCACAAACACTCATTACCATTGTCATAATTGCTCCGCTTGTTCCTTGTACAGAAAAAAATGTATGATCAGCGCCGAATGCTTCTGCTGCTAAATCTTGTGCTTGTTTAATCATACCTTTTGGGTGATGTAGATCATCGAGCGGTGCAATATTAATTAAATCAATTGATAATGCATTATGCCCAATAAAATCGCGGAATTCGGGATCCATTCCTTGACCTTTTTTATGGCCTGGGATATGGAATTGGATTGGATTGCGCTTGCTGTGCTCTATTAAAGCGGTAAACAATGGTGTTTCGTATTGGGACAACTTATACACCCCTTCTTCTTAATTATTATTAATATTTATTAGTTTTGTTTTATGTTTATCCTGTTCCACTAAACAGTAGTAGAGAGAAAGTCTACGCTACTAATTGAAGGATCACTTTATGTTCTACAAAACAAAAGCATTATATCACCTATATTGGAAGATGTATAGAAAAATAATAATGGTAATTATCATTTTTTTACGTAGGAAGATCAATGCGTGACAAAATAAGAAATAGTGTATAATGCAAAGAGGGGTTGCTATGAAAAAGAAATTTGGATGTATCAACTCGGATTATGCAGAAGAGCCGGATGGACGAAATAAGTGTTGGGAAGAATGAGAGATATCCTAACTTGGTAAGAATGTATCCTGCTATTCGCGAATAGTAATACCGGTAAAGGCTATTGTCTGTAAAAGCCCGGTTGGTTCAACTAACCATCAGTGAGGAAAAAGCATTGATGGAAGTTTCACTTTATAGCACGCATGATTATGAAGAGTAACAATTTAGAGTGAAATGGAATAAATGAGGTGTTATTATGGAATATCAATATCCAATTGATTATGATTGGTCGACGGAAGAAATGGTCACAGTAATTAAATTTTATGAAGCAATTGAACAAGCTTATGAGAAAGGGTTGAAGAGGGAAAATCTTATGAGTTTGTATCGCCATTTTAAAGAAATTGTACCAGGGAAAGCAGAAGAAAAGAAAATCGACAAAGAGTTTCAAGAAGTGAGTGGTTATTCCATTTATCGAACAATTCAAAAGGCGAAAAATTTAGAAGAAGAAGATATTGTAAAAATGTAAAAATATTTTGAAAAATGAAATATGAAGTGCTATAATGGGATAACAACTAAAAACGGACAATACATGTATTGTCCGTTTTGCTTTATCGATTACAAATTTTATATATAGGAAGGAGTGAGTGTAGCGTCGCTTCGATTTTTTTGATAAATTGTTCATCAGTAAGATTTGTAAACTCTTCTGGAGACATATGAACTCCTACTAATAACTCGGCTTTTTTTACGGTAGATAACCGCTCAATCATTTTCTGTAACTCTTCTAATTGAAGAGTATCATGTGATTTTACATCAGGCTTAGTATGGTCAATGGACCAAACGAAATCATTTGGTATATTTTCTTTTAAATCATTTAAATGTTTTAAAAAGGCATGAGCCGCTTCCATTTTTTGTGGGCACTCATAAATTAAACCAAAGTATATAAAAGCATGTGTACCCCATAATCCAATTTGAAAATGTGGCAACATTTTATATCCGCGTTTATTTGTTGAAAATGCAACCCAAGTATCGTTTGGTGGATTGACTTTACGACGTGCGTGTTTTGCTACATGATAGAAAAAGGATTCACCAGTTTCTTTCGTTAAGAAATGAGCAAATTGTTCGCCGAGAGCTTCTAACTTTGGATGAATGTTCACTTTAATTGCAGACATTCTTTCTTCCAGACCATCCACAGAGAATACTGTAAAATCTTTTTCTTTGAAAGTTTTTGATGTCATGATTGTTCCTCCAACTCCTAGTTTGTTTCTATTTTAGCATAGCTTGTACAATTCATAAAAAAGACGCTTATAAAAAAATTTCAGATAAAAATACAAATTAGTTGCATACATGATTTATCCCACATAATATAGTATAAAACAAAAAATCAGAAAATTGAGTAAATTTAAGATTGAGGGCAAACGAATATTAGGAGGAGGCAAACGAATATGAGACAGGTAATTAATGCGTTAAAAAGAACAGATGCGGAGAAGCGAATTCCAGTGTTACGTTTAGAGTTAGATTATGAATTAGCAACTCTATATGATGCAATGATGGAAAATGATGATATGAAAAAAGAAGAGTGTATGAAAAAATTAGAAATGTTAAGACTTGAAATGATTCGGTTAGAGGCGTAATAATAGTGTATGTATAAAAAATTAGTTGGTGCGAACCTTATAAAGGGTTCGTTTTTTCTGTGAACTGTACAGATCGGAGTGTTTAAATATGCAAGAGGTGTGGAAAGAAATTGATGTTTACGCAAAACAATGGATAAAAGAAGCTGGACAGCACCTTGTTTCATCGTTGAAGCAATCTCTTATTATCGAAACGAAGTCAAATGCCTCGGATTTAGTAACGAATATGGATCGGGAAATTGAACAGTTTTTCATTGGGAAAATTAAAGATACCTTTCCAGAACATTATATTCTTGGAGAAGAAGGATATGGAGATGAGTTAGCTTCATCAGATGGGATTGTGTGGTTAATTGACCCGATTGATGGTACGATGAATTTTGTTCATCAAAAGCGAAATTTTGCAATTTCAATTGGCATCTATGAGAATGGAATCGGAAAAATTGGTCTCGTATATGATCCAGTTCATGATGAGTTATATCATGCGCAAAAGGGTGCAGGAGCATTTTGTAATGATATAGAAATTCCGTTGTTACAGCCGAGTCGAGTGTCCTCAGGAGTTATTGCTGTAAATGCAACGTGGCTTACTGATAATCCTCGTCTTGATATGAGAAAAATGGAACAGCTTGTAAAAAAGGCAAGAGGAACACGTTCGTATGGTTGTGCAGCACTTGAAATGGTATATGTAGCGACAGGACGATTGGATGCATATGTGACGCCTCGTTTATCCCCATGGGATTTTGGCGGAGGAATGATTATTGTACAAGAAGTTGGAGGCAGAGTAACAACCTTTACTGGGGAACCGCTACGAATTATTGAGAAGAGTAGCGTTTTAGTTGCAAGGCCAGGTGTGTATGAAGAAATGTTACAATATGTACAATAAGAGTATAAAATCCATAGAAAAAACAAAAAAGTAAGAGGCATAGAAAATCGCTTCTTACTTTTTGCTGTTATTGTAGTTCACGCATTTTTCTTTTTGTTATAAATCCGTATCCGATTGTAAAGATTGTACCGATAATACAAATAATTACACCGATTGGACTCTTCTCAGCAATCATAATTCCGATACCAATCATAAAAATCACGCCAATGATAGCTGTTAATAAAAAACGAAATTGAATCTGTTCCATATATTTCACCCTCCAATTTCATTGTACTTTCACAAAAGTGAGAATACAACTATATTTTCATTCTTGACTTTATTTTGATTGCCATTGTATCCCCTTCGCTCTTATAATAGAGAAGGATTAAAAAGACACTAGGAGTTGGACATGTTGAAAAAACGAGAAGATTTACGAAATATAGCAATTATCGCCCACGTTGACCATGGTAAAACAACACTTGTTGACCAGTTATTACGTCAAGCGGGGACGTTCCGTGCAAATGAGCACGTGGAAGAACGTGCAATGGATTCAAATGATTTAGAAAGAGAACGCGGTATTACTATTTTAGCGAAAAATACAGCGATTCATTATGAAGATAAAAGAATTAACATTTTAGATACACCTGGACACGCTGACTTCGGTGGTGAAGTAGAACGTATCATGAAAATGGTTGATGGTGTTTTACTTGTTGTTGATGCATATGAAGGTTGTATGCCACAAACACGATTTGTGTTAAAGAAAGCACTTGAGCAAAACTTAACTCCAATCGTTGTTGTAAACAAAATTGACCGTGACTTTGCTCGTCCAGACGAAGTAGTTGATGAAGTAATTGACTTATTCATTGAACTTGGTGCAAGCGAAGATCAATTAGAGTTCCCTGTTGTATTTGCTTCAGCAATGAACGGAACAGCGAGCTTAGATTCAAATCCAGCAAACCAAGAAGAGAATATGAAATCATTATTTGATACAATTATTGATCATATTCCAGCACCAATCGATAACAGTGAAGAGCCACTTCAATTCCAAGTAGCACTTCTTGATTATAATGATTATGTAGGTCGTATCGGAGTTGGTCGTATATTCCGCGGCACAATGAAAGTAGGACAACAAGTAGCCTTAATGAAGGTTGATGGAAGTGTAAAACAATTCCGTGTAACAAAATTATTTGGTTACATGGGATTAAAACGTCAAGAAATTGAAGAAGCAAAAGCTGGAGACCTAGTAGCTGTTTCAGGTATGGAAGACATTAACGTTGGTGAAACGGTATGTCCAGTTGAACATCAAGAAGCATTGCCGTTATTACGTATTGATGAGCCGACACTACAAATGACATTCCTTGTAAATAACAGTCCATTTGCAGGTCGTGAAGGTAAGTATATTACATCTCGTAAAATTGAAGAACGTCTTCGTTCACAGTTAGAAACAGATGTGAGCTTACGTGTAGATAATACAGAATCTCCTGATGCATGGATTGTATCTGGACGCGGAGAATTACATTTATCAATCTTAATCGAAAACATGCGCCGTGAAGGATACGAATTACAAGTGTCAAAACCAGAAGTAATTATTAAAGAAGTTGATGGCGTAAGATGTGAGCCTGTAGAGCGCGTACAAATCGATGTGCCTGAAGAATACACTGGTTCTATTATGGAATCAATGGGTGCACGTAAAGGTGAAATGTTAGACATGGTGAATAACGGAAACGGTCAAGTTCGCCTTACTTTCATGGTTCCAGCACGTGGTTTGATTGGTTACACGACAGAATTCCTAACATTAACTCGTGGTTATGGTATTTTAAACCATACATTCGATTGCTACCAACCAGTACATGCTGGACAAGTTGGTGGACGTCGCCAAGGTGTTCTTGTTTCACTTGAAACAGGAAAAGCATCACAATACGGTATTATGCAAGTTGAAGATCGCGGTGTAATCTTCGTTGAACCAGGTACAGAAGTATATGCTGGTATGATTGTTGGAGAACATACACGTGAGAATGATTTAACAGTTAACGTTGTAAAAATGAAACAACAAACTAACATTCGTTCTGCAACGAAAGATCAAACTTCAACAATGAAAAAACCACGCTTAATGACTTTAGAAGAGTCATTAGAGTACTTAAACGATGATGAGTTCTGTGAAGTAACTCCAGAATCAATTCGTCTTCGTAAAAAGATTCTTGATAAGAGTGAGCGCGAAAGAGCTGCTAAGAAAAAGAAATCTGTAGAAGCTTAAGTAATATAGGGCTGCCTTTTTAATAAAAGGCAGCTTTTTTTATCGTAATTATTTTTTGAAAATTTGTTCTTTTTTGTGGACAGTACTTTTTTTGCAGGGTACTCTTATAGTAAGTAAATTGGAAATGAAATAGAAGGAATTGTTATTCATCTGCGTGAGTAAGGGGGAGAAGTGTAGTGCTTGAAAAAATGTCATTTTTTGCGAAGTTATACAATGTAGATGTCAATCCAGAAGTGGGGATGTGGTTGCTTTACGGTACCATTATTATATTCAGCATTATTGTTTATAATTTAGGGTTTGCTAGAAAATTACCTTTATTAAAGAATGTAGTAATTTATACTGTATTAATACTTGGTTGTACTATTTTAACATTTTTTGCTATCTTTCTACCAATAGGAGAGGGGCTTGTTGTAGCGATTATTATACTTGGTATATATAAGTTGCGTTTGCGTCAAGCGAAACACCAAAAAGCAAGCTAAAGGAGTAATGAAGATGCGTTCTGTGCAAGATGCATTATACAATTGGTTAACGATTAAAATTGTTGCAGAAGCTCGTCCGTATGATGAGGCTGCGCAAGAAACATATATGTTTTTTCATAATATGTTATATGAAGATCATCAGTTGAAACATGTTACAGTAGAAAAAAAAGAAGATATGTATTTTGTTGCATATGAAAAACAAGGAGAAAAGAAATCAACTCGGTTTCCGCTTGAACTAGTTGATTGCTTTTTAGACCAGATGAATCGTGAGCCAGAAAAATACAAATAAGCTCTTATCGTATTTGATAAGGGCTTATTTGTATGGTACACATAGTAATGCATCATATAGTAGACGGCCATCGGTCTACTATAGAGTGATGTCTGTTTTATCTCACTATTTCCGGACAGGAAGGGCCCGATTTGTGAGAGACTTCCATCAGTGGGGGAAGCTCCTCACTAATGGAAGTTTCAATTCATTGCTACCGCTGTTCAAGAGGAACAGAGAAAGATGGTAAGGGGAAAATCTATTTTAGGAAATGAATGGCCCTAACGATAGGAATAAAGTACCGGTATTACATTATGTTCACAATTGTTTTTAACAAAACTTCCGTGGTTATTCCGCTTGTAAATTCAGCATATACTCCTTTTAATAGATTACCATTCATCCTCTATTGTTTTATCACGATACAATCTAAAATGCCCTGTTGATTTTCGTTCTAAAGTACGTTCTGTAATTCGATCTGTACATTGTTTGCACATATATGTATGAATAGGACGGTTACGAAGCCGTTTCGCTACTGGATTTTCGTCATTTAAATCTTCTTTTTTATCGCAAAGAATACATTTGACTCTCATTTCGTCACCTCAGTACAAGTTCTATCGTACTTTAGTATATCATGGGAGCTAGATATTTTTGAACTATAGAAGAAAAAATAAATATTTTCGCAATTCGAAAAATAGGTTATTATATAAAGTGAAACAACTATCGGTGAAGATCTTGAATTTTGCTGATGGCTAGTTGAACTCATATAGGCAGAGTCCGATCTTCTTTGTTCTTACATTCTTATAGCGAGAGGCTTATTGTCTGTTAGAGCGGAATCAGTATAGATGATTATGGAGGTGGAAACATGGCGAACATAGTAGAACCCACATTAACAGCTATCTTAGTGCAAGCGTTGCGTGAAGAACGTATTGTAACAATTGCAACGACTGATTTTGAAAAAGATGTTCCAAATGTAAATGCAATTTCGTGGGTATATGCAATGGATGAAAAATCTATCCGTTTTGCAGTGGATCAACGCTCACGTATTGTAGAGAATTTACGCCACCGAGCAGAAATTGTTCTTACTGTTATGGCGAATGAATCTGTATATTCTATTAGTGGTGAAGCGATAATAAAATCAGAGCGGATGGAAGGTGTTCCGCTTAAATTAACTTTAATTGAAGTTTCTGTGCAAGAGGTGCGTGACGTAATGTTTTACGGTGCGAAGCTTGCTATTGAACCAAAATATGAAAAAACATACGATCTTCGCGCTGCGTCAAAATTAGATAACCAAGTTTTAACGGCGATGAAGAGTGTGTGAAAAAAAGGATGGGCAGCAAAGAAAGTTGTTCATCCTTTTTCTTTATCGCGTTATTCGCGGGCAGTAACTCTCTTGCTTTAAAATTTTGAGAAAACAAAGAAGGTAGGTGAGGTAACTGTTGGCATACATCCAATTTGTTCAACTAACTATAAGTGGAGGATGAAAAAATTAGCTTATGGAAGTTTCATCTTACATTTCAGGTGATTTCTATTCTATCTCGTTTGTACCGTACATATAATTATAACAATGGTTCGTCCATAATATGGATGAAACCCTTGTTCTACAAATTTCATGGTGGAGTCAGGGGGTAAAAGGTTGAATAAAATTTATGTGCTAGATACGAATGTGCTTTTGCAGGATCCGTTATCTATTTTTTCTTTTGAAAATAATGATGTAGTCATTCCAGCTGTTGTGTTAGAAGAAGTAGATTCAAAGAAACGTTATATGGATGAAGTTGGAAGGAATGCACGCTATGTATCAAAACTAATAGATAAATTTCGTGAACTTGGGAAACTGCATGAAAGTATTCCTCTCGAGAATGGAGGGACGTTTCGGATTGAGCTAAATCATCGTTCATTCGTTCAACTGCAAGATATTTTTGTAGAGAAAACAAATGATAATCGTATTTTAGCTGTTGCCAAAAATTTATCAGTAGAAGAGCAAGAAAAAGAAGATGGAAAATCGGTCATTCTTGTAAGTAAAGATGTACTTGTAAGAGTAAAAGCGGATGCTTTAGGTTTGCAAGCTGAAGATTATTTGAGTGATCGCGTTACGGAAGTAGAAAACATATATACGGGTTTCTTAGAGTATTACATACAAAAAGATATTTTAAATCGTTTTTATGAAAAAGGAGAGTTGTCTCTTTCTGAAATTGCAAATCATCCGTTTTATCCAAATCAATTTATTGTGATGAAGGATGCTTTGGGGGGGTCGAGTTCCGCTCTCGGGATTGTTGATCATTCAGGGAAAAAAATAAAAAAACTTATTTTTCCGAATGAGCAAATTTGGGGGATTCGTCCTCGAAATGTACAGCAAATTATGGGGATGGAATTATTACTACGTGAAGATATTCCTCTTGTTACATTAACTGGGAAAGCAGGAACTGGAAAGACATTATTAGCATTAGCTGCAGGGCTTATGCAAACAGAAGATTTGGGAATGTATAAAAAGTTACTTGTAGCAAGACCGATTGTTCCAGTTGGAAAAGATATTGGATATTTACCAGGAGAGAAAGCAGAGAAGTTAAGGCCTTGGATGCAACCTATCCATGATAATTTAGAATATTTATTCAATACAAAAAAACCGGGAGAATTAGATGCAATTTTAGCGGGGATGGGTTCTATTGAAGTGGAAGCATTAACGTATATTCGTGGGCGGAGCATCCCAGAGCAGTTTATTATTATAGATGAAGCGCAAAATCTAACAAAACATGAAGTGAAGACAATTTTAACGCGTGTTGGAGAGAAAAGTAAGATTGTTTTAATGGGAGATCCGCAACAAATTGATCATCCATATTTAGATGAGTATAATAATGGCTTAACATATGTTGTAGAAAAGTTTAAAGAACAAAAAATTAGTGGACATGTGAAATTTGTGAAAGGTGAGCGCTCTAATTTAGCGCAACTAGCAGCGGATTTATTGTAGGGGGAGAGTGGTGAAAAGCCACTCTTATTTGTTTATCCGGTAAACAAAAGAGGTAGAGAATAACGGCTCGTAAAAGCCAAATTGGTGAAAGCTTTCCATCAGTAGGGGCTCCTACTGATGGAAGCTTCATTTTACACAATGGTAAACTTTCGAATATATCGAATTGGATCATTGATATTAGAACTATCTCCGAAATAAAGATGAACAGGACCATCTTCTTTTAGCGGTTTTCCATTTTTAGAAAAGCCAAGAATAGCATCCTTTGCTTTTTGTAATGAAATAGTTGTAATGCCGGTTTCTGTATGAATTTCTACATGAGTCGCATCGCTGGAAATTTCAGCATTTTGTAAAAAAGGTAAAAGTGGTATACCAAATGTCCCTGTAATAATTTTCTCTTTTTCAAATCTTGTAATGCTTTTATTGACAGGCGGGAAAATAGCTCCTTCTCTAATTTCACGATCCCAGTGTTTAGATGCTTGCTCAGTGTAATGTGCTAATTCATTTGTAGTTTCTTTTGGATTTGTAAAGTATGTTGTTAAGTCAACTTTTCGATCATCAAAAATCCAGACACTTGGATCAATTGTAATCGGAAAGCGTACATTTCCGTTAATAAATAAAATTTCACTCATTATTGTTCCCCCATTTGTCTTATACTCCCACTTTTCAGTATAATAGGACTAAGGACAATTGTCACAGGAAATGTTTCTATTGCAATTTATGAAAACTATCGCTAATATTAGTAGATAGGATAAGAGAGTAGGACGGAAATGGAGGGAACCAATTTGGCGTCTGAGACAGTAACAAATCATCAGGAAAAGGCACTTGCCCTTCTACAAGCTGATGCAGAGAAAATTCTAAGACTTATTAAGGTGCAAATGGACCACCTTACGATGCCGCAATGTCCATTATATGAGGAAGTGCTCGATACACAAATGTTTGGATTATCCCGTGAAGTTGATTTTGCGGTTCGTCTTGGTCTCGTTGCGGAAGAGCAAGGTAAGGAAATTTTGGGAGAATTAGAACGAGAGCTATCGGTACTGCATGATGCTTTTACAAACAAACAATAATAGCTGGTTCAAATAAGGAGCTCAAACTGAATCAGTTTGAGCTTTTTTGTGCAAAAAAATGATTCTCCTGAAAAGCAGGAAGAACACAAATACATATGGAATACAACTGTTAAAAAAGAAAAGAGAAAGAGGATTTTGAATGAAAAGAGTCTGGAAGTCGATAGATTATTCTTTAGTGCTTCCTCTTGTTATCTTATGCGTGCTCGGAGCTATTATGGTGTATAGTTCCAGTTCTATCGTTGCGATTACAAAGTATTATCCGAAATATGGCTGGACGAGCGATCACTTTTTTCGATCGCAGTTAAAAGCAATGTTAGTTGGGACAATCGGATTGCTTGTTATCATGTTTATTCCTTTTCAAGTATGGAGGAAGCGCATGGTTACCGTTTTAATTGTTCTTGGTAGCATTGGTATGCTGCTAATAGTATTAAAATGGGGAACGGTTGTGAACAATGCAAAATCATGGGTATTTGGGATGCAACCTACAGAGTTCATTAAAGTAGGAATTATCATTGTATTAGCACGTTTTTATGCAAAAAAGCAAATGACAGATGTACCGATTTGGCACGGTGCTGGTCGAGTAGTTGCTTTTTTGGTAATTACAATTTATTTAATTTTGAAACAGCCTGATTTAGGAACAACATTATTAATTCTTTCAACGATTATAATTATGACGTTCTGTTCGGGCATACCGTTTCAAGTTTGGATAAAACGAATTGCTCTTACATCTATTATATGGATTCCCTTGGGGTATTTCATAGGGAAAAATGTTTTAACAGATGTTCAAATCGCACGTTTCACCACATTTTGGAATCCATTTGCGGATCCACAAGGAAAAGGATTTCAATTAATTAATTCGTTTGTTGCAATTGCTTCTGGTGGTGTAAGTGGTAGAGGATTAGGAAATAGTATCCAAAAGTATGGGTATTTACCAGAGCCGCATACAGACTTTATTATGGCAATTGTATCTGAAGAATTAGGGTTTATTGGAGTAGCGATTATTTTAATATGTTTACTAGTCATTGTCGTTCGTGCTTTTCGAATTGCACAAAAATGTCAAGATCCTTTTGGAAGTCTACTTGCAATCGGAATAGGTAGTATGATTGGTGTGCAAGCAATTGTAAACTTAGGTGGGGTTACCGGATTTCTGCCTCTTACTGGTGTACCTTTACCGTTTGTTAGCTACGGTGGTACTTCTTTAGTAGCAAGTTTATTAGCTATGGGAATTTTATTAAATGTAGCTAGCTCTGTAAAACAGAGAGAAAAAAGAGAACAACAAGAGCGGGAGCAACAGCAACAGCATAAACAAGAGAGACATCTCGTTGTTGTAAAATAAAAAAAGCTTTGTACAAGTGTACAAAGCTTTTTTTGTGCATAATTCTAGAAAAAAGAACCTATTCCGGTGATTTTAAATGAAAAGTATGACACATTTAATTAAATGTGTTTTACAAAAAGCTTGGTTGCTTATTGAAATTTATGCTATACTAATTTTGTGAGACAAATTGGACAGAAAGCTTATCATTTGTCAAAAAATAAGGTATGATGAATAAAAATGAAGTGCAGCTTTCTAGTAGTGAATATCACTGCTAGAAGTAAGGTGCTTATTCCTGCTAACGTAGGGCAAATCTATGTTGTTATGAATGGTAGAAAAATAGAGGGGGAAAATCATGAAAAAGCTGCAACGTATTCAAAAAGTATTAGTAGCTAACCGCGGTGAAATTGCGATTCGTGTGTTTCGTGCTTGTGCGGAATTAGGACTACGCACAGTTGCGATTTACTCGAAAGAAGATAGCGGTTCATATCATCGATATAAAGCAGATGAAGCGTATTTGGTAGGGGAAGGTAAAAAGCCAATCGATGCATATCTTGATATTGAAGATATTATTGAAATCGCAAAACGTAATCATGTTGATGCAATTCACCCAGGATATGGTTTTTTATCAGAAAATATTGAATTCGCAAAACGTTGTGAAGAAGAAGGTATTATCTTTATTGGTCCAAAGAGTAAACATTTAGATATGTTTGGGGATAAAGTGAAGGCAAGAACACAAGCACAATTAGCCAATATTCCTGTCATTCCTGGTAGTGATGGTCCGATAAGTATAATTGAAGAAATAGAGAGTTTTGCTAAAACGCATGATTACCCGATTATTATTAAAGCAGCTCTTGGTGGCGGCGGTCGTGGAATGCGTGTCGTACGCAGCGAAGATGAATTAAAAGAAGCATATAACCGTGCGAAATCCGAGGCGAAAGCAGCGTTTGGGAATGATGAAGTATATGTTGAAAAGTTTGTTGAAAATCCAAAGCATATTGAAGTGCAAATATTGGCAGATGAACAAGGTAATGTCGTTCATTTATATGAGAGAGATTGCTCGGTGCAGCGCCGTCATCAAAAAGTTGTAGAAGTAGCACCAAGTGTGTCTCTTTCAGAAGAACTTCGCAATCGTATTTGTGAAGCGGCAGTTCAATTAACGAAAAATGTCGATTATGTGAACGCAGGGACAGTTGAGTTTCTTGTAAAAGAAAATAATTTCTATTTTATTGAAGTAAATCCACGTGTCCAAGTTGAACATACGATTACAGAAATGATTACAGGCATTGATATCGTTCAATCACAAATTTTGATTGCTGATGGCTATGCTTTACATAGTGAAAAAGTAAGTATTCCAAAACAAGAAGATATAATTACACACGGATTTGCGATTCAATCTCGTGTAACAACAGAAGATCCGCTTAATAACTTCATGCCAGATACAGGGAAAATTATGGCATATCGTTCTGGTGGTGGTTTTGGTGTTCGTTTAGATACAGGAAACAGCTTCCAAGGTGCAGTTATTACACCGTATTATGACTCATTACTTGTAAAAGTAACAACTTGGGCGTTAACGTTTGAACAAGCAGCAGCTAAAATGGAACGTAATTTAAAAGAATTTCGTATTCGTGGTATTAAAACGAACATTCCGTTTCTAGAAAACGTTGTAAAACATAAGAACTTTTTAACAGGAGAATATGATACATCGTTTATCGATTGTTCGCCGGAATTATTTGTATTTCCGAAACGAAAAGACCGCGGTACAAAAATGCTATCGTACATTGGCACAGTAACAGTAAATGGATTTCCTGGAGTGGGAAAACAAGAAAAGCCGATTTTTGCAGAAGCACGTGTTCCAAATGTGAAATATACTGAACCGATTCCAACTGGTACGAAGCAAATTTTAGATGAGCGCGGAGCTGATGGGTTAGTAAAATGGGTTCAAGAACAAAAACAAGTTTTATTAACGGATACTACATTCCGTGATGCGCATCAGTCATTATTAGCAACACGTATCCGTACACAAGAATTAAATAAAATTGCTGAACCAACAGCAAGAATGCTACCGAATTTATTTTCGGCAGAAATGTGGGGCGGAGCAACATTTGATGTTGCGTATCGTTTCTTAAAAGAAGATCCATGGGAACGTTTATTACAATTACGCGAGAGCATGCCAAATGTATTATTCCAAATGCTTCTTCGTGCATCAAATGCAGTAGGATATAAAAACTATCCAGATAACTTAATCCAAAAGTTTGTAGAGTGTTCTGCGCAGGCGGGCATTGATGTATTCCGTATTTTTGATAGTTTAAACTGGGTAGAAGGTATGCGCGTTGCAATTGATGCAGTACGTCAAAGTGGTAAAATTGCAGAGGCAACGATGTGCTATACAGGTGATATCCATGATCCAATGCGCAGTAAATATGATTTGAATTACTATAAAAACTTAGCAAAAGAGTTAGAGGCATCGGGTGCTCATATTTTAGGTATTAAAGATATGGCAGGATTATTAAAACCAAATGCAGCATATGATTTAGTATCAGCATTAAAAGAGACCGTATCGATTCCAATTCACCTGCATACGCATGATACGAGTGGAAATGGCGTATTAACATATGCGAAAGCAATTGAAGCTGGAGTTGATATTGTAGACGTTGCGGTAAGCTCTATGGCAGGATTAACATCTCAACCGAGCGCTAATACGTTGTTCTATGCATTAGAGGGAAATGAAAGACAACCGAATGTGGATGTGAAATCTTTAGAGAAGCTCTCTTATTATTGGGAAGATGTTCGTAAATATTATTCTTCATTTGAAAGTGGGATGAATGCACCGCATACAGAAGTGTACATGCATGAAATGCCAGGTGGTCAATATAGTAATCTACAGCAACAAGCAAAAGCTGTCGGTTTAGGAGATCATTTTGATGAAGTGAAAGTGATGTATCGCCGCGTCAACGATATGTTTGGTGATATTGTTAAAGTAACTCCATCCTCAAAAGTAGTGGGTGATATGGCTCTATTTATGGTGCAAAATCATTTAACAGAGAAAGATATTTATGAGCGTGGTCATGCATTAGATTTCCCAGGATCAGTTGTAGAAATGTTCTCTGGTGACCTTGGACAACCGTATGGTGGTTTCCCGAAAGAGTTGCAAGAAATTATTTTAAAAGGAAAAGAGCCTTTAACGGTAAGACCAGGTGAACTGTTAGAACCAATTGATTTTGAAGGGGTAAAAGAAGAGTTATTCCATAAACTTGGTCGTGAAGTAACGATGTTTGATATTGTAGCGTATGCGTTATATCCGAAAGTATTTATGGATTATCAAAAAATTGCAGAGCAATATGGAAATATATCTGTTCTTGATACACCAACATTCTTCTATGGTATGAGATTGGGTGAGGAGATCGGTGTAGAAATTGAACGTGGTAAAACGTTAATTGTGAAATTAGTTTCGATTGGAGAGCCACAATTAGATGGTACTCGTGTTGTCTATTTTGAATTTAACGGGCAGCCTCGTGAAATTGTTGTAAAAGATGAAAGTGTCAAAGCGACAGTTTCACAACGAGTGAAAGGGAATCGCGAAAATCCAAATCATATTAATGCAACAATGCCGGGAACTGTAATTAAAGTGGTAGTCAATGAAGGAGACACAGTAAAAAAAGGTGATTCCATGGCAATTACAGAAGCGATGAAAATGGAAACGACTGTACAAGCTCCATTTACTGGTACGGTGAAAAAAGTGTATGTGAAAGATGGAGAGGCAATTCAAACAGGTGATTTGCTGATTGAAATGGAACAATAAAATAAAGTGAAACTTCCGTCAGTGGAGGGCTTCATCCCCCACTGATGGAAAGCCCTCACCAATCGGGTTCTTATCGTCCGAAAATAGAGGGGTCAAACTGCTCTGCGTACGATTTTTTATACATCTTACTCATTTGGCAGTTGTAAAAGATAAAAATAAAAAGGGCTGCTTTGATGCAGCTCTTTTTATTTTTGAAAATAATAATTTTTCGTAATAGAAAAGTTATTATAATAGTTTCTTTTGCTGTGTAGTATGATTCATTTCTGTTTTTTGTATGTTTGTGTTACTACGTGTTGCTAGCATAGCTAAATAGCATAATACAGCAAATAAGCATGATATAAAGAGTGAATGCAGAAGTGACATCGTTAAGCTTGCCCCTGTGAATACAACTAAAATACCACTGATTGCTTGGCACATCACAAGGCTAAATGCTGTGATCCACCCGTACCGTATAACAGCTTGTTGTTTATATTGCCGGATAGCTATAATCATTGCGTATAAAATCCAAACAAAAATTAATGTAGCGGCAAATCGATGTCCCATTTGTACCCATTCATGAAATTGCGTTGGAAATGGATTGTTTTTGCTGCATAATGGAAAAGTTGGACATGCTAAGCTCGCATGTTCATGACGTACTAATGCCCCTGTATAGACAACAATGTAACTGTAAATTGTTACACCGTAAATATGAAATTTCATCTTCTTATCAATATTAATTGAGTGGACATCAAACTTTTTATCAATTTCAAAGATGAGGAGTGTCAATAAAATAACAGCAGCAAACGAAATAAGAGAGATACCGAAATGAATTGCTAATACAGCTGGAACTTGTCCCCATACAACTGCAGCTGCTCCCATGAGTGCTTGAGCTACTAAAAATGCGAAAGACAGAATGGCAAGGGTTTTTGTTTCCCGAACATGTCCGTAGTATTTCCAAGCTAAGACACATAGTAGTGTAACAAGAATTCCTGCAGAGCCTGAAGTAAGGCGATGACTCAGCTCAATAATTGTTTGCATTGATAGGTGCGAGGAAAGCAATTCCCCATTACATAGCGGCCAAGATTTGCCGCACCCTTGTCCTGAACCAGTCTTAGTAACTAATGCTCCGCCAAGGAGAACACATAATAAGTCAACACTCGTAATGACTGCTAACCATTTTATAAAACGTTGCAATCCTTTTCACCAGCTTTCTATTCTAAAGTTATTGTGTAATATTTTAATGAAATAAATATTATAGAAACAGAAATGCACTACAGTCCTATGATATATAAAATCTTATAAAATAGCAAAGGCGAACGGGAAAGGAAAAGATAAGAAAAAATAATACCAAAATCTAGAAAATAAATTACTGTTTTTAACAAAAACAGCGGATTTTATAAATAAATAAACGGAAATACATGCGGAATTTGACAAAATGGTTTATTATAAAAGGTAATTACGTGCTATTATGAAGAGAGTAGGGAAAAACTTTTTTAATCATAGACACAAAAAGTTCATGTTTTCTTCACAATTTTTTCATGAAATATGTTTTAATATATTCGAGTGAGAAGTGTATAGTAATAGTAAACCATAAAACAACATTTCTACCGTAATAATATTGTTATATAGAAGCTAAAGAGTGTTTTATTTCGAATAAAATGCTCATTGCAGAGTAATTATGATGAAAGTTTTAGAGGGGGTTGAAACGATGAGCCATGCAACAAGTCAATTGCATGAGGAATCAACCGTAACGGATGTGCCGGAAACAAGTCGTGTACAAGATTTGTTAGCGCTTGTAAAAATGGGAATTGTAAATTCAAATACATTAACGGTATTTACTGGTTTTTGGTTGGCTCTACATTTTAATGGATTAAACTTTGTGGATCAGCTGGATAAAATGTTTTTCACAATTGCTGGTTCTGCACTTATTATGGCAGGATCATGTAGTTTGAATAACTACATTGATCGTGATATTGATCATTTAATGGAACGAACAAAGAATCGTCCGACAGTAACTGGGAAAATGAAACCGAGTTTTGTATTAACATTCGGTATTGTATTATTATTATTAGGTTTCGCATTCTTGCTTCTTACAACACCGATGGCTGCATTTATTGGTTTTATTGGAGCTTTCACATATGTTGTGCTTTATTCATTATGGACAAAGAGAGCATATACACTTAATACGGTAGTAGGTAGTGTATCAGGAGCAGTTCCACCTTTAATTGGTTGGGCGGCTATTGATCCAAGTTTGAATCATCCTATTGCTTGGATGTTATTCTTGATTATGTTCATTTGGCAAATCCCACACTTCCTCGCTCTTGCGATGAAACGTGTTGAAGAATATCGCAATGCAGGTATTCCAATGCTTCCTGTTGTGTATGGATTTGATATTACAAAACGTCAAATTATGATTTGGACAGTAGCCTTATTGCCACTTCCATTTTATATGAGTGCACTTGGAGTAACATTTATGATAATTGCAACAGTGCTTAACATCGGTTGGATCGTGTTAGGGTTTTATGGCTATCGTAAGAAAGACGACATCAAATGGTCCGTGCAAATGTTTGTATACTCCTTAAATTATTTAACAATCTTATTTATTTCAATGATTGTTGTAACATTCTTCTAAGACAACGACATGAGGGGATTTCTTTACGTTGAGATTTACTTTACTTACTATAAAGTACAATCTAAATTACAAAGAAAGCGGGGGTTGTTTGCATGAAGAAACAGTGGCGATTGCTTTCGCTCGTTTCACTAGTGGCTTTACTGTTAGGGGGATGCGGTAAAGCCTTTCAATCTACCTTGATTCCACAAGGTGAAGTAGCAAAAATGCAATATGATTTATTGTTATTAGCCAGTGCAATTATGATAGGTGTCGTTCTTGTTGTTACGATTATTTTCTTGTATGTAATTGTGCGTTTCCGTCAAAGAAAAGGACAGGAAGACTATATTCCGAAGCAAGTAGAAGGAAATCACAAGCTAGAAATTATATGGACAGTCATTCCAATTTTACTTTTATTGGTATTGGCTGTCCCTACTGTTACATATACGTTTAAACTTGCTGACGTTAGTGCAATGGAGAAAAAGAATATTGATAAAGATACAATCGTTGTTGATGTAACAGCGAATCTTTATTGGTGGGAATTTTCTTACAATAATGAAAAATTAGTAACTTCGCAAGATTTAGTCATCCCTACAGGTAAAAAAGTGTATTTAAATTTAAAGGGTTCTGATATTAAACATTCATTTTGGGTCCCATCTTTAGCTGGGAAAATGGATACAAATCCGGATAATACGAACAAAATGTGGATTAAAGCAGACAAATCGGGCACATATAACGGTTTTTGTGCAGAATTTTGTGGACCATCTCACGCTTTAATGCAGTTTAAAGTTAAAGCTGTTGATGAAAGCGAGTACAAAAAATGGGTTGCTAGTATGAAAGACTTAGATGGAAAGAAAGCTGTTGCTTCTACGCAAGAGCAGGAAGGTAAACAAATTTTTGAAAAGAGTTGCATTGGTTGTCATGCTGTTGGATCAAATGATAGCAGACCACCTAGTGCACGTATTGCGCCGAATTTAGCCAACTTCGCAGATCGTGATATGGTTGCAGGTATTGCCGAAAATAATGAGGAAAATGTGAAAAAGTGGTTAAAAGACCCTGAGAACATGAAACCAGGAAACAAAATGACTGGAAAATACGGTAATCTTACTGACGATCAAATAGATGCATTAAATGCATACTTAAAAACATTAAAAGTTGAAAAGTAAAGAGAAACTATTTGCGAAGGGGAGGTTGAAAACGTGAGTTCTGTAGCAAAAAAACAGGGAGTGGGCTCTGTAATTTGGGATTATTTAACGACAGTAGACCATAAAAAAATTGCCATTCTCTATTTAATTGCAGGTGGGTTATTTTTTATCATCGGGGGAATAGAGGCATTATTTATTCGGATTCAGTTAGCGATTCCAAACAATGCTTTTCTCGTTGGAGATATGTACAACCAAGTATTAACAATGCACGGAACAACAATGATTTTCTTAGCAGCAATGCCACTTGTATTTGCAATGATGAATGCGGCGGTACCACTTCAAATTGGTGCACGAGATGTTGCATTTCCATTTATTAATGCTCTTGGATTTTGGTTGTTCTTCTTTGGAGGCGTATTTTTAAACTTAAGTTGGTTTTTAGGTGGAGCCCCTGATGCAGGGTGGACATCGTATGCATCGTTATCACTCGCATCAAAGGGACACGGTATCGATTTTTATGTCCTTGGTTTGCAAATTGCGGGTATTGGAACATTAATAGGAGGAATTAACTTCCTTGTTACCATTATTAATATGCGGGCACCTGGAATGACATATATGCGGATGCCGATGTTTACATGGACAACTTTTGTAACATCTTCACTTATTTTATTTGCATTCCCACCGCTTACAGTAGGCTTAGCCCTGTTAATGTTAGATCGTTTATTTGGCACAAGCTTCTTTAACCCAGCCTTAGGAGGAAATACGATTATATGGGAGCATTTATTCTGGATCTTCGGTCACCCAGAAGTATACATTCTTATACTCCCAGTTTTCGGAATATTCTCAGAAATCTTCGCGACATTCTCTAAAAAACGTTTATTCGGATATTCATCTATGGTATTTGCAACGGTATTAATTGGATTTTTAGGATTTATGGTATGGGCACATCATATGTTTACAGTAGGTCTTGGTCCAGTAGCGAATGCAATTTTTTCTATAGCTACAATGGCAATTGCTGTTCCAACAGGTATTAAAATTTTTAACTGGCTCTTTACAATGTGGGGGGGAAGTATTCGTTTTACAACACCAATGATGTGGGCACTTGGTTTTATTCCATCATTCGTTATGGGTGGGGTGACAGGGGTTATGCTTGCATCAGCTCCTGCTGATTATCAATTTCACGATAATTACTTCGTTGTAGCTCACTTTCATTATGTAATTGTTGGTGGGGTTGTATTTGGATTATTTGCAGGTGCTCATTATTTTTGGCCGCTTATGTTTAATAAACTTTTAGATGAGACGCTTGGTAAAATTACATTTTGGTTGTTCTTTATTGGCTTCCATTTAACGTTCTTTATTCAGCACTTCCTTGGTTTAATGGGTATGCCACGTCGCTATTTTACGTATTTGCCAGGACAAGGATTAGAAGTTGGTAACTTAATTAGTTCGGTAGGAGCAGTATTTATGGCTCTTGGAACAATCGTACTGTTAGCTAATGTTGTAAAGACATCCTTTTCCAAAAAACAGGCTGGTCGCGATCCTTGGGATGGTCGTACATTAGAATGGGCAATTCCAGCGCCGACACCTGAATATAATTTTAAGCAATTACCGTTTGTACGTGGATTAGATCCATTCTGGATTGAAAAACGTGAAGGGAAAAACGAAATGACGCCAGCAGAACCGGTTGGTGATATTCATATGCCAAACGCATCTTTCCTACCATTTGTCATTTCCTTAGGTTTATTTATTGCAGCATTTGGAGCGATGTATATGCACGCGGGGAAAGAGAAAATGTGGATAGTAGTAGCGATTATTGGTCTTATTATTACCTTTGGATCAATGTTTTTACGATCTGTAATTGATGATCACGGATATCATATTCATAAAGAAGATTTAGAAGATAAAGGGGGCAAGGCGTAATGCATGCAGAGGAAAAATTAACAAATGAAACCTTTCCAGCAGAGCCTGAAAAAGCAACCCTTGAAGGAAAGAATAAATTTATTGGATTTTGGTTGTTTCTAGGTGGCGAGACAGTGCTATTTGCGTCCTTGTTCGGAACATATTTAGCGCTGAAAAATTCAACGAATGGTGGACCATCATCACAAGAAATGTTTCAAATGCCGCTTGTGTTCATTATGACAATGCTTCTTTTAACGAGTAGTTTAACAAGTGTATATGCAATATATCATATGAAGAATTTTAACTTTAAACAAATGCAGCTTTGGTTTATTGTGACTGTATTGCTTGGGATTGGATTTTTAGGTTTTGAGATTTATGAATTTAATCATTATGTTCATGAGTTTAAACATACGATGAGAAGTAGTGCATTCGGTTCTGCATTTTATGCGTTAGTTGGTACGCACGGGTTACACGTACTTTTTGGATTACTTTGGATTTTAACTTTAGTAATCCGTAATGCGAAGCGTGGCTTAAATTTATACAATGCTCCAAAGTTTTACGTCGCATCAATTTACTGGCATTTTATTGACGTAGTTTGGGTGTTTATTTTCACTGTAGTATATTTATTAGGAATGGTGGGATAAACAATGGCAATAAAACAAACAAATATAAATAATCCTAAAGTTGATCTTGCTTATCGCAGAAAAAAAAGTGCGGAAGAAATGAAGCATCAAGTCATCACTTTTGGATTAATGATTTTTTTGACAGTCATTGCATTTGTAGCAGTTGCATATCCAAAAACATTTAGTCCGCTTTTTTCCGTACCATTTATTTTATTGTTAGCTGCTGTACAAGTTATTTTTCAATTGTATTATTTTATGCATATGAGTCATAAAGGGCATGAAACCCCGTCGATGTTTTTGTATTCAGGTTTAATAGTTGGGTTAATAACGATTTTAACTTTTATGACACTTATTTGGCTGTAAAAAGAAAGGGGATTGAGTGTTTCATCAATCCCCTTTTCCTTATGAAAAGGAGGGTGTAAAAAAGTGAGCAACTTATGGATATTTGGTTTTGAAGCACTGTGGAGCCCAATCTTTTTTCTTTTTATGTTAGCTGTTGTGATTGGTTATCTTTTAATTATTGGAAAGTATCGACATCGCTTTCCAAATGGCGAAGAAGTAAGGAAACGGAAAATCTTTTGTTTTATAAGTGGTATGTTACTTTTGTATTTTGTTAAAGGAGGTCCAATTGATTTGCTTGGACATATTGTGTTTAGTGCACATATGTTTGAAATGGCAATCATGTATATGGTTGTACCTCCACTGTTATTACTTGGATTACCGAATTGGTTGTTTCAATACATAACATCATTTCGATTCATTCGTATGATGTTACGTATATGGGCAAATCCTATTGTAGCTTTATTTGTTTTTAATGGACTATTTTCTATGTATCACTTGCCGATTGTGTTTGATGCAGTAAAGCAAAGCCAAATTGGGCATTCAGTTGTTCTTATCGTATTATTTTTTGCGGCTATGATGCTATGGTGGCAAATATTTAATCCATTATCAGGATATCAAACATTAAGTGATATTCAAAAAATTGGTTATATGTTTGCCAATGGTATGTTATTAACGCCAGCTTGTGCACTTATTATTTTTGCAAATGAGCCATTGTTTGCGACCTATACAGATCCAAGTGCATGGATGAAGGCGATGGAACTTTGTGTACCAGCTGGAACGTTATCTAACTTAAATATTACAGGTCCTGATTTCTTGCATTGGATTCCTGTTTTAGAGGATCAGAAAACAGGAGGTATTATAATGAAGATTATACAAGAAATTGTATATGGTACAGTGATTGGATATGTTTTCTTCTCATGGGCGCGTAAAGAACGAAAAAAGGATGCAGAACAGATTCATGCATTACCCCCGTATTTGCAGTCAAAATAAAGTGAAACTTCCGTCAGTGGGAGGCTTCATCCCCACTGACGGTTAGTTGAACCAATCGGGCTTTTACGGGCAGTTATCCCCCGCCTATCTTCTTTGCTTCTCTCTTCATCTTGAGGTTGGGGGCTTACTGCCCGTTAATGCGGGATAAAGTAAACATTCATAAGCGGGAATTTTTTTATCCCTACACTTATGGAAAACGCTTACCAATCGAACGCATGCTAGCAGTTATTCTTGAGCTGTCTTCTTTGTTTTGAGGTAGGGGCATACTCTCTACGAGTGGTGAGGTAAATTTACAAAACAAAAAGAAGGTGTATCATTGTGTACACCTTCTTTTTGTTTTAACTGTAGTAAGTTTTCTTTCGAGATGGAACTTCGCTGCTTATGAGAGTATGATGGATTGGGCAAATCATGAGTGGTGAATTCATGGAAGTTTCACTTTATTATTCTATAATCGCTAAATCTTGCAACTCTTTTTCGATGTTTTGAAGTAATTGTTCACTTTTTTGAATAACATTTTTAGGGAAATTTTCTCCTTCCCCGTATTCTACACCATGTGGATAATAATGTTTACCGAGAAGAGGGGGTAATAATTTAATATGGGCATGTCGTCCTCCAATATCTCCTTCTATGGCAAAACCTTGTATACGTAAATAATACACATCTTTCAGCATTTCAAATTTATAGTCATATGTAACTCGCTCGTAATCCCATTGTCCAGCTAGTACAAAATGATGCTTGGCCATTACCTCGGTTAGAAGTGTAAAATCGACAACTGTACCTTCGAGTTTCGTATTTGTGAATTGCATGAAATATCCTCCTTATAATAAACGTAAAATCCTCTTTAAATTTATAATAGTATGAATAGTAAAAAAAAACAATTCGTATAGAGAGAAAAGGTAGAATGTCTACTTTTATGCAAGAAATATGATATAGTGAACATAGTGTGGTACACACAAAATAGAGAAAAAACAGTTTTGTTTGTGCATACCTCAATTTCATGGGTATTCAGGAGGTATATAATTTGAAGATGTTGTTTCGTATTATAGTAATTACTATTCTTATTTTAGCAATTGATTTATACGGAAAATTACTCGTTTCTCAATATATATTACACCCCTCTCATTTAAAATCAGAGCATAAAATCGTGAAAATGAAAAAAGAAAATAAAGATGTGTCAGAAACAATTCCACAGCTCCTTGGTAGTGACTCTGAAAATTTATTAGCGAAGTGGGGCGAACCAGCGCGAATTGAACCATCTGCATATGATTACGAATGGTGGATATATAATCAAGACTTATCGCACTATGTACAGTTTGGAATTATAGATCATAAAATTGTTACGATTTATGTTGGTGGAGAGAAAGTGAATATTTCACCATTTCATATTGGTGAAAAGTATGAAGATGTTTATAAAAGGAATCCGTTTTCATATGAAATTTCACTTGAAATGGGGAAAAATAGTTATCAATTTGAATTGTCTGATGTTGAAGTAACAGAACAACCACTTGTTTCTATAGATGGAGGGTGGGCAGAATTATATTTTGATCATTTTACACATAAACTTGTCGGTGTTCGTTATATGGATGATGAAACATTAATAAAACAAAAACCGTATCAACTTGTTTCTTCTGGAGAATTAACGAATCCACAACCATTACCACCAGAGAAAATGAAGCAAGTCGAACAAGGAAACACGCAGCAAATTTTCGATTTGACAAATATAATTCGTAGCCGTAATCATCTTCCATTATTAGTATGGGATCAACAAACGGCGGTAGTAGCATATGAACATAGTAAAGATATGAAAGATAACAATTATTTTTCGCATGATTCACCTTCGTTTGGAACATTAGGTGATCGTTTGCAAAAAGGAAATGTATCATTTCAACTAGCTGGAGAAAACATCGCCACGCAGTACAGTGATGGAATTGCAGCAGTGCAAGGATGGTTAAATAGCGAAGGCCATCGAAAGAATTTACTAAACGAACAATTCACTGGTGTAGGAATTGGAGTGTATGATAATTTTTATACGCAAAATTTCATTCAAAAGTAAGGTGTATGAATTGCCTAAAAATAGGCGAACCATGCGCCTTTTTTTTCTTACAATATAGTAGAAGATACATCTGGTGAGGTGATTGTAATGACAGCGGTGAAAGGAGATTTACATCCTTCTATTCAAAAATTTAAAGAGTTTGTACGCCAGCATCCGAAGATGGTTCATGACGTTCGAAATGGAAAGAAATCGTGGCAACAATTTTATGAAGAGTGGTATTTACTTGGAGAACAAGATGATGTATGGAATCATTATAAAGTGAACGGAGAGACAATCCCTTCTTCCATACAAGAAGATAGTGGAGAAAAGTCTGGTGACTTTATGGGGCAAATGGTATCGTTTTTAAAAAAATTAGATGTGGAACAGGTGCAGCAACATTTAGCGAATATGACGACTGCACTTGGAAGCGTGCAGCAAGTTATTCAACAGTTTCAAGGGAACAGGGTAACAAAACAGCAACGTAATTCTGAAAATAATCCGTTTTTCTTTCAAAAAGATTAGGGGGAAGAGCGATGAGAAAAGAACTCATCGAATTTGTAAAATCGAATGAAGATTTACAGAAATATATTCGGGAGCAACCGTATTGGTATCGGAAACTTTCTAGAAATCCAAGTGAAAAAGATGCATTTGAATTGGCGGCCATGCAATATTTTAAAAAGACAATTCCAGATAAGGTAGCTAAGTTTCAAAATCAGTTATCGGTTGCTTCTCTAATGATAGATATGTTTCAATATATGAAAGAACAAAACGTTAATTAATTGGAAGTAAAAACTGTGTCCGTCATGCGCAACTTTTGTTACAATGAAAAAGGATTCTGGAAAAAGGAGTTACAGCATGACGGAAATTTGTTTAGTACGACATGGACAAACTGATTGGAATTTTCAAGAGATTATTCAAGGGAGAGAAGACATTCCTTTGAATAAAATTGGAAAACAACAAGCGGCGCAGAGTGCAGAAGCATTACGAGCTGGAACATGGGATGTAATCATAAGTAGTCCTTTAGTAAGAGCGCACGAGACGGCACAAGTAATTGCCGATGCAATCGGGATAAATACAATTCATCTTGATGAACGTTTTATGGAACGTAATTTTGGTGTAGCATCAGGAAAACCAGTTGGTGAAGTAAGGCAGCTCATTGCGGATGGGAATGTCGAGGATATGGAAACAGAGGAAGAAATTGTAGAGCGCTGTTTTTCTGCATTAAAAGACGTTGCTTGTCAGTATGATGGGAAACGAATTATTATTGTTGCGCACTCTCATGCAATTAAAGCGATTCTTCATGCGATTGTTCCAAAAGAAATTACGTTTAAAACGTCTTTAAAAAATGCGTGTATGAGTTATGTAAAACAATCAAAAGGGAAATGGGCTGTATTAAGATACAATATTGCAGAACACATCTCTTTATAATTTGTTTTCAAGATGGAAAGCAAAGTTAGTAGTTCCGTTATAAATATGATATGATTAGTATTCGGAGGTGTCTCTTATGATACTAGCGACGCTAGAGAGCGTAATGATTCTAGATGAAGCCGAACAATTAGCGAAAGCAGTTGTTTGTTCAGATATAGCTGAGCGTTATCGCGAATGCCATCATGCATTGCAGAAAAATCAAGAAGCACAAACATTAGTTAAACAGTTCATAGCTTTGAAGGAACGATACGAAGAAGTGCAGCGCTTTGGGAAATATCATCCGGATTTCACGTCGGTTTCTGCGCAAATGCGAGAATTGAAACGGGCAGTAGATTTGCATGAAACGATAGTTGCTTTTAAAAAAGCAGAAAATGAATTGCAAAAGCTATTGGATGAAGTCAGTACAATAATTGGAATGGAAATCTCGACTTCTATTAAAGTTCCAACAGGGAACCCTTTCTTTGATGCAGGTGGATGTGGAGGCGGCTGTGGTTCTGGTGGTAGCTGTGGGTGCAAAAAAACGGGGTGATTTACCCCGTTTTTTAGAATAGAGAAAAAAATGGATACAAGAGACAGCCGTTAGTATTCTTTGATGTTTGAAATACTGATGAAGAACTGCGTGAAAAGTTATAATTTTCTGTGAGCTTATTGTAAAATAGAAAGAATCAAATTAGAGAAAAGGAGAAAATTATGTTTGGGCAACGACAAAGTATGATTGTCTATCTACATTCCTTAAAACACGCTAAAATTTTAAGGAAATACGGAAACATTCATTACATATCGAAGCGGTTTAAATATGCCGTTGTGTATTGTGATATGGAACAATTGGAACATATGATGCAAAAATTAAATAAGCTTCCGTTTGTAAAAAAGGTAGAGCCATCTTATCGCCCATTTTTAAAAACGGAGTTCGAAAATTCTAGGCCAGATCGTGCGAAAGAATATGATTATAATAAGATTGATTAAAAAACCCACCTAAAATTTGGTGGGTTTTTCTTATATTATTTGCATGTTGAACCAGTAAAGTTTCCTTAATGGGAGTTTCACTTTACCCCGCTTTAACAGTCGATAAGCTGATTTTCTCTAGAATGTTACATCAAACCGACTGTAAAAACTATCATTGAAAAAAGCGTTTCCTGATGGAAGTTTCATTTTATCCCGCATAAACGGGCAGTAAGACCTCCACCTCAAGATTGAGNNTCTCCGGTCGTTTCGCCCCCCTCGGACGAGGCGAAAAGCACCTCTCTGTCGGGTGTTCCAACGTCCTGTGATTCTGGGCGAGCCGCTTCCGCTTTTCTACAGAAGATAGGTGGGGATAACTGCTCGTAAAAGCCCGATTGGTTCAACTAACCTTCTGGGGAAAAACGTTCCCAGAAGGAAGTTTCACTTTATTGCATTGGCGGAATGAAATGGTTCATTCGTAAAATACCAATGAGATGGTTGAAATATAATTCTTTCTCTGGAAACATTGTCGATGGTTTGACTGTGAAAGAAACGACTTGTTTACCAATTTCTGAAGCAGTATTTTCAAACAAGGCAATGCGTTTGCTTTGTTTATTTTTTTCCACAGGAATTCCTTCTAAACATATGTATAATGGTTGAAAATTGCCTACTGCTGTTGATTGTAGAACAACAGCAAGAGAACAAACAGGTTTATTATCTTTTAATGTGTGAAATTGTAACATATGAGATACACGGTGTTGGTTTGTCTTTGCGATTTCTAGTAACTCATATAAATCGGAGTAACCTTCACCTAGTTGAATAAAACGTTGAATCATGACTTTCCCTCCTTCTTCTTTTACTGTATCATTTCATTTTTGAAATGAAAAGAAGGTAAAGAAAAAACCCTGCCGAAGCAGGGCCCTTCTTACACTAGTATGACTAGCAAGAAGGCAAAGGGAGAGGAGAAACCGGAGGAAGAACTTATGGGGAAACGTAAGTCTTCTCCGCGGTTGGCAACAACATCGAAGGTGATGTTGTTATCCTTATTTATGTCCAAACTATATGAAGATATACATTGTAAAATTAAAATTTCTTTTTTGCTTTTGCTTTTTATTTTTCTTTCGTATGTTTTATGATAGGATAAAAAAGATGAATATACATAAAGTGAAACTTCCATCAGTGGAAGTCTCACTGTCCGTAAGTAGTAGGTAAGAGTGAACTTACATGAGAATGATTTACATGAATATCTGTTAGAAAGAGATAAAGGTAGTGACAAATTATGAGAGTAGTTTCAGGGAAGTGTAAAGGTCATCCTTTAAAAGCTGTGCCAGGCAGTACAACGCGCCCGACAACAGACAAGGTGAAAGAAGCCATTTTTAATATTATCGGTCCTTACTTTGATGGTGGTTTAGCTCTTGATTTGTTTGGAGGAAGCGGTGGTCTTGGTATTGAGGCTCTTAGTAGAGGGATAGATAAAGCTATTTTTGTTGATCGTGATGGAAAAGCTATAAAGGTTATCCATCAAAATTTAGAAAGTTGCAGGTTAGAAGCGCAAGCTGAAGTATATAGAAATGATGCAGAACGTGCTGTAAAGGCGCTTATGAAACGTGAGATATCATTCGATCTTGTACTATTAGATCCACCGTATAAAGATCAAAAGATTGTTTCTTTAATTAGTATAATGGATCAACATGGTCTATTGAAAGAAAACGGGATTGTTATGTCAGAGCATGGGGTAGATGTAGAATTACCTGAAACAATTGGAAGACTTGTGAAGGTGAGAGCTGAAAACTATGGTATTACAGCAATTTCGATTTATAAGTATGAAGGTGAGGGGACCGAATGGCAAGCATAGCAATTTCTTCGGGAAGTTTTGATCCGATTACGCTTGGACATTTAGATATTATTAAGAGGGGCGCAAAAGTTTTTGAAGAAGTATATGTTGTTGTTTTAAATAATTCATCAAAGACACCGCTTTTTACAGTAGAAGAGCGTTTAGAATTAATTCGCGAAGCGACAAAAGATATTCCGAATGTAAAGGTTGACTCACATAGTGGCTTATTAGTAGAGTATGCGAGGATGCGTAATGCAAATGCAATTTTACGCGGTTTGCGCGCCGTATCTGATTTTGAATATGAAATGCAAATTACATCCATGAATCGTAAATTAGAAGAGAATGTAGAAACATTTTTTATTATGACAAATAATCAATATTCCTTTTTAAGCTCAAGTATTGTAAAAGAAGTAGCGCGTTATGGTGGTAATGTTGCTGGGCTTGTTCCGCCAATTGTAGAACGTGCTTTAAAAGAGAAGTTTAAAACCCCGTTATGATGAACGGGGTTTTTTGTTATTGGTAAGACGCAAGAATAGTAACATAACATATAAATATAAACAAAACAGTGTAAAGGCCGGACCATATGTAACTAGAGCGGCCCATCCTTTTGCTAACAGGGTAGATTGCTCAGATAAAAAGACTGGAATATCATAGTGGGTAGGTGAAAAAGAATGTAATTTTTCGTAAAGTGGTCCCCAAAATATATATGTATAGATTGGAGCAAGGATACTTTGAATAATTCGTGCGATAAAATACGGTTTAAAACGAATGTCTGTTTCTGCTAAAATACTGGCAACTTGAGCTTGAATAGAAAGACCGCTAAATGCTAAAACGAAACTTGTCATCATGGCTTGTTGTAACAGGGAAGTGTGCTCTGTTTGACTAATCATCTGGCTTCCGAGTGTCATTTCAAAAAGGCCGGACAGAATAGGAAAACTAAGGTAAGGTGAAAGTTGAAATACAACTAATATTTGTTTCATAATAAGAGAAAGGAAGGTTGTAATATGAAAAACAGTTAGCATTTTATTGAAAACAGAGAATAAAATAATAAACCCGCCAATCATAAGTAATGTTTGAATTGAAGAAGTGATAGCGTCGCCGATTAATTTGCCAAGGGATCGTTTTTCTTGTAATCGAGTTTTATGAAGAACGGAAAAGGCGTGTCGCAATGGGATGGGCGTTGAATGTTTCTTTGTTTCCGTTTGTTTGTGTCTATCTTGGTAAAAGCGCATGAGTAATCCAACTGTAAAGTTACTGACATAATGAGCAGCTGCTAAAATGAGTCCTAGTTTTGGGTTGTCAAAGAAACCAATTGCTACAGCACCAAAAATAAACAATGGATTAGAAGAGTTTGTGAAAGAAACAAGGCGCTCTGCTTCAATTTGTGTAAGTTGATTTTCTTGGCGTAATCGAGCACTTAATTTTGCACCCGCAGGAAAACCAGAGGCCATACCCATTGCCCATACAACCCCTCCAATACCTGGTACACGAAAGAGTGGACGCATAAGGGGTTCTAATAACACACCAATGAACTTTACAATCCCGAGCCCAATTAGAAGTTCTGCAATAATAAAAAAAGGTAGCAATGAAGGAAATACAACTTCCCACCATATATTTAAGCCTCGAATAGATGATTGCAGTGCTGCTTGGGGGTGGAGTACGAGAGAAACTGCAAAAAAAGTGACAAATATGGTGAGAAATCCCGTTTTCCATTTTTCATACATTTTGTATCCCCCTTTGTCCCAAATGTTCATTTCAGTATACGAGGATACATGGTGGAATTAGACCATAAGTATAAAAAGAGAGCGAAAAAATTTTGAGGGTGAAGAAGATGAGAGAACCGAAAATTGGATTAGCGCTTGGATCAGGCGGAGCGAAAGGGTTTGCACATGTAGGTGTTATTAAAGTGTTAAGAGAGGCGGGTATACCTATTCATATGATTGCTGGGAGCAGTATGGGGGCGCTAATAGGTACGTTTTATGCAGCAGGATGCAACGTAGATCGTTTATATCGTTTAGCAACAGTATTTAAGCGAAAATACTATTTGGACTTTACTGTACCTAAAATGGGGTTTATTGCTGGAAAACGTGTGAAAGATATGATTAGAATGTTTACATATGATAAAAAATTAGAAGAACTGGATATCCCGACAGCGGTTGTAGCAACTGATATTCTAAATGGTGAAAAGGTCGTCTTTACAGAGGGTTCTATTGCAGATGCTGTCAGGGCAAGTATTGCTGTACCCGGTATATTTGTTCCAGAGAAAATAAATGGAAGGCTACTAGTTGATGGGGGAGTGATTGATCGTATTCCAGTATCGGTAGTAAAAAAATTAGGGGCTGATATTGTGATTGCCGTTGATGTATCCCCTATTAAGGTCAATGGAGAAGTGACATCTATTTTTGATGTCATTATGCAAAGTATTGAAATTATGCAGCATGAACTTGTAGTCAATAGACAAATTGCATCAGATCTTATGATGCATCCAGCTGTAGAACAATTTAGTTCTCGAGCCTTTACGAATATAGAAGATATCATTCGTGTTGGAGAAGAAGAAGCGAAGCTGCATATTCAAACAATTTACACGTTGATTGGACAGTGGAAGGAGAAAAAGGATGTTTAAAAAATTTCGGTATTTATATGCATTACTCATTGGAGTTATAATCGCAATGCTAATTGTGTTTGTTCCTCTGCCATACTATATTACAAAGCCAGGTACGGCAGAGGAATTAAAGCCGTACGTACAAGTTGATGGAGGAAATAAAGAGAAAGAGAAAGGTGATTTTATGCTCGTTACGGTTTCAATGGGGCGAGCGAATGTTGTTAACTTTCTTTCTGCTAAATTTAATAAGTATGAAGAAATTTTGAAAAAGGAAGAAGTTTTACAAAAAGGTGAAAGTGATGAGGAGTATCAATTACGTCAAGAGTATGCAATGAAGATATCTCAAGATGCAGCTATTTATAATGCGTATAAACGAGCAAACTACCCTGTTTCGTTTGAAAATCAAGGTGTAATTGTAGCAGGGGTTGAAGAGGGTATGCCGGCTGCTGAAAAGTTAAAACTTGGCGATCATATCCTTGCGGTTGATGGACAACCATTTCAAACGGCAGAGCAGTTTATTGAGTATATGAAAACAAAAAAACAAAATGATGAAGTAAGCATTAAGTATGTACGAGGAAAGGATGAGAAAGAAGATAAATTTATACTAAAACCAATTCCGCAAGATAAAAGCCGTGCTGGTATTGGAGTTTCTATTATTACGGATAAGAAACTTACGGTAAGCCCTGATGTGAAAATTGATGCACATAAAATCGGAGGACCTTCTGCTGGGCTTATGTTTACGTTAGAGATTTATAATCAGCTTGTGAAAGAAGATATAACAAAAGGTCACGAAATAGCTGGGACTGGAACAATAAATGAGAAAGGGGAAGTTGGTCCAATTGGAGGGATTTCTCAAAAAGTAGTTGCAGCTAATAATGCGGGTGCAGAAATATTTTTTGCTCCAAATGAGAAGGGAGCAAAAAATTCTAATTATAAAGAAGCAGTGAAAACGGCTAAAGATATAAATACAAAAATGAAGATTATACCTGTAGATACGTTAGATGATGCCATAGCATATTTGGACAAAATGTCAGAAAAAAAGTAGATCCTCTCGTTTAAGAGAGGATTTTTTTAATCACACTACTTGCAGGCAGTAAGACCCTCACCTCAAGGTTTAGAGAAAAACAAAAAAGATAGGTGGGGGATACTGCTGGCATTTGCCCGATTGGGCGGGATTTCCATCAATGAGGGATGAAGAAAACCCCTACTGACGGAAGTTTCACTTTATAAAAATGCATGTTGCGTTTCATCATACCGAATCGGATGCTGCGTTATATCTCGTTTTATCATTTCACCGCAAAGGGGTTCTTGTAAAATAGAGAAATAAACAGCGTTTGCTTTTCGATCTATATCTAGAAGGGGATGCTGTAACGTTTTTGTATGAGAAAGCAAAGGAATATTTATTTGTTTTTTAACGCTTGATATATACGTTTGTCCTTTTTGGGACATGCCGAGTAAACGTATATATTGTGCGTGCTGTTCTATGTGAGCTTTTTGCATTTCTTCTTTCGTTGTGTTTGTTAAAATATGGGTGCAAATACGCTGCAATCGTGTCCATGTGTAACGTTTTGTTTTTAATGCTTCCATAAATCTCATGAATGAAGTTGCTTCCCGAATAGAAGATAAAATCCGATTCTCCAATCCTTCCTCTACTTCATATATACTTTGTAATTGAGAGGGAGACATTGTCAAGAGTTTATATTTTAGTAAGTGAAAATAATGTTCCCAGTTATGTAGTAGGTGACAGGAATGTTTATATTGTTCTAAAAGTAGCTTTGTAATATTTGGAACAAATGGAGCGATTTCTGAAAAAGTTTTCTGTTCATGAAATAATTGTTTACGTATGCTCGTTGCACTAGCAATTCGTTCATCTTGAAATGTTTCATCATGATAATGCGAAGCAAAACGCTTAATTGTACTTGCTTTCATTGAACTTTTCTGCTCAATAATTGCTTTTGTGTAGTGTAGTCCTAAAATATTATTTGGCTCTGAGACATCAATAGTAGCTACGTTTTTTTGTAAGGATGAAAATGCTTCAGAAGTGGCTTTTGCATAACTCATTCCGGTTTTTATGTATTGTTGTATAAGGTGATTGAATAAATCTTGCTCAGTCTGACGTATAGTAATTGTATTGTGGAAATGTTCGATATTACCACTTTCGCTTCCAAAGCAAATTTCAGAGACGCGAAGAGCATCTAATATTGAAATAGCACCATTTGCAAATGTTTCAGCTTTTTGCGTTGCGAAGGCATAAGGAAGTTCAACGACAATATCTATCCCGTTTGCTAATGCCATTTGCGTTCGCGCCCATTTTGAAACTAGTGCCGGCTCCCCGCGCTGTAAAAAGGGTCCGCTCATAACAGCAATGATTATATCGGCATTTGTTAACTTTTTGGTTTGTTGCACATGATAAGCATGACCGTTGTGAAACGGATTATATTCAACAATAATGCCGCTAGCTTTTATAATAATCTCTCCTTTCGGTGTAGCATCTTTTCCTAAAACATGATAATCTATATATTATTTCCTATAATGACTCCATTATAGTGTAAAGAAAAAATATTGACAAATATACAACGGCTAGCTATAATTTTGTTTGTTGCCTTGAGGTGATATGATATGAAATGGTCCATCCATCAATTGAACAAATATCGACAAAAAGGACTCACGTTGGATGAGATGGTAGATGTAAGTGAGCTGAAAAATGTTGAGAAAGATGTTCGAGACGTTACTCCTGTTCATGTGACAGGTAGAGTTGATTTTGGCTCCAACAAATTTACTTTTCATCTACATATAACAGGAAGCATGGTATTGCCATGTTCTAGAACGTTAGTAGATGTAACATTACCATTTGACATTGAAACAACTGAGGTGTTCTTAGTTTCGAAAGAAGATTACGAAACCGAAGCAGATTTTCATTACTTAGAAGGAGAAGTACTTGACTTACTCCCTGTAATTAAGGAAAATATACTATTGGAGATTCCAATGCAAATTTTCAGTGAGGATGTTTCTGAAGGAACACCGATGCAAGGTCGAGACTGGCAAGTGATTTCGGAAAAAAGCGAAGAAAAGCCTGTTGATCCAAGATTAGCGGGACTTGCGAAGTTTTTTGACAAATAATCAGAAGACCGGTTCAGGCCTTCATATGAAAATAACTCTCTCTTTTAAGGAGGTGGGAAGAATGGCTGTACCTTTTAGAAGAACTTCTAAAACAGTAAAAAGAAAGCGTCGTACGCATTTCAAATTATCAGTACCTGGTATGGTAGAGTGCCCAAGCTGTGGTGAAGCGAAATTAGCTCACCGTGTATGTAAAGCATGCGGTACTTACAAAGGTAAAGAAGTAATCAGCAAGTAATTGCAGAAATAAACGCAGGAGGGAAACCTTCTGCGTTTATTTTTTTAACCTTTTCTTTACATGTTATTCTTCTATCTTTTCTAGTAACTGCATATGTTTAATAAAAAATGCATAAGGAGGACTAGAGAGATGGCAACAACAAGACAAGATGCATGGACTGATGACGAAGATTTACTTCTGGCAGAAGTAGTGCTCCGGCATATTCGTGAAGGGGGAACGCAACTTTCTGCCTTCAAAGAAGTAGGAAGACATTTATCGCGTACACCTGCTGCATGTGGATTTCGCTGGAATTCTTACGTACGTAAACAATATAAAGAGCGTATTGAAGAGGCAAAGCGAATAAGGAAGGCTGAAAATTATGAAGTGCAAGAACAAAAGAAAGAGAAAATAACTTCTCTTTCACTAACGTTAGAAGATGTAATTGTCTTTTTACAAAGATATAAAGAAGAAGAAGAAAAGACGGATTTATATAAAAAAATTGAAATGTTGCAAAAGGAAAAAGAGGGGCTTTTGCAGCAGTTGTCGTTGTATGAAGAAGAGTATCGCACTTTATTTGATTATATTGACAGAAAAAGAAGTGCGATGGTATTAGAGCCTTCTGAAAAAGAGAGAAAACGGGAAAAAGGAATACTTGAAAAAACACCAAAATAAAAACAGCTGAATTACAGCTGTTTTTATTTTTAAGCAGATTCATTATTTGTAACCGCATTCAAAAATGAATTTGGATGCCAGATGTAAAAATCTCCATCATCAATGGTTACTTTTTCGAAGTGTAATTTTTCCCAAAAATCAGCAGATTGTACGCGAGCAATTGTTTTGATAGGAAGGTGTAATTGTTTCGCGTAATTGACCAGCATCTTACCAAATCCTTGTTTTTGGAACATTGGTAACACTTCAAGCTTAAAAAGTTCTACATAAGGACCAGTAAACAAATTGTTAACAGATTGTTGTTTTGTATACAAGCTCATGCGTGCTATAAGAGAACCACCGTAATAAATTCCATAAAAAGGAGATTCACTATCGTTTTCGATAATATTTGCTTGTAAATCTTCCAACATAGATAATTCTTCAGCACCGCAACCTTTAAACTTTTTAAACTCTTCTAACGTTTTATAATTGATGAGCAAGCGCTCAACTTTGGGAAAGTGCATGTAATCACATCCTTTTCTTGGTGTAAAAATAAAGAAAAGTATAAATATTTATAATAGTATTATAACGCATTTTTCTGTTTTTATGAAGAAAAGAGATCATTCTTTCAGTATTTTTTTGAAAAATCTGCTAAACTTATTCTATAAACTATAAGGTGAAACTTTCATGAGCGGGGGTTATTTCCTTGACGGAAAGTTTTTGACAATTAGGCTTTTGCAGGTTGTTATCCCTAGTATGTTGCTTCTGCTTCTTCTAAATCTTAAGATGCAGAGGATACTGCCTGTGAATAGCGGGATAAAAATGGGGGCCTTTGTAGAATGGAGATTGGAATTGTTGGACCGGGAGCAATCGGGCTCCTTTTTGCATTTTATTTAGAAAAAAATCAGCAGGCTGTTACACTATATACAAGAACAGTAGAACAAGCTGAGCGTTTGAACGAGTGCGGGATTACATGTGTGCATAACGGTGCAAAAGAAACTGTATATCCGTTTGTAAGTCCTATAGAGGATATAAAAAACAAAACACATGATTATACATTTGTCGCTGTAAAGCAATACCATTTGGAGGGGATATGGCCGTATTTGCAAACAGAAAACCGGCTTATTTTCTTGCAAAATGGAATGGGGCATCTCCGTGAATTGCAGCAGATTCAAAGTGCCAGTGTTGCGGTAGGAATTGTAGAGCACGGGGCGAAAAAAGAAAATATTAGTACCGTTCATCATACTGGAATAGGCAGTACGAAATTTGGGCTCATACATGGAGAAGAGGAACAATTTAAATCTTTATTTCCTGTATTCTCTTCCAGTTTATTTCCAATAGAGATTGAAAAAGATTGGGAGCAAACAATGTTGCATAAACTTGTTGTTAATGCATGCATCAATCCCTTAACTGCATTGTTTGGTGTGCAAAATGGTGAGTTATTGACAAATCCATCGTTTTACAAAGTGATGAAGCAAGTGTTTTCGGAAGTGATGGAAATTGTGAGTGATTCAAAATGTAATGAGTATTGGGAACATGTATGTACAGTATGTGAAAATACGGCTCATAATACTTCATCTATGTTAACGGATGTACAGAATAATAGAAAAACAGAAATTGATGCAATTGTTGGTTATTTAATTCGAGAGGCAAAGCAGCAACAAAAATCAGTTCCGACACTCTCTTTTTTGTATCATTCTATAAAGGGATTAGAAAGATAAGAGATATTCTTTGCTTTTATAACGAACATTGACTACAATTTGGTTGGTGAGAGATCAGGATATGAAAGGAAGAAGTATATGGAGATAAAAGAAATCTCTGTCCCGCTTCAAGGAGTTGTTGGGGACTATTTGAAACATAAAAAAGAGATTCAAGAATGCTTTGATTATCCGATAACGGAAGAGGGCTTTGTAAGACGTATACATGATTTGCGAAATAGACAGTATCCAAGGCAAGAGTTAGTATCACATTTATTACAATATAACCAAGAGTTGAATGCGGGAGAAAAAACACTTCAAAATATCCATGCTTTGTTAGATGAAGATACATATGTTGTTGTTGGAGGGCAACAAGCAGGGTTATTAACTGGGCCTCTTTATACAATTCATAAAATTATATCTATTTTACAACTTGCAAAGGAAAAGGAAGCATCGCTGGGGGTGCGGGTTGTTCCGGTTTTTTGGATTGCTGGAGAAGATCATGACATTGATGAAATTAACCATGCTTTCGTTACGAAAAATGGAAAGGTGAAAAAGACAATTTTTCACGAGCGTCATCCATATAAATCGAGTGCTTCTGAAATGGAGATTTCCATTGAGGATTGTAAACGATGGATAGAAGAAATATTTAAAACATATCCAGAAACAAAATATACAAAGGACGTATTGCATTTTGTAGATGAATGCTTACAGCAATCGCGGACATATGTTGATTTCTTTGCGTATCTTATTACAAAGTTATTTACACAATCAGGTTTAATTCTTGTAGATTCTCATCATCCAATCCTTCGAACTATGGAAGTGCCCTTTTTCAAAGAAATATTAGCACGCTATAAAAATGTGCAAGAAGGACTTAACAATCAGCAACGTGTGTTACGTGAGCAAGGATATAAACCGATTATTGAAACAAAACAGAATAATGTTCATATTTTTATGAACATTAATGGAGAGCGTCTGCTGTTAGAAGAAGAAGAGGGCCGTTTCATCTGTAAAGAGGGGATGTATTCATTTTCGTATGAGGAGCTCCTAGAAAGAATAGAGAGTCACCCTGAACAATTTAGTAACAATGTTGTAACAAGACCGCTTATGCAAGAATATGTTTTCCCTACGCTCGCATTTATTGGTGGGCCAGGAGAAATTGCGTATTGGAGCGAACTACAACAAGTGTTTCATGCGATGGATTTCCAAATGCCACCGGTTGTGCCGCGTTTGACAATTAGCTATTTAGCGCGCGATATTGAAACTGATTTACAAGATTTGCAGCTGCAGGAAAGTGAAGTGTTCAATAAAGGTGTTACTACACTCCGAGAAAAGTGGCTATCTATGCAAGTTGAAGAGCCGATAGACGATCAATTTACTCATGCAGCGGAGCAAATCGGAGCAATTCATACATCTTTACAACAATTTGTACAAAAAGTAAACCCGGGTTTGCGAGATTTTGCAAAGAAAAATGAGTTGAAAATTATGCAACAACTTGAATTGTTAGAGCGAACACTTCAAGCTGATTTTGAGAAAAAACATGAAGTGCAGCTTAATAAATTTCGCCGAATTGAAAATTCTTTACAACCTCTATATGCACCGCAAGAACGGGTATGGAATATTTGTTATTACTTAAATGTTTATGGACTTGATTTTGTGGAACGAGTGATGAATCAAACTTTTAGTTGGAGTGGAAAACAGCATATTATAAAATTATAAAATCCTGCTCTTAAGAGCAGGATTTTATTTTATTTTGTGGAATTACCTGTAAAATAATTTTATTTATTTGTTATGTAAATCTTAGCGTATAAAAGCTGAGCGTATTCTTTTTTTTGAAGAACAGTACTTTTTTTGACAAAATAGAACAAAATGAAAGTAGATTATTATTTTTTTCGACAGGTTTTTATGCATTTTCCCGCAAAAGATGATAAAATTTAGTATATAATAAGGTGACATTACCATTAGTAGGGAGTTGTGTTCCTGCTAATTGTCGGCTATACCAATCAGACCCTTATGAGCAGTTATCTCAATTCCACATAATTTTGCGGATTGACTGTTAAAGCGGGATAAAAAGATACGTCAAGAGGATTATTTTGCAAAAAGTAGGTGCAATAATGTTTAAACATGTAACAGTGCTTTTAAAAGAAACAGTAGATGGTTTAGAAATTAAACCAAACGGTACATATGTAGATTGTACGCTAGGAGGTGGAGGTCATAGTGCTTATTTACTATCTCAACTTTCCGAAGAAGGAAGACTAATTGCATTTGATCAAGATGAGATTGCAATTCAAAATGCAAAAGAAAAATTCTCTTCTTACAACGGCCAATTTATAACTGTAAAAAGTAACTTTCGCTATTTGAAGGAAAGATTAGATGAATTAGGAATTACAGAAGTAGATGGTATTTTATTTGATTTAGGTGTTTCGTCCCCACAATTAGATACACCAGAACGTGGATTTAGCTATCATCACGATGCTCCGCTTGATATGCGCATGGATCAAAATGCCCCATTAACAGCATATGACGTTGTAAATAGTTGGTCATATGAACAACTTGTAAGAATCTTTTTTCAATATGGTGAAGAAAAATTTTCGAAGCAAATTGCAAGAAAAATTGAAGCGTACCGTGAGACAAAGCCAATTGAAACAACTGGAGAGTTAGTGGAATTGATTAAAGAAGGGATTCCAGCTCCAGCACGTCGGACTGGTGGACATCCTGCAAAGCGAGTATTTCAGGCAATTCGTATTGCAGTTAACGATGAATTAAAAGTATTTGAGGAAGCGTTGGAAGCGGCGATTGATATAACGAAAACAGGTGGGCGGATTAGCGTTATCACATTCCATTCATTAGAAGATCGCATTTGTAAAGTGACATTTAAAAAACATAGTACAACACCTCAGCTTCCACCAGGATTACCAATTATTCCCGATGAATATAAACCGAAATTGAAGCTAATTACAAGAAAGCCAATTTTACCTTCTGATGTAGAATTAGAAGAAAATAATCGAGCGCGTTCTTCAAAACTACGAATTGCTGAGAAATTATAAAAAGGAGAGAGAGGTATGACGAATTTAGCCGTTAAGTATAAAAAACAGCAAGTAGAAGTACAATCTCAAGCTCCGCAGCAAGTAATACAGCCAGGTGTGAAAACAAAAATTACAAGAATTGAAAAATTATTGTATGTAGCATTTATTGGCTTTTTATTGTATGCATGTGTGGCGTTTATTGGAAATAAAGCGGCAATATATGAAGCTGATGCTAAAGCAACAAAAATGGAAAGCGAAATTACAAAACAACAAAAAGAAAATCAAGAATTACAGGCTGAAACTGAAAAGCTAAAAAGTTATGATCGCATTGCGGAAATTGCAAAAAAACATGGGCTTGAAATCAATGCGAATAATGTAAAAGGCTTAAATTAATCCAATAGGTGTGAAGAAGAGATGAATACACGTAAATTTCATACCAACAAAGGAGCAGGGTTCTTCATCAAGGTTTTTCTCCTGCTCTTTTTTCTGTTGTTAGCCCGCTTTCTTTATATTCAAGTAACAAAAACAGTACATGGAGTAGATTTAGAGGCAATTGCGCAGCAAAAACATAATAAAGATGGGGTGCTCGAAGCAAATCGAGGAACCATTTATGATCAAAATGGTTATGTGCTTGCTCAAGATGCAAATTCATATAAGATGGTTGCTACTTTAAAAGGACAAGATCATATAGAAGACAAAGAAGATGCTGCAGAGAAACTATCGAAAGCACTTAATGTAAGTAAAGAAGAAATTTTGAAGTACTTAAATAAAGACCTTACACAAGTGGAGTTTGGATCAATTGGAAAAAATTTAACAAAAGAAAAAAAGGACGAAATTGAAAGTTTGAAAATAAAAGGAATTTCTTTTGTTCCAGAAAAAGCAAGGGTATATCCGAATGGAGATTTTGCTTCGTACGTACTTGGATATGCTAAGCCGAATGATGAAGGAATTGGAGAAGGACAGTTCGGACTTGAAAAGAGTTTAGATAAATATTTACGTGCTTCTAACGGAAGTGTATCGTATACGGGTGACACGAAAGGTGTCTCACTAGAAGAGCAAAAAAATGATGTGAAGCCTCCTAAAAACGGAGATAATGTATATTTAACAATTGATCAACGTATTCAAAGCTTCCTAGAAGATGCGATGAAAGAAGCGGAAAAACATTATGATCCGTCAATGTTAATTGGAGTCGTAGCTGATCCAAAAACAGGGGAAATTTTAGCGATGTCTAGTAGACCAAGTTATGACCCAAATAAACGAGACATTGATTATTTTTTAAATGATCCCATTGCTACTGCTTATGAACCAGGTTCGACAATGAAAATCTTTACGTTAGCGGCTGCGATTAATGAAGGTGTATACAATGGCCAAGAGTATTATCAATCTGGTACGTACAAAGTAGGAAATTCGGTAATTAAAGATCATAATAATGGTGCAGGATGGGGCTCTATTACGTTTGATGAAGGAGTTGAGCGTTCATCAAACGTTGCTTTTGCGATTCTAGGAAATGAAAAGCTGGGACCCGATCGTTTCCATCAATATATTCATAAATTTCATTTAGATCAAAAGACAGGAATTGATTTGCCTGGCGAAGGTGGAAATACAATTTTATTTGATAAGCCAATTCAGCAGGTAACAACGGCATTCGGACAAGGTTCTACAGTAACTCCAATTCAACTTGTGCAAGCGGCTACTGCAATTGCTAACGACGGAAAAATGATGAAGCCGTATGTAGTTGATAAGATTGTAGATCCAGCGGATAATAAAGTTGTCGAGGATCACAAACCGGAAGTGGTAGAAGAACCGGTTACAAAAGAGACTGCAGAACACGTAAGGCAATTGTTAGAACAAGTTGTAACATCGCCTAAAGGAACGGGAACAGCGTATAAACTTGATAACTATTCTGTTGGTGGTAAAACCGGAACAGCACAAATTCCGGATGGAAAAGGTGGTTATATGACAGGACGAGAAAATTATATTTTCTCATTCCTTGGTATGGCACCAATAGATGATCCGCAACTTGTCGTATATTTAGCGATTAAGCAGCCTAAATTAAAAGACACTGAAACCGGTGCACAACCGTTAGCTGAAATGTTTAAATCTGTAACGGAAAATAGTTTAGAGTATTTAAAGATTAAACCGAATGAAGTAAAAGATGTGAAAAAACAAACAGAACAGGAGCAAGCGGCTGTTCCAGATGTAACAGGGAAAACGATGGAAGAAGCAAAAGGAATATTAGAAAAGGCGAAGTTTCGACCTGTTGTGTTAGGAGAAGGAAAAGTTAAACAACAAGTGCCAAAAGCGAATGAAAAAACGTTACCGGGTGATCGAGTATTCTTAGTAGGAGATCAACCAAAAATGCCGAATATTAATGGTTGGGCACTTCGTGATGTCATGAATTTAGCGGAAGTATTAAATCTAGATTTGAAACTTTCAGGTACAGGATATGTAACAGAACAGAGTGTTGCTGAAGGCACTCCGTTAAAAGAGCGAACTCCGCTAGAAGTAAAACTTGTTCCGCCTCTTGAACCGCAGCAAGAAGCGGAGAAGGAGCCGAGCAAAAAGGACGGCACTTAACATTGGAGAAGTGGTCGTGTTCTAATTAAATAAGTACAAGCATATATTGGAACAAGTTAAGCGTAAAGGAGGCTTGTTCCAATATGCGTGTATCGAATGTAACAGTAAGAAAACGACTTATTTTTGTACTTATATCTGGTATACTGATTTTTACAATTATTGATATTCGTCTTGGATATGTGCAGTTTTTTCTTGGGAATATGTTAACAAATCGTGCGAAAGATTCGTGGAGCCGTAATATTACATTTGAACCTGAGCGAGGGAAAATTGTAGATCGAAATGGTGTAGAGCTCGCAACAAATAAAAGTGCACCAACTGTCTTTGTGGTACCGAGGCAAATTGAAAAACCAGCAGAGACTGCAGAGAAATTAGCTGCAGTTTTAGGTGTGTCGAAAGAAGAAATCTATCAGCGTCTTACGAAAAAAGAGTCCATAGTCAGATTAGACAAAGGCGGGAGAAAAATTTCTCATGACAAGGCAAAAGAAGTTAGGGCTTTAAGTTTAAAAGGTGTATATATTGCTGAAGATTCCATTCGATATTATCCGTTTGGAAAATATCTATCGCATGTGCTTGGATTTGCTGGAAGTGATAACCAAGGACTTATGGGGCTGGAGGCATATTATGACAAAGAATTAAATGGTGACAAAGGATATGTACGCTTTTTTGCAGATGCGAAAGGACAGCGTATGCCGAATATTGGTGATGATTATAAAGAACCTGGAGATGGCTTGGATTTAAAGTTAACAATTGATTCACGTATTCAGACGATTATGGAGAGGGAATTAAATATTGCAGATTCTACGTATCATCCAGATGGAATGATAGCAATTGCTATGAACCCAAATAATGGTGAAATTTTAGGTATGTCGAGTCGCCCAAGTTTTGATCCAGCAGATTTTAAAAGTGTTTCACCAGAAGTATTTAATCGAAATCTTCCTGTATGGAGTACATATGAACCAGGGTCCACATTTAAAATTATTACACTTGCTGCTGCTTTAAATGAAAAATTAGTAGACTTGGAGAAAGATACGTTTTATGATGATGGAGCGGCAGAAGTTGGCGGTGCAAGATTACGTTGCTGGAAAGCAGGGGGACACGGTAGCCAAACATTTTTAGAGGTTGTTCAAAACTCTTGTAACCCAGGGTTTGTAGAGCTTGGAGAACGTCTAGGAAAAGAAAAGCTGTTTCAATATATTCATGATTTTGGATTTGGCGAAAAAACGGGTATTGATTTACAAGGAGAAGGTAAAGGGATTTTATTTGATTTAAAAAAAGTAGGGCCTGTTGAGCAAGCGACGACAGCATTTGGTCAAGGGGTGTCTGTTACCCCTATTCAACAAGTTGCAGCAGTAGCTGCTGCTGTAAATGGAGGCACGTTATATCAGCCGTACATTGCGAAAGAGTTTATAGATCCAACTACGAATAAAGTGATTAGTAAAACAACGCCTGTTGCGAAGAGACAAGTTATTTCCAAGGAAACATCTGAACAAGTGCGTTATGCACTTGAAAATGTTGTGGCAAAAGGTTCAGGTAAAGGTGCTTATATTGATGGTTATCCTGTCGGAGGAAAGACTGGTACAGCCCAAAAAGTAAAAGATGGGAAATATTTAGATAACAACTATATCGTGTCATTCGTTGGATTTGCACCAGTAGATGATCCGCAAATTGTTGTATATGTCGCTGTAGACAATCCAAAAGGGGTTACACAATTTGGCGGGGTTGTAGCTGCACCAATCGTTGGGAATATCCTTCGTGATGTTTTGCCGGTTATGGGAGTAGAGCCTAGAAAAGAGCAAATTGAAAAGAAATTAACTTGGGATGAGACGCCTTTAGTAGAGGTCCCTAATATAGTAGGCATGGATAGAAAAGAATTACAAAGCCAACTAGTTGATTTGCAATTAGATGTTAGCGGTGAAGGAGATAAAGTGGTTGAACAATCTCCGAAACCGGGTACGAAAGTAAAAGCAGGATCAAAGATTCGAATATACTTTAATTGAGTAAGTGTGTTTATTTAAGATACAATAACATTCAACTAACTAGCAGTGAGACACTTGTTTCTCACTGCCTGTTAATTAAGAAATTGTTGCTCTTATGTATGGAGTTCTTTGAAATTATCCATTTATAAGGAATAAATAAAGAGTAGAGAGGGTTTAAAGAAATGAAGTTGCATACACTTGTATCAAGTTTGCATGATTTTCCGGTTGTTCCAAAAGAAAATCCAGAAATTACATCTATTGAAGCGGATTCACGTAAAGTGACAAATGGAAGTTTATTTGTATGTATAAAAGGTTACACGGTTGATAGTCATGAATTTGCTAAGCAAGCAGCCGCGCAAGGTGCGGCTGCTATTGTTGCGGAAAGGCCTATTGATGTTGACGTTCCAGTTGTACTTGTTAAAGATACAGTGCGCTCTTTGGCGGTGTTAGCTGACTATTTTTATGGACAGCCAACGCAAAAGTTACATTTAATTGGGGTTACAGGTACAAATGGAAAGACAACAACATCGCATATAATGAACGAAATTATGCGTGCACATGGACATAAAACAGGGCTAATTGGAACAATTAATATGAAAATAGGTGACGAAACATTTGAAGTGAAAAACACAACACCAGATGCATTAACCTTACAACAAATGTTCTATAAAATGGTTGAACAAAATGTAAATAGTGCTGTTATGGAAGTATCTTCACATGCTTTGCATCTTGGAAGAGTACATGGATGTGACTACGATGTGGCAGTGTTTACGAATTTAACGCAAGATCATTTAGATTATCATAAAACAATGGAAGAGTATAAACATACAAAAGGCTTGCTATTCGCGCAGCTTGGTAATAGTTACCACCATCATCGTGTAAAATATGCTGTATTAAACAATGACGATGCTGCAGCAACTGATTATATGAAAAGTACGGCAGCGACAGTGATTACATATGGCATTGATACGAAAAGTGATGTAATGGCGAAAAATATTGAGATGACAAGTGCTGGCACGACCTTTACGCTTGTAACTCCTAATGAAAGCATCAAAGTGACAATGAAATTAATTGGGAAATTTAATGTATATAATGTATTAGCTGCAACAGCAGCATGTCTTGTTTCTGGTGTAGCACTGCAAACGATTATTGATGTTGTGAAAGAATTAAAAGGTGTACCTGGGCGTTTTGAAGTTGTTGATGGAGGTCAAGATTTTACTGTTATTGTTGATTATGCACATACACCTGATAGTTTAGAAAATGTATTGATGACAACGAAACAATTTGCAAAAGGAAATGTTTATTGTATCGTTGGTTGTGGTGGGGATCGAGATCGCACGAAACGACCAATTATGGCGAATGTCGCATCTAAATTTGCAACGCACGCAATCTATACATCAGACAACCCGCGCAGCGAACAGCCCCAAGCAATTCTTGATGATATGATAGAAGGTGTAAAAGGGAATAATTATAAAGTGATTGTTGATCGAAAAGAAGCGATTTCTCATGCTGTTGCTGAGGCAAAAGCTGGAGATATTATTGTAATTGCTGGTAAAGGTCATGAAACATATCAAATTATCGGTACAGAAGTACATCATTTTGACGATCGTGAGGTTGCTTGGGAGGCAATTGCACAACGTTTAAGCATGAAAGAATAACAACAAGAGAGGGGGACTAAATATGCTTGAACAAGGATTATTAATTACAGTTGGGGTGGCATTTTTAATTTCTGTTGCGTTGTCACCAATTTTTATTCCGTTTTTACGCCGTTTAAAGTTTGGACAGAGCATTCGTGATGAAGGTCCGAAATCGCATCAAAAGAAATCAGGAACACCAACCATGGGCGGAATTGTTATTTTTATTTCAGTTATGATTACGTCTATTATTATGATGTTTAAGTTTCAAAAGAGCACTGAGACATTTTTATTGCTTCTTGTTACGTTTGGTTATGGTTTAATCGGATTTCTTGATGATTACATTAAAGTTGTTAAAAAAAGAAATCTTGGTTTGACATCAAAACAAAAATTAATAGGGCAGTTTATTATTGCAGTAGCTTTCTTTATCATTGCAAAGGGCCAAGGCTTTGATACACATTTAAGTATTCCAGGAACAGAAATTAAGTTTGATTTACACTGGGCATACTTTGTCCTTGTTCTTTTTATGTTGATAGGAGCTTCAAATGCAGTTAACTTAACTGATGGGCTAGATGGATTATTGGCAGGAACAGCTGCCATTGCATTTGGTGCATATAGTATCATTGCTCTTGCTCAGGAGCAGTACACAATTGCTATTTTTTGTATGGCAGTTGTTGGAGCTGTATTAGGGTTTTTAGTATTTAATGCTCATCCTGCAAAAGTATTTATGGGAGATACGGGATCTTTAGCACTTGGTGGTGCTTTAGCTGCTGTTTCAATTTTAACGAAAACAGAATTATTATTAGTCATCATTGGTGGGATGTTTGTTATTGAAACGCTCTCTGTTATTATTCAAGTTGTTTCGTTTAAAACAAGAGGAAAGCGTGTATTCAAAATGAGTCCGCTTCATCACCACTATGAATTATGCGGTTGGTCAGAATGGCGCGTAGTTGTAACATTCTGGTCAGTAGGGCTTTTATTTGCAGTGTTAGGAATTTATATCGGGGTGTGGATGTAATTGAAAACGATAACTGACTATCAAAATAAAAATATTCTTGTATTAGGTATGGCAAAAAGTGGTTATGCTGCAGCCGTCTTATTAAAGAAACTTGGAGCAAATGTAATTGTAAATGATAGCAAGCCGCTAGCTGAAAATCTGTTAGCGACAGAGTTGCAAGGTCAAGGTATGGAGGTTGTATGTGGCGGTCATCCCTTAGAATTATTAGAGAAAAATATTTCTCTTGTTGTAAAAAATCCAGGGATTCCGTACTCTAATCCGTTACTTGTAGCGGCAAAAGAAAAAAATATTCCGATTGTAACGGAAGTAGAATTAGCATATCGCATTTCGGAAGCACCGTTTATTGGGATTACAGGATCTAACGGAAAAACAACGACAACAACATTAGCATTTGAAATGTTAAAAGAAGGAGAAAAGCATCCTGTTATTGCTGGGAATATCGGTACGGTAGCATGTGAAGTTGCACAAGGTGTAACTCAGCAGGAAGTGGTTGTAACAGAACTTTCTTCATTTCAATTAATGGGCATTGAAACGTTTCAGCCGAAAATTGCAGTGCTTTTAAACTTATTTGAAGCGCACTTAGATTATCATGGTACAAAGAAAGAGTATGGTTTAGCAAAAGCAAATATCTTTAGAAATCAAACTGAAAATGATTATAGTGTTATTAATGCTGATGATGAAGATGTAATGATGTTGTCTGAGCAAAGTAAAGGACAAAAAGTGTACTTTTCTACGACGAAAATGATTGAAGACGGTGCTTGTGTAAAAGATGGTGCTCTTTACTTTAAAGGTGAAAAAGTTATTGATATCCACGATATTGTATTACCGGGTAAACATAATTTAGAAAATATACTAGCTGCTATGAGTATTGCAAAGCTTATGGGAGTTGCGAATGAAGCGATTATAGCTGTCTTAAAACATTTTACAGGTGTAAAGCATCGTTTAGAGTATGTAACAACGATTGGAAACCGTAAGTTTTATAATGATTCAAAAGCAACAAATATGCTGGCGACAGAAAAAGCATTGTCTGCATTTACGCAACCAGTAATTTTATTAGCTGGCGGACTAGATCGTGGTAATGAATTTGATGATTTAATCCCATACTTTGAGCATGTGAAGGCACTGCTTACATTTGGACAAACTGCGCCTAAGCTTGTCAAAGCTGCAGAAAAGGCTGGAATGAAAGTGATTAAATGTGTCGATAATGTGGAACAAGCGGTACAAGAAGCATACGCTCTTTCAGAAGAGGGAGACGTGATTCTTTTATCTCCTGCATGTGCAAGCTGGGATCAATTTAAAACATTTGAAGAAAGAGGAGACATGTTTATACAAGCCGTGCATAAGCTAGTATAAAGTGAAAGAATCATCAGTGGATTGTTCCTACTGATGATTCTTTTATAGGTAGATAAAGTAAAACTTCTATTGGTGGGAATTCTCTTCATCTCTCACTAATGGAAAGTTTTCATCAATCGAGTTCTTACAGGCAGTTATCTCACACCTATCTTCTTCGATTTCTTGCAATCTTGAGGTTGGAGTTCATATTGCCTGCCTAGGTAAATGATGATTCGTTTGTGGAAAAGTAGGGCTAACGAAAAGCTGCTTTCAAAGAGGTGATGCTCATTGCCAACAAAGAAGACTCCTGATTTTATTCTTATTATTGTGACATTGTTACTTTTGACAATAGGAATGGTGATGGTATACAGTGCTAGCGCTGTATGGGCTTCGTATAAAATGGGAGATTCATTCTTTTTTGCAAAACGTCAATTGCTATTTGCAGGGATCGGTGTCGCTGCTATGTTTTTTATTATGAAGATTGATTATTGGGTGTGGCGTACATACTCCAAGGTGATTTTACTTATTTGTTTCGTTCTTCTTATTCTAGTTTTGATTCCTGGAATTGGACTAGTACGAGGCGGAGCACGGAGTTGGATTGGTGTAGGGGCATTCTCTATTCAGCCTTCTGAGTTTATGAAGTTTGCGATGATTATTTTTTTAGCGAAATTTTTATCGGAAAATCAAAAAATGATTACGTCTTTCAAACGAGGATTACTTCCTGCGCTTAGTTTTGTGTTTGTTGCATTTGGTATGATTATGTTACAACCTGATTTGGGAACAGGAACCGTAATGGTTGGAACTTGTGTTGTTATGATTTTTGTTTCGGGAGCACGTATTTTTCATTTTGCAATGTTAGGGCTAATTGGAGTTGGAGGATTTGTTGGGCTTATTGCATCAGCACCGTATCGAATAAAACGTATTACATCGTATTTAGATCCATGGTCAGATCCGCTTGGAAGTGGATTTCAGATTATTCAATCGTTACTTGCAATCGGACCGGGGGGATTATTTGGGCTCGGTCTTGGACAAAGTAGACAAAAATTTTTTTACTTACCAGAGCCGCAAACAGACTTTATTTTTGCGATTCTATCCGAAGAATTAGGTTTTATTGGTGGTTCGTTTGTGTTATTATTATTTAGTCTGTTGTTATGGCGTGGGATTCGTGTAGCGTTAGGGGCACCAGACTTATACGGTACTTTTTTAGCAGTCGGGATTGTGGCGATGATTGCGATACAAGTAATGATTAACATCGGTGTTGTAACTGGATTAATGCCAGTTACAGGAATTACTTTGCCATTTTTAAGCTATGGTGGGTCTAGCTTGACCCTTATGTTAATGGCGGTTGGAGTGTTACTAAATATAAGTCGTCATTCTCGCTACTAAACCCTGTTTTTATGACAGGGTTTTTCGTATGTGAAAACGGAAACAAAGCGATTGATATATGAATGGCATACATAAAGTGAAATTTCTATCAGTAAGGTTTAGTTGAATCAATCAGATTTTTACTGCCCGTGAACAACGGGATAATAGAAAAAAGAAGCGGAGGAACAGGTAGTGCGAGTATTAGTCAGCGGTGGCGGAACAGGTGGGCATATTTATCCAGCTCTTGCGTTAATTCGAGAAATCAAAAAAATTCATCCTGAAGCAAGATTTTTATATATTGGTACGGAAAATGGTTTGGAAAGTAAAATTGTTCGCAAAGCCGGCATTCCATTTCAATCCATTGTTATTAGCGGGTTTAAACGGAAGTTATCAATTGATAATGTGAAAACGGTGATGCGTTTTGTAAAAGGTGTACAAGATAGTAGACGTTATATTCGTCGTTTTAATCCAGATGTTGTAATTGGAACAGGTGGTTATGTATGTGGTCCAGTTGTATATGCAGCTGCTAAACTTGGTATTCCAGCAATTGTACACGAACAAAATAGTGTACCTGGTGTAACAAATAAATTTTTGAGTCGCTATGTAAATAAAGTAGCGGTTTGTTTTGATGCGGCAGCAGAACATTTTCCGCAAAATAAAGTTGTGATGACAGGAAATCCTCGTGCATCGGAAGTAATGAACCAAAATGGTATAAAAGGCAAGCGTTCGGTGGGATTATCTCATTCCAAAAAATCAGTATTAATTTTTGGAGGAAGCCGAGGCGCTAGACCGATTAACGATGCATTTTTAGAAGCAATTGAACAATTTGGTAATAAAAATTATGAAGTATTGTATGTTACAGGTGAAGTACATTATGATAAAGTAATGGAAGCTGTGAAACAAAAAGGAAATCCACAGAACGTTATTATTAAGCCGTTTATTGATAATATGCCAGAAGTACTTACTGGGGTAGACCTTGTTGTTTCACGTGCGGGTGCCACAACGTTAGCTGAGTTGACAGCTTTAGGGAAACCAAGTATCTTAATTCCGAGTCCATATGTAACAAATAATCACCAAGAGAAAAATGCTCTTTCTGTTGTTGATAAAGGAGCAGCAAAAATGCTTCTTGAAAAAGATTTAACAGGTGAAACACTCATTGGTGATATTGATGAAGTTTTACTAGATACACAAAAATTACAAAATATGAAACTAGCTGCAACGCAGTTAGGAATTCCAGATGCAGCAAATAAGTTGTTTGAAGTTATGAAAAAACTTGTAGAAAATAACGTTAGGTGAATGCCCTGCATACTACTGTAGTAAGGAGACTTAATATGGGGGGAGAGCATCATGAAACAATTAGCAAAAGAACTTATGGAAGCACAGGTAGGAAAAGTGCTAGAAAATGAACCGTTAGCTCGCTATACAACTATGAAAATAGGTGGTCCAGCGGATATTTTAGTGGTTCCAAGTAGTGTTGAAGATGTGGGAAAATCGTTAAAGCTTGCGAAAAAGTATGGGATAAAATGGACTGCAATTGGTCGTGGTTCCAATCTTCTTGTATCGGATAAAGGTATTGAAGGAGTTGTAATTCGATTAGGAGAAGGACTAGATCATTTAGAAGTAGATGGTGTTACTGTACGAGTAGGTGGAGGGTATTCTCTCGTTAAACTGTCAACTTTATTGAGCCGCCAAGGATTAGCGGGATTAGAGTTTGCTAGTGGTATTCCTGGAAGCGTAGGCGGAGCTGTTTATATGAATGCAGGTGCTCATAAGTCGGATATGTCTGAAATTTTGACGAGAGCTCGTGTTATGTTTGAAGATGGAACGATTGAATGGCTAACGAAAGAAGAGCTAGAATTTTCTTATCGTACATCTGTTTTACAAAAGAAGCGTCCTGGCATTGTGTTAGAAGCGGAGCTACAATTAAAAGCAGGTAATCGTGAAGACATTATCGCGATTATGCAAAAAAATAAAGATTATCGTCGTGAAACACAACCTTGGAATCACCCATGTGCAGGAAGTATTTTTAGAAATCCACTACCAAACTATGCTGGTAATTTAGTTGAAAAGGCTGGACTACGTGGTTATCAAATTGGCGGTGCAAAAATTTCAGAAATGCATGGGAACTTTATTGTTAATACAGGAACAGCTTCTGCGCAAGATGTTCTTGATTTAATTGCTTTTGTGAAGAAAACGATTAAAGAACAATTTGATGTTGATATGCATACAGAAGTAGAGAGTATTGGAAGATAATAGTTGTTTGTCCCACTCATTGTCATTTATGATATAATAGAAAGAGAAGAACGGCATGCTTAACATGCCGTTCTTTATGTTACATAGGGGGATCGTACATGAAGAATAGTAAAGTTATTAAACTACAAGATCGTGTACCAAAATTAAAAAATCAGAAGAAAAAGAAACAGGTAAATAAACGATTAATTTTATATGTATCGATTTTATTTTTATTGGTACTTTTTTTAATTTATTTTCGATCTCCGCTTAGCAATATAAAGAAAATTACGGTTCACGGCAATCATTATATGACGGATGAACAAATAATGGAGCAAGCAGGCATTACATATAAAACAAGCTATTTTCGTGTAATGACACAGGAAGCAGAAACAAATTTAAAGAAGAAAAAAGAGATTAAAGAGGCTCATGTGAAGAAAAAATTCCCAAATCAAATTGTTATCGATGTTGAGGAGTATGTGACAATTGGCTACATTAATAAAGAAGGAAAACTGTATCCGCTTTTAGAAAATGGAAAGTCACTAGATGCTCTTCCAAATGGGAAATTGCCAGTTGCTGCACCGATTTTCGTTCCATTTGAAGAAAAGAAAATGAAAGAATTAATTGCTGAATTAGAAAAATTAACACCAACTGTTCTTCGATCTATTTCTGAGATTCATTACACGCCAACAGATTTATATACAGATCATCTTACGTTATATATGAATGAGGGATATGAAGTAAGTACAGTTATTCAAGATTTTGCAAAACGAATGGAAGCTTATCCTCTTATTATTAAAAACTTATCACCAGATAAAAAGGCAATTATTCATTTAGAAGTAGGAGCGTATACGGAATATGTAAATTAATCAATAAGGGCGTAATAAAGCGGATATTTTAACTGTAAAAAAATTTTTTTTGGGAAAAATCAGGAACTTACTCCTAGAAATTATGTGATTAAGTCATATTTTTCTCTGTTTTCTTTTTCAATATAATCTTAGCTATAAGTTTAGCTTTTCTAGGAGTACATCTTGGTGTAGACTTATATTTGGCAGCAATCTTTGTAATCGGACAAGGTTGTTTCAAAATATAGCAGTGATTTGTATATTACTGTTAGAAAAATGAATGAATGCCAAACAAAAATAAGAAAAATGTAGCGTTAAAAAAGGGAAACTCACAAATGCGTTGAATATTTTTCTTATAACATAGTAAAACAACGATTGTTGTTCCATATATTGAATTTTGTGGTATAAATAAAGAAGGAGGTGCCAAAGAATGAACAGCAATGAAATATACGTTAGTCTTGACATCGGTACATCCAATGTTAAAGTTATTATTGGCGAGATGGTCAATGACGCTTTAAACATTATTGGTGTTGGAAATGTAAAGTCAAATGGTTTAAAAAAGGGCTCCATTGTTGACATAGATGAGACTGTACAATCTATTAAAAAGGCGATTGAACAAGCTGAACGTATGGTAGGGATACACATTGAGCGCGTTGTTGTAGGTGTAAACGCAAATCAAGTACAGCTTCTTCCTTGTCATGGAGTAGTCGCTGTTTCAAATGAAGATCGTGAAATCGGAAATGAAGATGTGCTTCGTGTACTTGATGCAGCGCAAGTTGTGTCAATTGCACCAGAGCGTGAATTTATTGATGTGGTACCTCGACAGTTTATCGTAGATGGCCTCGATGAAATTAATGATCCGCGCGGAATGATTGGTGTACGTTTAGAAATGGAAGGCACATTAATTACAGGCTCGAGAACATTGTTACATAATTTACTGCGATGTGTAGAAAAAGCGGGTCTTGAAATAATTGATATTTGTCTTCAACCGTTAGCTGCATCAACGGTTGCTTTGTCAAATGATGAAAAAAATCGTGGTGTTGCTCTTGTTGACATCGGTGGAGGTTCAACAACGTTATCAATTTTCCTGGATGGAGAATTACAGATAGCAAACGTATTACCGATTGGCGGAGATCATATTACAAAAGATATAGCCATTGGATTGAAAACATCAACGGAAAATGCCGACCAAATTAAACTAAAATATGGACATGCTTTTTATGATACAGCATCTGAGGAAGAGGTATTTACTGTTTCAATTATGGGCAGTGATCAAACCGAGCAATATTCTCAAGTAGAGTTAGCTGATATCATTGAAGCTCGTGTAGAGGAAATTCTTATGTTTGTACAAGATGAGGTGCAAAAACTTGGTGTGAAACAGTTACCGGCTGGTTATGTACTTACTGGTGGTGTTGTTTCTATGTCAGGTATTCTTGATCTTGCCTACGATATTCTACATCAAAATGTTCGTATTGCAACGCCAGATTATATAGGTGTACGTGAACCACAATATACGATTGGTGTTGGACTTATTAAAAATGCCTATCAAAAAGCTAAGTTACGAGGAAGAAGTATTCAGGAGAAGCAAGAAAGCTATGAGTTACAACATGCACCAGTACCTGCTGCAGTGCAACAACCTGTAAAACAAAAGCCGCGTAATAACAATAACAATAACAATAGCAATAACAACAATAATAATAATAATAATGAACGAATGATGTCAAAAGTGAAGCGCGTATTCCGATATTTATGGGATTAAATTTGAGCGCGAAAAATGAGGTTCTAGGGGGATTTCGACATGTTAGAGTTTGATACTACTCAAGATCAATTAGCAAATATAAAAGTTATCGGTGTTGGCGGCGGCGGAAACAATGCTGTCAATCGTATGATTGAGCATGGTGTACTAGGTGTAGACTTTATTGCAGTAAACACAGATGCACAAGCCTTAAATTTATCAAAAGCTGAAACAAGAATGCAAATCGGTGGCAAATTAACGCGCGGACTTGGTGCTGGTGCAAACCCTGAGGTAGGGAAAAAAGCTGCTGAAGAAAGTAAAGAACAAATCCAAGAAGCACTTCGCGGAGCGGATATGGTTTTCGTAACAGCTGGTATGGGCGGAGGAACTGGGACTGGTGCAGCTCCAGTTATCGCACAAGTTGCAAAGGAGCTAGGAGCACTAACAGTTGGGGTTGTAACACGTCCATTTACATTTGAAGGTCGTAAGCGTGCAACGCAAGCTGCTTCTGGTATCGCAGCGTTTAAAGAAAATGTAGATACATTAATCGTAATTCCAAATGACCGTTTACTAGAAATCGTTGATAAAAATACACCGATGCTTGAAGCGTTCCGTGAGGCTGATAATGTATTGCGCCAAGGTGTTCAAGGTATTTCTGATTTAATTGCTACACCAGGTCTCATTAACTTAGACTTTGCAGATGTAAAAACAATTATGTCTAACAAAGGTTCTGCATTAATGGGTATTGGTGTGGGAACTGGTGAAAACCGCGCTGCGGAAGCTGCCAAACGAGCAATTTCTAGTCCATTGCTAGAAACATCTATTGATGGTGCACAAGGTGTCATTATGAACATTACAGGTGGCACAAACTTAAGTTTATATGAAGTACAAGAAGCAGCAGATATTGTAGCTTCAGCTTCAGACCAAGAAGTAAATATGATCTTTGGTTCTGTAATTAATGAGAGCTTAAAAGATGAAATCGTTGTAACAGTGATTGCAACAGGTTTTGATGATAGCATTTCAATGCAACCACCAAAGCCGATTATTCGTCCTACAGCGACTACTAAAAATGTACAACAGCCAGTACAACCAGTTAAACAACGTGAAATAAAGCGTGAAGTGAAGCGTGAAGAGCCGGTTGTAAATGAGCGTAGTGCAGATGTAGATGACATTGACATTCCAGCATTTTTACGTAACCGTCGCAGACGATAATTGAATTGAAATATTACCGCGACTAATAGTCAGTTAAATATCTTGATTTTAAATGAAAAAGAAGGTCTTTTTAGGCCTTCTTTTTTTTATGTCTATATGATCTCTCCGTTCTAGTTAGAAGGATTATTTTGTTTTTTTAACGTGACAAATTATGCCTGAAAGCTTCAAAATAACAAAAAATCCCTTCCGTGAATTGACACACTTTTCCATAGGATATGCATTATACTAGTCTAAACTTTATAAAAAAAGAGGTGAACCGTTTGGTCGTTTATGCCGATATTATTTGGTTATTAAACGTCTGCATTGATTTCCTTTTACTTTTATTAACAGCAATTGTTTTAAAGCGAAAAGTAAAAAAATGGAGACTTGTACTTGGCGCATTTATCGGTTCAACAATTGTTATTTTTGTATTCACACCGTTAGCATCTGTGATGACACATCCTGTAATGAAATTATTATATTCATTCCTCATTGTTTATACTGCATTTGGTTTTATTCGTTTTCGGACATTTCTACAGACCGTTTTAACGTTTTATTTTGTGACATTTATGGTAGGAGGCGGCCTTGTTGGAACACACTTTTTTCTTCAAACAAATGACATGGTGAATGGACTTATTTCTACAAAATCCATTTCATATGGTGATCCTGTAAGTTGGGTGTTTGTTATAATCGGCTTTCCAGTTATGTACTATTTTTCTAAAAAGAGAATTGCAGATGTAGAAGTGACCAAAATCCATTATGAGCAAATTGTAAAAGTAGATATCAAAATTGATATAAATGATATTCACCTAGATGGATTGATTGATAGTGGAAATCAACTGTATGACCCGCTTACAAAAACACCTGTTATGATTATACATGTTTCTTCTATAGAACATGTGCTTCCAAAGTGGTTAATAGAACAAGTTCAAATGAAAACAACAATTCCATATATACCAGATGAAGAATCACAGTGGGCAACACGTTTGAGGTTAATTCCTTATCGTGCTGTAGGTGTTAATCAACAGTTTTTGTGGGCAATTAAACCTGACATTGTACGAGTTTATCATGAAGGTACTACAGTTACTGTAAATAAAGTATTAATTGGTTTGAATACACAGCAACTATCAGCAAATGATGAGTATCAATGTATTTTACATCCAAAAATGTTATTGTCTCAAAAAGTGACAATTGCTTAATGGAAAAAAGGAGGGGTTTTATGTTGAAATTAAAATTTCATTTAACTTATCTTTGGTATAAATTATTACTAAAACTTGGAATTAAGACCGATGAAATTTATTATATCGGTGGAAGTGAAGCGTTACCACCTCCATTAACGAAAGAAGAAGAAGAAATATTGCTGCAAAAACTGCCAAAGGGAGATGAAACAGCGCGATCGCTTTTAATTGAACGTAATTTACGTCTTGTTGTATACATTGCTAGGAAATTTGAAAATACAGGAATTAATATTGAAGACCTGATTAGCATTGGAACCATTGGTTTAATTAAAGCGGTTAATACATTTAATCCGGAAAAGAAAATTAAACTTGCAACATATGCTTCAAGGTGTATTGAAAATGAAATTTTGATGCATTTGCGAAGAAATAATAAGAATCGTTCAGAAGTATCATTTGATGAGCCTCTTAATATTGATTGGGATGGAAATGAATTATTGCTATCAGATGTTCTTGGAACGGATGAAGATATTATTACAAAAGATTTGGAAGCAACTGTTGACCGCCATTTACTTATGAAAGCATTGCATCAATTAAATGATCGGGAGAAGCAAATTATGGAACTTCGTTTTGGATTAGATGGTGGAGAAGAAAAAACGCAAAAGGATGTAGCGGATATGCTTGGTATCTCACAGTCTTATATTTCACGTTTAGAAAAACGAATTATTAAAAGGCTTCGTAAAGAATTTAATAAAATGGTATAAAGTTAAGCATCCTCTAGTAAATATTTTTTTCACTTGAGGTGCTTGGTCGATTGCTTTTTTACGAGTAATTTGAGTTTTATTTTAGAAAAGAAAACGTTTCATTTAGTAATGCGAGATAAATAAGCATATGCATAAAATTCCCTCCAAAGGAGATACTTTACACTGTACAGCAACTCCCGATAGGAGGGAACACTTTGACGAGAAATAAAGTAGAAATTTGCGGTGTTGATACATCTAAACTTCCAGTACTAAAAAATGAAGAAATGCGACGGCTGTTTCGAGAAATGCAAAGCGGCGATATAAGCGCAAGGGAGAAACTAGTAAACGGAAACTTACGTCTTGTACTGAGCGTCATCCAAAGATTTAACAACAGAGGGGAGTTTGTTGATGATTTATTTCAAGTTGGCTGCATTGGACTTATGAAATCCATTGATAACTTTGACTTAAGCCAAAATGTTAAATTTTCAACATATGCTGTACCCATGATTATTGGAGAAATCCGAAGATATTTGCGTGATAATAATCCAATACGCGTCTCGCGTTCATTGCGAGATATTGCGTATAAAGCATTGCAAGTACGAGAAAAGCTTATTGCTGAAAATTCGAAAGAGCCAACAGCGATGGATATAGCAAAAGTACTTGATGTGACGCACGAAGAAATTGTATTTGCGCTTGACGCAATTCAAGATCCAGTTTCATTATTTGAGCCAATATACAATGATGGTGGAGATCCAATTTTTGTGATGGATCAGCTCAGTGATGATAAACAAAGGGACGAGCAATGGGTTGAAGAACTAGCATTAAAAGAGGGAATGAAGCGATTAAATGAACGAGAAAAGATGATTATTCGCAAACGTTTCTTTCAAGGAAAAACACAAATGGAAGTGGCGGAGGAAATTGGGATTTCTCAAGCGCAAGTGTCGCGTCTTGAAAAATCAGCAATTAAACAAATGAATAAAACAATTCAAGGCTAAGGTCTCATCATTTATGATGAGACCTTTTATAACTTTGAAGAGAGATTCTGCTCATAGGAAGGGTGGCGTATTCATATAATGGTTATAAAGAAAAGATTTTGTACGTGAAGGGTGTATTTCCTATAAATGGAAATTTCGCTTTATGCATTGAGGTGGAATTATGATTGTCAGTTAAGTATGAAATATAAGGAGAGGATGGCAATGATACGTATTTCAGAATTTCAAATGAAGGATGTTGTCGATGTGTCAGACGGAAAAAAACTTGGAAATATTGGAGATATCGATATTGATATGAAGACGGGAAAAATTCAAGCAGTTATTATTACAAAACAAGGGAAAATGCTAGGTTTATTTGGAAGAGAAGAAGAATTTGTAATTCCTTGGAAGCAAATCGTAAAAATAGGAGAGGATGTTATCTTAGTTCGAGCGGATCATGTTAATAAAATAACAGAAACAATACAAACACCGACAATTTCTTAAAGAATATTACAAATTCCTCTTTTTTTTATGTTGTCATTATGGAAAAATAAAAGTATGGTAAAATAGACAGGAAGTACCATACTTTTTATGTTATTTTATTATAAGGAGCCTTTTTATGAGAGAACCATTTACATATAAGGACGGTATGTTACAGTTACATGTTTGGGAAAAACTTGGACCCATCATAGCTGGATTTACTACAAAAGAAGGTGGAGTGAGTATCGGACCGTTTCATACAATGAATCTGGGGCTACACGTCCATGACAAAGTGGAAGATGTTCATGAAAATCGGCGTCTTTTAGCAGAAAAGTTACATGTTTCATTGAAAAATTGGATTTGTTCGGAACAGGTTCATGACTATCATGTTGCAAAAGTAGGAAAGCAAGAGAAAGGAAAAGGAGTCTTTTCCTATGAAGATGGTATTCCTAATACCGATGGCATATATACGACAGATACAGATGTGTTATTAACATCTTGTTATGCGGATTGTGTTCCATTATATTTCTATTCCCCATCTTATAAAATGATTGGACTTGCACATGCTGGTTGGAAAGGAACTGTAAAGGGAATTGCGAGTGAAATGATTAGAAAATGGAAAGACGAAGGTATACCGCTTGAGGATATACATGTTGCCATCGGTCCGTCTATTGGTGCGTGTTGTTACGTTGTGGATGAACGTGTGTTATCTGCGGCTAAACAAGTGGTTCATGGTTCTGTTCCATATGAAATGATTTCTGATGGACAATATGCAATTGATTTAAAAGAAATAAATCGTTTGCTCTGTTTACAAGCTGGGATTAAAGAAGAGCATATTGCCATGTCATCTCTTTGTACAAGCTGTGAAACACAATTATTTTTCTCACATCGCCGCGATCATGGAAAGACGGGAAGAATGCTTAGCTTTATCGGTTTTAAGGAGGAGTGAAAGCAGTGACAGTACAAGGGAATTTAACATATGTTCAACAAGAGGTTGAACAAGCATGTCAACGAGTGAATAGATCTTTAGATGAAATTACACTTGTTGCTGTTACAAAAACAGTAGGTATTGAAAAGACAAAAGAGGTGTTGCAAGCTGGACTTGTACATCTTGGTGAAAATCGTAATGAAGGCTTTTTACAGAAATATGAGCACTTTGGAAACAAAGCGACATGGCATTTTATCGGTTCGTTACAAACTAGAAAAGTAAAAGAGATTATAAATGAAATTGATTATTTACATTCACTTGATCGTCTTTCACTTGCAAAAGAAATTCAAAAACGAGCAACTAAATCAATTCGCTGCTTTGTACAAGTGAAGACTTCAGAGGAAGAGTCCAAACAAGGGATAGCTATAGATGAAACGATTAAGTTGATTCACAATTTACAGCAATTTGATAAAATTGAGGTTGTTGGACTTATGACAATGGCACCTTACACGGATGATGAAATGCAAGTTCGTGGTTGTTTTCAAATGTTGCGTAAACTGCAAAAGCAAGTACAAGATTTAAACTTATCATATGCTCCGTGTACGGAGTTATCGATGGGAATGTCAAATGATTATACAATTGCAATTGAAGAAGGCGCTACATTTATTCGTTTGGGGACGATTTTAGTAGGAAAAGAATAGAAGGAAGGAGAATATTATCATGAGTTGGTCAAAAGTAAAGTATTTCTTTTTTGACACACCAGAAGAGCGAGAAGCACATTATGCTTATGAAAAGGAGCAAGATGAAATGAAAAAACAGCAGGAACCAGAGCAGGATATTCCGCTTACAAAAGTACAACCAAAGCAAAATGTGGTAAGTATTGAAAAAGCAAAACACCCTTCAAAAGTTGTTTTATTAGAGCCACGTACATATTCAGAGGCACAGGGGATTGCTGATCATTTAAAAGGTCGCCGTGCGGTTGTGATTAATTTACAGCGCATGTCTACAGATCAAGCATTACGTATCGTTGATTTTCTAAGCGGAACTGTATATGCAATCGGTGGGGACATTCAAAAATTAGGTCCAAAAACATTTATATGTACACCGGATAATGTAGACATTGTTGGAGCAATTTCTGAATTGTTCGGTGAAGAGGAAGATACAAATATAAAGAGGTGGTAGTGCGCTATGGTAACGATTTTACAAATTTTGCTCTATATGATACAAATTTATTCTTGGGCGCTTATTATCTATATCCTATTATCTTGGTTTCCGGGAGCAAGAGAATCAACATTCGGAGAATTTTTAGCACGCATTTGCGAGCCGTATTTGGAACCGTTTCGCCGCTTTATCCCGCCAATTGGAATGATTGATATTTCACCAATTGTAGCAATTATTGTACTACGTTTAGCTAGTTCAGGATTGATACGCGTATTTGAATTTTTTATGAGATAAGAGGATATATACATGAGCATCTATGAACATTTTAGATCTGAAGAAACAGTTTTCGTTGATAAAGTGTTAGGATGGAAGCAAGCGGCAGAAGAATATCATCAAGTGAAACTTACTGATTTTCTTGACCCACGTGAACAGCAAATTGTTTCTATGATTGTTGGATATCAAGGAGATGCTACGTTTCAATTATATGGAGCTACTCCGAGTGCAGAAAGAAAACGGGCATTAATTTATCCAAATTATCTTATGCCGAATGAGGAAGAGTTTCAAGTAGAAGTATTAGAAATTGACTATCCTTCTAAATTTTATACACTGGAACATCGTCAAATATTAGGAGCATTTATGTCTCTTGGATTAAAGAGAGAAAAATGTGGAGATATTTGGCTCCAGCAAGATCGTGCCCAAATAGTAGTTGCAAAAGAAGTTGTTTCGTATATAGAAATGAATTTACAATCAATTGGAAGAACAAAAGTGTCTTTAGCATCTGTGTCATCTGATCATGTGTTACATCTGCAAGAACAGTGGGATGAAAAATCGGGGACAGTTTCGTCGCTTCGATTAGATGTGCTAATAGCGGAAATGTTTCATATATCTCGTCAAAAAGCACAGCCGTTTATTAAAAATGGTCTTGTGAAAGTGAATTGGAAAGTAGTTGAGCAATCTGCGTATGACTGCTTTCCAGGAGATGTATTTTCTGTCAGAGGTTATGGCAGGAGTAAATTGCTCACCGTTGATGGAAAAACAAAACGCGATAAATGGAGAATTTTGTATGGAATCTTAAAATGATTTCTTTTTTTAGAAGGAAAATCTACCATTTTGTCGAAGAAAAGATATAATTAAAAAAGGAAATTTTAGATAACCTACTTGGAGGTGGCGTTTGTGCCGTTAACACCGTTAGATATTCATAATAAAGAATTTAGTCGTGGATTTCGCGGCTACGATGAAGATCAAGTAAATGAATTTCTTGATCAAGTCATTAAAGATTATGAATTAGTGATTCGTGAGAAGAAAGCATTAGAAGAAAAAGTCGCACAACTAGAAGGGAAATTAGAACATTTCTCCAATATTGAAGATACATTAAATAAATCTATTGTTGTAGCGCAAGAAGCAGCTGAAGAAGTAAAACGTAATGCACAAAAAGAAGCAAAGTTAATTGTTCGTGAAGCAGAGAAAAATGCAGACCGTATTATTAACGAAGCGTTAGTAAAATCAAGAAAAGTGGCATTCGACATTGAAGAATTGAAAAAGCAAGCAAAAGTGTTCCGTACACGTTTCCGTATGCTAATAGAAGCACAGCTTGAAATGCTAAACAATGATGATTGGGACAAGCTAATTGAGTTAGAAGAGGAAGTAGATGAACTTCTTAAGAAAGAAGAAACAGTGTAAGCTTGACGTTTTTCTTATTATTACATATAATTCTATACAACATAAATTTTTAGAAAAACAAAGATAGGGATAAGTACTTTTTTCATACCTTATATAGCGAACTGAGGACGGTGGAAGCTCAGGATAAGGAGAGAATGGGAATATCACCCTGGAGTTCCTCCGCTGAATAACAAAGTAAGCAGGGGCGTGTATTCGCGTTAAGAATATAAAGAGGATTGCTATATGTAGTAGTCTACTAGGGTGGTACCGCGGGAGACCTTCTCGTCCCTTTTTTGGGGATGAGAAGGTCTCTTTTTTATTCCATTTATTTAGAAAAAATGCCTTTCTTTGGTTCATCACCGTAACATGGGATTGATTTTTTGAAATTGAATCATTTTTCATACACGGAACGGAGAGTGGCGACTCCTGCGGGAATAGCGAGGAAAGTGAGACCCCGCAGGCTTGCCGAGGAGGCTCGCTCTCGCACGCGGAAAGCGTCCACTCGGAGTGGAGTGCCCCCGTCTTTTGGTGATGGGCCCTTTCTTTTATATATTCAAGGAGGAATGAAGCATGGAGTATAAAGATACATTATTAATGCCAAAAACAGAATTTCCAATGCGTGGAAATCTACCGAAACGTGAGCCTGTAATGCAAGAAAAGTGGGCTGAAATGAACATTTATGAAAAAGTACAAGAACGTACAAAGGTGCGTCCGCTATTTGTACTACATGACGGACCTCCATATGCGAATGGTGACATTCATATGGGACATGCGTTAAATAAAGTGCTAAAAGACTTTATTGTTCGTTACAAATCAATGAATGGATACTGTGCACCATATGTACCAGGATGGGATACACATGGTTTACCAATTGAACAAGCTTTAACAAATAAAGGCGTTAAGCGTAAAGAAATGACAGTTGCTGAGTTCCGTAAACTTTGTGAAGAATACGCATACGAACAAGTAAACCGTCAGCGTGAGCAATTTAAACGTTTAGGTGTACGTGGTGATTGGGATAATCCATACATTACATTAAAGCCAGCGTACGAAGCACAGCAAATTAAAGTATTTGGTGAAATGGCGAAAAAGGGCTACATCTATAAAGGACAAAAACCTGTTTACTGGTCTCCGACAAGTGAATCTGCATTAGCAGAAGCGGAAATAGAATATAAAGATAAAAAATCTGCATCTATTTACGTAGCATTCCCTGTTAAAGATGGGAAAAATGTTTTAGAAGGCGACGAGAAGTTCATTATTTGGACAACAACACCTTGGACATTGCCAGCTAACTTAGGTATTTCTGTTCATCCAGAACTTGAATATAGCATTGTAAAAGTAGATGATGCAAAATATATCATTGCTTCTGAGTTATTTGAAGCAGTTTCAAAAACATTAGAGTGGGAAAACACAGAAGTTGTTAAAACAGTAAAAGGTAGCGAACTTGAGTATATAGTGGCTAAGCATCCATTCTATGACCGTGATTCTCTTGTTATGCTTGGTGAGCACGTTACAACAGATGCTGGTACAGGTTGTGTACATACAGCACCAGGACACGGGGAAGATGACTTCCTTGTTGGGAAACAATACGGATTAGAAGTTCTTTGTCCAGTTGATGATAAAGGTGTATTAACAAGTGAAGCACTTGGATTTGAAGGGCTATTCTACGATAAAGCAAATAAACCAATCACTGAAAAATTAGAAGAGGTTGGTGCATTATTAAAATTAACATTTATTACGCATTCTTATCCACATGACTGGAGAACGAAACAACCAATTATTTTCCGTGCAACAGCCCAATGGTTTGCATCGATTGAAGCGTTCCGCAGTGAATTATTACAAGCTGTAGAGGAAACAAAATGGGTACCAGCATGGGGTGAAACACGCCTTCATAACATGGTTCGTGACCGCGGTGACTGGTGTATTTCTCGTCAACGTGCGTGGGGTGTTCCGATTCCTGTATTCTATGCAGAAAACGGTGATCCAATTATTACAGATGAAACAATTAATCATGTAGCAGCTTTATTCCGTGAACATGGTTCGAACGTATGGTTTGAACGTGAAGCGAAAGACTTATTACCAGAAGGCTTTACACATCCATCTAGTCCAAATGGCGAATTCCGTAAAGAAACAGATATTATGGATGTATGGTTTGATTCTGGTTCTTCTCATCAAGCTGTATTAGAAGAGCGTGATGATCTGCAACGTCCAGCGGATTTATATTTAGAAGGATCTGATCAATATCGCGGTTGGTTTAACTCTTCATTATCAACAGCAGTTGCGGTAACAGGTAAAGCACCGTATAAAGGTGTTTTAAGTCACGGCTTCGTACTTGATGGTGAAGGTCGTAAAATGAGTAAATCTATCGGGAACATTGTTGTACCGAAGAAGATTATGGATCAACTAGGCGGCGATATTTTACGTTTATGGGTATCTTCAGTTGATTATCAATCTGATGTACGTATTTCTGACGATATCTTAAAACAAGTAGCAGAAGTATATCGTAAAATTCGTAATACATTCCGCTTCTTATTAGGAAACTTAGCTGATTTTGATCCAAGTAAAGATGTTGTATCGGCTGCAGAACTTCGTGAAGTAGACCGCTACATGTTAGTGAAATTAAACGACTTAATTGCAAAAGTAAAAGATGCTTATGAAACGTATGAATTTGCAGCTGTATATCATGCGATTCACAACTTCTGTACAATTGATTTAAGTTCATTCTATTTAGATTTTGCAAAAGATATTTTATATATCGAAGCAGAAAATAATCACGATCGCCGTGCAATTCAAACGGTATTGTATGATGTTCTTGTTGCGTTAACAAAACTTGTAACGCCGATTTTACCTCATACAGCAGATGAAGTATGGCCATATATTCCTGGTGTAGTAGAAGCAAGTGTTCAGTTAACTGATATGCCAGAAACTGTAGAAGTAGAAGGTGCTGAAGAGTTAAAAGTAAAATGGGATGCATTTATGACACTTCGCGATGATGTATTAAAAGCGTTAGAAGTGGCACGTAATGAGAAAGTAATTGGTAAATCGTTAAATGCGAGCATTACCCTATTCCCAACTGCAGAAATGAAACAAATGTTAGAGTCTATTAGCGAAGATTTAAAACAATTGTTTATTGTTTCTGAGTATAAACTTGGTGGAACGATGGAGGAAGCACCAGCTGATGCACCGAAATATGAACATACAGCTGTTGTTGTAGCACAAGCAACCGGTGAAACGTGTGAACGTTGCTGGGTTGTATCTGAAACAGTAGGAAGTAATGCAGACCATCCAACGTTATGTGAACGCTGCGGAGAAGTTGTAAAAGAACATTATGTAAAATAATGAAATGAAGAAAATCGACTGCCTTGTATGCAGTCGATTTTTTTCTTCCTTGGAAGGAAAAATGTGTGTGCGGTAATCGTGCGCTTTTCGGATAAACTAACGATACATTCCAGCCGGGAGGGACGCGCTTGTGACTGACACATACATGGAGATTCAAGGAGAGCTACAATTGATGCAACGAGAACTACAGGAGCGATTAGCAAAGGAAGAGACGTATGCGTATGATGTAGAATTTGGACAGGAGTTTCTAGGTATAGTTAAGACGAATGGGAAAAATAAATTATTATTGCATGATATGAGAGAAGATTTAAAAGATGTAGAGCGAGCACTTTTGAAAATGGAAATTGGTATGTATGGGATTTGTGAAGAAACAGGACAAAGAATGACGCTTAAACAATTAAAAGGTATGCCAACAGCACGTACAGTTTATGAATGTTTTTATGAAAAAGTAAAAACATTTTAAAGACAACAATATTATATTACCTAATTCATTTTATTTTATGCTCCTTTACGATGCTTCATTGTGAAAACATAGCAGCTATGCTAAAATTTTGAGGTACACTGTCATTGTGGGGGAAACGAAAATGATATATTATTTGATAGCATTATTTGTGATTGTTATTGATCAAGTATCAAAATGGATTATCGTAAAGGAAATGGAGTTAGGCCAGAGCATTCCGATTATTGATAATGTGCTGTACATAACGTCTCACCGTAATACCGGGGCTGCATGGGGCATTTTAGAAGATAGAATGTGGTTCTTTTATGTTATCACAGTCATCTTTGTTATTTTTATTGTGATTTATATGCAAAAATTTGCAAAGACAGACAAGCTTCTCGGCATTGCACTTGGACTTGTTCTAGGTGGAGCAATTGGTAATTTTATTGATCGTGTATTCCGAAAAGAAGTTGTTGATTTTATTCATACGTATATTTTCTCATACAACTTCCCGGTATTTAACATTGCAGATTCAGCATTATGTGTTGGTGTTATGTTAATTATTATTCAAACATTACTAGAAGGAAAGAAAACAAAGGAGTAAATAATGAGCGAAGTAGTGCAAGTAACAGTTACAGAAGAGCAAAAAAGCGAACGGATTGATAAATTTGTTGCAGGGGTGAATAATGAATGGTCGCGTTCACAAGTGCAACAATGGATTAAAGATGGTGTTGTAGCCGTAAATGGAAAGGGCATTAAAGGGAACTATAAAGTAAAAACAAATGATGAAATTACAGTTACCATTCCAGAACCAGAGACATTAGATATTCTTCCAGAAGATATGAATTTAGATATTTATTATGAGGATAGTGATGTACTTGTCGTAAACAAGCCGCGTGGCATGGTTGTACACCCTGCGCCAGGGCATACGAGCGGTACGTTAGTAAATGGTTTAATGTATCACTGTAAAGATTTATCGGGTATTAACGGTGTAATGCGCCCAGGAATTGTACATCGCATTGATAAAGATACATCTGGATTATTGATGGTGGCAAAAAATGATATGGCACATGAAGCACTTGTAAATCAGCTTGTGGCGAAAACAGTAACAAGACGCTATCAAGCGATTGTTCATGGTGTTATTCCCCATGATAAAGGAACAGTTGATGCGCCGATTGGGCGTGATAAACAAGATCGTCAAAGTATGACTGTTGAGGAAAATGGAAAACATGCTGTAACTCATTTCCGTGTATTAGAACGTTTTAATAATTTCACTCATGTGGAGTGTCAATTAGAAACAGGCCGTACGCATCAAATTCGTGTACATATGAAATATATTGGGTATCCGCTTGTAGGTGATCCGAAATATGGTCCAAAGAAAACATTTGATATAAACGGTCAAGCATTACATGCAGGTATTTTAGGGTTTATTCACCCGCGTACAGGTGAATATTTAGAATTTGAAGCACCAGTTCCACAAATTTTTGTAGATCTTTTGGATGAGTTGCGAAAATAATATTGACAATCGTTATAAAAACTGTCATACTAACAGCAGTTGAATAAGTCCTTTAACACAGCCCCGTGAGGTTGAGAAGGTAACGGTTTGAAATACGTAGGGTACGTATACCCTTTTTCAAAAAATCCTCTCGCACACGACGAGAGGATTTTTTTATACCATTCCTCTCACGCAAGAAAAAAGCCTGGAGGTGAAGAGCATGAAAGAAAAAGCAGTGGTACTAGATGATCAAATGATTCGCCGCGCTTTAACACGCATTAGTCATGAAATTGTCGAACGAAATAAGGGTGTTGAAAATTGTGTTCTAGTTGGGATTAAAACACGTGGTATTTTCATCGCACAGCGTTTAGCAGAACGAATTGGTCAAATTGAAGGAAAAGAGATGGCAGTTGGAGAATTAGACATTACATTATATCGTGATGACTTGACGCTGCAAACTAAAAATAAAGAACCGCTTGTAAAAGGTTCAGATATTCCGGTTGATATTACGAATAAAAAAGTTATCCTTGTTGATGATGTATTATATACAGGAAGAACCGTGCGAGCTGCAATGGATGCTCTAATGGATATTGGGAGACCATCCCAAATTCAGTTAGCTGTTCTTGTAGATAGAGGTCACCGTGAACTACCAATTCGTGCTGATTATGTAGGAAAAAACATTCCAACATCAAGCGAAGAACGTATTGAAGTAGGACTTCAAGAAACAGACAAACAAGATCGAGTAAGCATATACGAAAAATAAAGCCCTTTTAAATGTAGTCCTGTGAGGCTGCCAAAGGGTCTTGGCTTTCATATGTCAAATTTGGCATACGAAAGTATAGGACTCTTTGTGCATAGGGCGCAAAGAGTTTTTTTATTGCAAGTTTTCAACATTGGAGGAGGATATAACGATGGAACAAAAGCCAGTGTTAGATATTCATGAAGTACCGAAACCAGGAAAATGGTTATTGTTAAGTATACAGCATTTATTCGCTATGTTTGGAGCGACAGTGCTTGTTCCATTTTTAACAGGATTAAGCCCGGCAGTTGCTTTAATCTCGAGCGGACTAGGAACGTTAGCATTTCTGTTAATCACGAAAGGGCAAGTTCCAGCTTACCTCGGATCATCATTTGCATTCATTGCACCGATTATTACAGCAAAAGCAGCAGGCGGACCAGGAGCAGCAATGCTTGGCGGAATGATGGCAGGACTTGTCTATATGTTGATTGCACTTGCGATTAAAAAATTGGGATCTGATTGGATTATGAGGCTTTTACCGCCAGTCGTAGTTGGTCCAGTTGTTATGGTAATTGGACTTGGACTTGCGCATACAGCAGTAGATATGGCAATGAATAATGCAGATGGAAAATATAGCTTTACACACTTTTCAGTTGCACTTGTCACATTAGCAATTACAATCATTTGCTCAATCTTTGGAAGAGGATTTTTGAGCATCATACCAGTTTTAATGGGAATCATAGGCGGTTACATCTTTGCTTACTTCCAAGGGTTAGTTGATTTTCAACCAGTAATAGAAGCGAAATGGTTTGATGTACCGGATTTCGTAGTACCATTTGTCACATATACACCAGAATTTTCGTGGAAAATAGTATTAGTAATGGTACCTGTTGCAGTCGTTACAGTTTCAGAACATATTGGACATCAAATTGTACTTGGAAATGTTGTGAATAAAGACTTAATTGAAAAGCCAGGCTTACACCGCTCTATTATGGGAGATGGAGTTGCAACATTCATTGCTTCACTAATTGGAGGACCGCCAAATACGACTTACGGTGAAAATATTGGAGTGCTTGCAATTACAAGAGCATACAGCGTATATTTGTTTGCTGGATCAGCAATATTTGCAATCATGTTCGGATTTATTGGGAAAATTTCAGCTCTTATCCATTCGATCCCAACACCAGTTATGGGAGGAGTTTCAATCTTACTATTCGGTGTTATCGCATCAAGCGGTTTACGCATGATGGTAGATGAGAAAATAGATTTCGGGGATAAACGAAATCTAATGATTGCATCAGTGGTACTTGTAATTGGAATTGGCGGTGCAGTGCTTCATATAGGTCAATCATTCCAAGTGGAAGGGATGGCTCTTGCGGCAATCGTAGGGGTACTTCTAAATCTAATATTGCCCGAATTGAAACAAAAACAACAACAGTCAAAGCAAATTGCTTCATAAAGACAACCTTTTAATTTAGTCCTGTGAGACCGAAAAAGGGTGTGTAATTTGTTACACCCTAGTCTCACACGACTAGGGTATTTTTATGCAGTAATTGTTATATAAATACAAAAATGATATGATAAAAATCAGAAAGATGAGGGATGACAATGAACCATTTGTTAACGATGAGTGAATTATCGAAGCAAGAGATTTCAGAAATCCTTAAAGATGCAGAAGATTTCGCGAGCGGAAAGGGAATAAAAACGACAGAGCAAACGTTTGTTGCAAACTTATTCTTTGAGAACAGTACGAGAACACGTTTTAGCTTTGAAGTAGCAGAGAAGCGATTAGGGCTCGATGTTCTGAACTTTTCGGCAGAGTCTTCTAGCGTACAAAAAGGAGAAACACTATACGATACGATAAAAACACTAGAATCAATCGGAACAAAAGCAGTGGTCATCCGCCATCAACAAGATCGCTACTTCGATGAGCTAAAGGATCAAGTAAACATCCCAATTTTGAATGCCGGCGATGGATGTGGAAATCATCCAACGCAATGTCTTCTAGATCTTCTAACAATTAAACAAGAGTTTGGAAGATTTGAAGGATTAAAGATTGCGATTGTTGGGGATATTCGTCATAGCCGAGTAGCACGTTCTAACGCTGAAGCTTTAACAAAACTAGGAGCAACAATTTACTTTGCTAGCCCTGAAGAGTGGAAAGATGAAACGAACCCCTTTGGAACATACAGAAGTTTAGATGAACTTGTTCCGGAAGTTGATGTGATGATGTTACTTCGTGTGCAACATGAGCGTCATGATCATTATGAAACAGATATCATGAAAGAGTATCATAAGCAGCACGGATTAACAATTGAGCGAGAAAAGCGTATGAAACAAGGAAGCATTATTATGCATCCAGCTCCTGTAAATCGTGATGTAGAGATTGCAAGTGAACTCGTCGAGTGTGAGCGTTCACGCATATTCAAACAGATGGAAAATGGAGTTTACGTAAGAATGGCTGTACTAAAACGCGCATTACCAAATGTATTAGGAGGAATGAAACATGAACTATTTGTTTAAAAATGGACGTTATTTGAATGAAGAAGGAAAAATCGTAGCAACAGATCTTCTTGTACAAGACGGTAAAATTGCGAAAGTAGCAGAAAATATTACGGCAGATAATGCTGAAGTAATCGATGTAAACGGAAAATTAATTGCACCTGGATTAGTAGATGTACACGTTCATCTTCGCGAACCAGGTGGTGAACATAAAGAAACAATTGAAACAGGTACACTTGCGGCAGCAAAAGGTGGATTTACAACAATTTGCGCAATGCCAAATACACGTCCAGTACCAGACAGCAAAGAACATATGGAAGATTTACAAAAACGAATTAAAGAAAAAGCACATGTAAATGTACTGCCATATGGAGCGATTACAGTACGCCAAGCAGGTTCTGAAATGACAGACTTTGAAACATTAAAAGAACTTGGAGCATTCGCGTTTACTGATGATGGCGTAGGCGTACAGGATGCGAGCATGATGCTGGCAGCGATGAAGCGTGCAGCAAAATTAAATATGGCAGTTGTTGCACATTGCGAAGAAAATACGCTTATTAATAAAGGATGTGTACATGAAGGGAAGTTTTCTGAGAAACATGGATTAAACGGTATCCCATCAGTATGTGAGTCCGTACATATTGCCCGGGACATATTACTTGCAGAAGCAGCAGGTTGCCACTATCACGTTTGTCACGTAAGTACAAAAGGATCTGTACGTGTGATTCGTGATGCAAAACGTGCTGGAATTAAAGTAACAGCAGAAGTAACACCGCATCACTTAGTATTATGTGAAGATGATATCCCATCGGTTGATCCAAACTTTAAAATGAATCCACCGCTTCGAGGAAAAGAAGATCATGAGGCATTAATTGAAGGGTTATTAGATGGAACAATCGACATAATTGCAACAGATCATGCACCGCATGCAGCAGAAGAAAAAGCACAAGGTATTGAAAGAGCACCATTTGGAATTACTGGTTTTGAAACAGCATTCCCACTACTATATACAAACCTTGTGAAAAAGGGAATTATCACATTAGAACAGTTAATTCAATTCTTAACAGAGAAACCAGCTGACACATTTGGTTTAGAAGCAGGCCGCCTGCAAGAAGGAAGAGCCGCTGATATTACAATTATCGATTTAGACAATGAAGAAGAGATTGATCCAACAACATTCTTATCAAAAGGAAAAAATACGCCATTCGCAGGCTGGAAGTGTCAAGGATGGCCGGTTATGACATTAGTTGGCGGTAAGATCGCATGGCAAAAGGAGAGTGCTTTAGTATGAAAAGACAGCTTATCTTAGAAGATGGAACAGTATTAATTGGAAAAGGTTTCGGCGGAGAAATTGAAAAATCAGGTGAAGTCGTATTTACAACAGGGATGACAGGGTATCAAGAGACATTATCTGATCCATCATATTGCGGTCAAATCGTAACATTTACGTACCCATTAATCGGAAACTACGGCATTAACCGTGATGATTTCGAATCAATTCATCCATCTGTAAATGGTTTAATAGTAAACGAAATTTGTGATCACCCATCTAACTTCCGTAATGAAATTTCGTTAGATGATTATTTAAAAGAAAGAAACATTCCAGGATTAGCAGGAATTGATACAAGAAAATTAACACGAAAAATTCGTCAATATGGAACATTACGCGGACGTCTTTGCAACATGGATGCGGATGTAGAGTACATCGTTAGCCAATTAAAAGCGACAGTCTTTACAGATCATGTGAAACGCGTATCAACAAAAGATCCATATCCAAGTCCAGGTCGTGGCCATCGCGTTGTACTTGTAGACTTCGGTATGAAGCATGGTATTTTACGAGAACTAAATAAACGCGACTGTGATGTAATTGTTGTACCTTACAATACAACGGCTGAAGAGATTTTACGCCTTAGCCCAGATGGAATTATGTTAAGTAATGGACCTGGGGATCCAAAAGATGTACCAGAAGCAATTGAAATGCTAAAAGACATTATCGGAAAAGTACCATTATTCGGGATTTGCCTTGGGCATCAATTGTTCGCTCTAGCATCTGGTGCAAATACAAGCAAGTTAAAATTCGGTCACCGTGGTTTAAATCATCCAGTAAAGCATCTTGCAACTGGAAAAGTAGCCATTACTTCTCAAAACCATGGTTACGCAGTAGAAGAAGAATCAGTTAAAAGTACAGATCTTGAAATTACACATGTAGCTTTAAATGATGGAACAGTTGAAGGTCTTCGTCATACGAAGTTCCCAGCATTTACAGTACAATACCATCCAGAAGCTTCAGCAGGGCCAGAAGATGCAAATGATTTATTCGAAGATTTCTTAACAATGATTGAAAACTTCAAGAAAGAAGGGGAAGAGTTATGCCAAAACGCCTAGACATTAACACAATTTTAGTAATCGGATCAGGACCTATTGTAATCGGGCAAGCAGCGGAGTTTGACTACTCTGGAACACAAGCTTGTCAATCGCTTAAAGAAGAAGGTTACAAAGTAATCCTTGTGAACTCTAACCCAGCAACAATTATGACAGATACTGCAACAGCAGATAAAGTATACATTGAGCCATTAACATTAGAATTTGTAAGTCGTATTATTCGTAAAGAACGTCCAGATGCAATCTTACCAACATTAGGTGGCCAAACAGGCTTGAATATGGCGGTTGAACTTGCAAAATCAGGCGTACTTGACGAGTGCGGAGTTGAAATTTTAGGAACAAAATTATCAGCAATCGAGCAAGCGGAGGATCGTGATTTATTCCGTACATTAATGCAGGAATTAAATGAACCAATTCCATCTAGTACCATTATTCATACGCTAGAAGAAGCACATGAATTTGTAAAAGAAATTGGTTATCCAGTTATTGTTCGCCCAGCATTTACAATGGGGGGAACAGGTGGCGGAATCTGTAGTAATGAAGAAGAACTAATTGAAATCGTATCAGGTGGATTAAAACATAGTCCAGTAACACAATGTTTATTAGAAAAGAGTATTGCTGGTTGTAAGGAAATTGAATATGAAGTAATGCGTGATTCGAATGATAACGCGATTGTAGTATGTAATATGGAAAATATCGATCCGGTTGGGGTTCACACAGGTGATTCTATCGTTGTAGCACCGAGCCAAACATTAAGTGACCGTGAGTATCAAATGTTACGAAACACTTCATTAAGAATTATTCGCGCATTAGGAATTGAAGGTGGATGTAACGTTCAGCTTGCACTTGATCCACATAGCTTCCAATATTATGTGATCGAAGTAAACCCGCGTGTAAGTCGTTCGTCTGCACTAGCATCTAAAGCAACTGGATATCCAATTGCGAAGCTAGCGGCGAAAATTGCAGTCGGTTTAACATTAGATGAAATTGTAAACCCAGTAACACAAAAAACATACGCTTGCTTCGAGCCGGCATTAGACTATGTTGTTTCAAAAATTCCGCGCTGGCCATTTGATAAGTTTGAATCAGCAAACAGAACGCTTGGTACGCAGATGAAAGCAACAGGTGAAGTTATGTCAATCGGACGTAACTTAGAGGAATCATTATTAAAAGCGGTTCGTTCTCTAGAGCTTGGCATTTATCACTTAGAGTTAGACCACTTAAAAGAGCTTGATAAAGAAACAATGAAAAAACGCATTATTAAAGCTGATGATGAGCGACTGTTTGTTGTAGCAGAAGCAATCCGTCAAGGTGTAACGAAAGAAGAAATTAACTCATGGTGTGAAATGGACTTCTTCTTCTTACAAAAAGTTGAAAACATCGTAAATATGGAACGCAAAGTAAAAGAAAATGTAGGAAATATGGAAGTATTACAATCTGCGAAAGAAATGGGCTTCAGTGACCATTACATCGCAGCTGCTTGGAACAAAACAGAGCGTGAAATTTACGATATGCGTAAAGAAAGCAATATGACTCCTGTTTATAAAATGGTAGATACTTGTGCGGCAGAGTTTGAATCTGCAACACCATACTACTACAGCACATATGGTGACGAGAATGAATCGATTGTAACAGATCGTAAGAGTGTAGTTGTACTAGGATCTGGTCCAATCCGTATTGGTCAAGGTGTTGAGTTTGACTATGCAACAGTTCACTCTGTATGGGCAATTAAAGAAGCTGGATATGAGGCAATCATTGTTAATAACAACCCAGAAACAGTTTCAACAGACTTCAGTATTTCTGACAAATTATACTTTGAACCACTAACAATCGAAGATGTAATGCACATTATCGATTTAGAAAAGCCAGAAGGTGTTATCGTCCAATTCGGTGGACAAACGGCAATTAACTTAGCTGCTAAATTAGAAGAACACGGTGTGAAAATTTTAGGAACATCACTTGAAGATTTAGACCGTGCAGAAGACCGCGATAAATTCGAAGCAGCTTTAACAGAGTTAGGTATTCCACAACCAGTTGGGAAAACAGCAACAACAGTAGAAGCAGCAGTAGCAATCGCTGAAGAAATTGGTTATCCGGTACTTGTAAGACCATCTTACGTACTTGGTGGACGTGCGATGGAAATTGTATATCGTCAAGAAGAACTACTGCACTATATGAAAAACGCAGTAAAAGTTCATGCAGATCATCCAGTATTAATTGACCGTTACATGGTTGGTAAAGAAATTGAAGTAGATGCAATTTCAGACGGTGAAAATGTATTCATTCCAGGTATTATGGAACATATTGAACGCGCTGGAGTTCACTCTGGTGATTCAATTGGAGTATACCCACCGCAAAGCTTATCTGCAAAACTGAAAGAACAAATTATCGAAAATACAATTGCACTTGGAAGAGGATTAAACATTGTTGGATTACTGAATATCCAGTTTGTAGTATTTAAGGACGAAGTGTATGTAATTGAAGTAAACCCACGTGCGAGCCGTACAGTACCATTCTTAAGTAAAATTACAGGTGTACCGATGGCGAATATCGCAACAAAAGTTATTTTAGGTCAAAATCTTGTAGAACAAGGATATGAAACTGGGTATCGCCCAGAAGAGAATGAAGTGTATGTAAAAGCTCCAGTATTCTCATTTGCGAAACTACGTTCAGTTGATACAACATTAGGGCCTGAAATGAAATCAACAGGGGAAGTAATGGGTAAAGACTTAACGCTTGAAAAAGCACTATATAAAGGACTTGTTGCTTCAGGAATTAACATTCCAACGCACGGATCAGTAATCATTACTGTGGCGGATAAAGATAAAGAAGAAGCGATGGAAATTGCAAAACGCTTCCATGAAATTGGCTATAACTTATTAGCAACAGCAGGAACAGCACAATCGTTAACAGAGCAAAACATTCCGGTGCAGGTTGTAAACAAAATTGATTCTGAAGACTACAACTTACTTGATATCATTCGTCAAGGAAAAGCACAGTTTGTTATCAATACATTAACAAAAGGAAAACAGCCAGCGCGTGATGGCTTCCGTATTCGCCGTGAATCTGTAGAAAATGGAGTAGCATGCTTAACATCACTAGATACAACAAGAGCAATCTTACGTGTACTAGAATCCATGACATTTTCAGCTCACGCAATGAAAGAATTTGCGCCAACTGAGCGTCACGAGGTGGTACGTGCATGATGCAAAAGCAAAATATGATCGTCGTTAACCAAAAAGAAATCGCAAAAAATATTTATGAACTAGTGCTTCAAGGTGATCTTGTACAGCAAATGAACGAACCAGGGCAGTTTGTACACATTAAAGTAGCAGAAGGCATTACGCCTCTGCTGCGCCGCCCAATTAGTATTTGTAATGTTGATCAAGAAAATAACGAATTTACAATGCTATATCGTGCGGAAGGACAAGGAACAAAAACATTAGCAAAGAAAAAACAAGGTGAACTTGTAGACGTATTAGGACCATTAGGCCATGGATTTCCTGTAGAAGAAGCAGAAGCAGGGCAAACGGCTCTTTTAGTAGGGGGCGGAATTGGTGTGCCACCACTTTATGAGTTATCACAACGCCTTGTTGCAAAAGGAGTACGTGTCATTCACATCTTAGGTTTCCAAACAAAAGATGTTGTCTTCTACGAAGAGAAATTTGCAGAGCTTGGTGATACGTATGTTGCAACAGTCGACGGTACACATGGTACAAAAGGATTTGTAACAGATGTAATCGATGCGTATGGAATTGACTTTGACATTCTATACTCATGTGGACCTTTAGCAATGCTACGGGCATTAGAAGGCCGCTATAAAGAGAAAAAAGCCTACATTTCACTAGAGGAACGTATGGGTTGTGGTATTGGAGCGTGTTTTGCATGTGTATGCCACTTGCAAGAAGATCCAAGTGGACATTCTTACAAGAAGGTGTGTAGTGACGGACCAGTATTTCCAATCGGGGAGGTTGTACTATGAACAGATTGCAAGTTGAATTACCAGGATTATCATTAAAGAATCCAATTATCCCAGCATCTGGTTGCTTCGGGTTTGGTCGTGAGTATGCGCAATTCTATGATTTAAGTGTACTTGGATCAATCATGATTAAAGCAACAACGGAACAACCTCGTTATGGAAATCCAACACCTCGTGTTGCCGAAACACCAGGCGGAATGCTAAATGCAATCGGGCTTCAAAACCCAGGGTTAGAAAAGGTAATGACGTCTGAATTACCATGGTTAGAGCAATTTGATCTTCCGATTATTGCGAACGTTGCGGGCTCACAAGCTGAGGACTATGTAGCAGTAGCAAAGGAAATTTCGAAAGCACCAAATGTTCATGCGCTAGAGTTAAATATTTCTTGTCCAAACGTAAAAACGGGTGGTATCGCTTTTGGTACAGTCCCAGAAATTGCTGCTGATTTAACGAAGCGAGTAAAAGAGGTTTCTGAAGTACCGGTATATGTGAAATTGTCACCAAACGTGGCAAACATTGTGGAGATTGCAAAGGCAATCGAAAATGCAGGTGCGGATGGATTAACGATGATTAATACATTGCTTGGTATGCGTCTAGATTTAAAAACAGCAAAACCAATTTTAGCAAACCGTACAGGTGGACTATCAGGCCCCGCGATTAAGCCGGTGGCGATTCGTATGGTGCACGAAGTGAGTCAAGCTGTTAACATTCCAATTATCGGAATGGGCGGTATTGAATCAGCGGAAGATGTAATTGAATTCTTCTACGCTGGTGCAAGTGCAGTAGCAGTTGGTACAGCAAACTTCGTTGATCCGTTTGTATGTCCAACAATTATTGAAGAATTACCAGCACTTTTAGATGAACTAGGATTTGAACACATTTCGGAATGTCAAGGAAGGAGCTGGAAGTAAACATGTCACAGTCGCTAATTGTTGCACTGGATTTTCCAGGTAAAGCAGAGGTAGAACAGTTTTTAAGTCACTTTGAAGGGGAACAATTATTTGTCAAAGTGGGTATGGAACTGTTTTACAAAGAGGGACCTGCTATTATTACGTACCTAAAAGAAAAAGGACATCAAATCTTTTTAGATTTGAAGCTTCATGATATTCCGAACACAGTGAAAAGCGCAATGCGTAATTTAGCTAGTTTAGATGTTGATATGGTAAACGTTCATGCTGCTGGGGGAAGCAGTATGATGAAAGCTGCGCTTGAGGGATTAGAGGAAGGTAAACAAGAAGGAAAAGAGAGACCGATTTGTATTGCAGTTACACAACTAACAAGTACATCGGAAGAAGTAATGAAAAAAGAGATCGGCATTGAGAAAACGTTAGAAGAAGCGGTTGCTCATTATGCGAAATTAACGAAAGAAAGCGGTCTGGACGGCGTTGTTTGTTCAACGCTTGAAGTACCAAAATTGCGTGAAGTATGCGGAGATGCTTTCGTAACAGTAACACCGGGGATTCGTCTTGCAAGTGATGATGTAAATGACCAGGTGCGCGTAGCGACGCCAAAACGTGCGCGTGAACTAGGCTCTAGTTATATCGTAGTAGGACGTAGTATTACAAAAGCAGAAAATCCGCGCGCAGCGTATCAAATTGTAAAAGAACAGTGGGAGGGTGTAACAGTATGAAAAAACAAATCGCATCTCATTTATTAGATATCGGAGCAGTATTCTTACAACCAAATGATCCATTTACATGGTCTTCTGGAATGAAATCACCAATTTATTGTGATAATCGTTTAACATTATCATACCCAGAAGTACGTCAAGCGATTGCAGCAGGATTAGAAGAATTAATTCAAACACACTTCCCAACTGTTGATGTAATTGCAGGAACAGCAACAGCAGGTATTGCACATGCTGCTTGGGTAAGCGATCGCATGAACTTACCAATGTGTTATGTACGCAGCAAGGCAAAAGGTCATGGTAAAGGAAACCAAATCGAAGGTAAAGCAGAAAAAGGCCAAAAAGTTGTCGTAGTAGAAGATTTAATCTCAACTGGCGGCAGTGCAATTACTTGTGTAGAAGCACTTCGCGAAGCTGGTTGTGAAGTATTAGGAATCGTATCAATCTTCACATACGAACTGGAAGCAGGAAAAGGAAAATTAGCAGCAGCGAATGTTGCATCATACTCTTTAAGCGACTACAGTGCGCTTACAGAAGTAGCAGCAGAAAAAGGCATGATCGGCGAAGCAGAAACGAAGAAACTACAAGAATGGCGCAAAAATCCAGCTGATGAGGCTTGGATTACAGCATAATCATAAAGAAAACACGACCGTGGGGGGAAACTCGGTCGTGTTTTTTCGTATAAAAGTAGAGTAATACGTATAGTTGTATGGTTATATTATCTCTAACATGTTGTTTCTTCGGTGATTCGCCTCTTTTTTTATGTGTCATTCTTCTTTTCTTATAATCTGGAATAATAGATTTCATTGTCAGAAAAATCGGATAATTAATATTTTTTATGTTGCTTTTTGTTGAACGTTGCTTTACATTTTTAATTGTAAGATATTTACAAATATAGAGAGGTGAAATTATGAAAAAGGAGAAAAGAAAAAGGCGATGGTTTCAGTATGTCATCCATTTGATGATTATGACGCTTTTTATGTCATCTATTCCAATAGAAGTCGTCGCAGAGATTGCTGATGTTAGTAATCAGAAACAAGAAAAATTATTTTTAGCAAATCAAGATTCACAGAAAGGGGATCAACAAAAAACCGGTCCAAAGGATAAGCCTGTTGAAGTGGTTGAAGAACGAACTGAACACGAAAAAGTATTTGATAACAAGAATGGAACATTTACTAAGAAAGTCTATACAGAACCCATACATACAGAGAAAAATGGGAAGTTAGAAGAGATTCAACCAGACCTTGTCGCAAAATCACCGCAAACGATTGCTACAAAAGCTACTAAGCTAAAACCAACCTTTCAAAAGAAATTAACTCAACAAGAATATGCCACGTTCGAAATAGATGGTCATACAGTCTCCTACAAATTAATAGGAGCAAAAGGTGAGAAAGAACAACTCCAACCTTCTCCAGCCGCTGCAACTTACGAGAAAAATAAGATTTGGTATAAAAATATTTTTCCAAACATCGATTTACGTACGATTACGTTTAATGACAAAATCAAAGAAGATATTGTTTTGAATCAATATACAGGACATCATATCTTTACCTTCCAATTACAAACTAAACTGACACCGAAGTTACAAGAAGACGGTTCTATTCTTATGATAGATGATAAGCAAAAGACAGTGTTTACGCTGCCAAAACCGTTTATGACAGATTCCAATGTACATCCTGAATCGAATGAAGCACCGATTTCAGAAGAGGTAAAGTATACATTAGAGAAACAAGAAAACAATACGTACAATGTAACCATTACAGCGGATCCAAAATGGCTACAAGCTCCTGAACGAAAATACCCGGTTTATATTGACCCGTCCATTGCGATGGAAAGTTTCCAAGAAGCCTACGTATCGAGTGCGTATCCAAAGAACAATTATTCACGATGGGTACTTTGGGATGAAAATCTGCAAGCTCATACGTTAAAAGTGGGGTATTTTGATAATAGTACAGGATATAATTTTGCATATATGAAGCCGGAACTTTCTAGTTTGAATGGCGCAATCGTACAAGATGCAAAATTTTATGCCTATGCGGCGTGGCATTATTATGCGAATAGTCCGAATGAAGTATGGTTAGATGAAGTTAAAGGTGACTGGGATTATATTAAGATGAACTGGGAGACAAAACCATGGTCCCAAGAAATCGCTGTGACCAATGTCGGTCGAAATCAATGGGCAGAGTTTAATGTTACGAACACAGTGAAAGCGTGGGTAAGTGGTGAGAGACCAAACTATGGATTTAAGCTGCATCCGAACGGGCGAGGACAAACGCATTGGAAGAAGTTTATTGCAGGTTATCAAGGCGGTGAAGCTGCACCATATTTAGAAATTACGTATTCGTATCCAAAGCCGAATAAACCGCGTTTATCAGCCTATTCGAATGGCATGGGAAGCGGTACCGGGCATATCAATGTGAATTGGGATGCTGTACCAGGAGCAATTGGATATCGAATAGGGATTTTTGATGGAGAAGATTATAACTATTATCATGTTGGGAATACGACATCGTGGTCAACAAAAGATAAAAAAATATGGCCAAGTCAAGATGATGTGAACCGTGGTCGGAACACACTTCATTTTGATGGATTAGGCGGAGAATTTCCAACGAGTCCTTCTCGGTTGTATCAAAATAATGGTTATAATGAACAGGGCAATGATAAACATGCCTACAAAGTAAAAGTTGTAGCGGAGTATCTTCATGATGAATTGAGCCCAGAATCAGATGAAGAAAAGGTATTTATACCGCTTGAAGCACCAAAACAACCAAAATCATATGCTTTTCCCAATTTGTCTGGCTCTAACTCGGGATATATTGAGCTAAACTGGGATCAAATCCCCGGTGCTACAGGCTATCGTGTCATTTTTTATAATGGAAAGAATCACGATGTGTTTGATGTTGGAAATGTGACGAAATGGTCCACTCAAGGAAAGAAAATCTATCCAACAGCGGATGAGTTAAAAAGTGGTCGTTACCAGTTCCACACGGATGGAAAGGGAGAAGAACTCGCATTAAATCCTTCTCAGCTGTATCAAAATGCAGGTGATTTTAGAAGTGATAAATATTGGGTTCATATTCAAGCCTACAGCAATATCGGGCATGCCGAAAGTGCGTATTCCCCAGATTACGGCATTAAAATGGCAGAACCAACAGATATTTTCGGTATGAAGGATTATATGGCCTCTGTTGATGTCATTGGCGGTAAAGTAAATGCGACAAATGGGAACTTTGTCATGGATGAGTCGGACTTTACTTTATCCGGCCGCGGACCTGATTTACGCATTGACCGTGTATACAACAGTAACAGCACAGAACAAGGTGTATTAGGAAAAGGTTGGACGAGTTCTTTTGATGAAAAAGTACAGGAGCAGCCAAATGGAGACTTACACTTTATTCAGGAAGATCGTGCGATAGATCGTTTTGAAAAAGTGGGAGACAATTCCTACAAAGCACCACCGGGTGTATTTTTAGAAATGAAGAAAACAGACAGTGGATATACGGTTACTGACAAAGATCAAACGGTATCGGAATATGACAAACAAGGCCGTTTAACAAAAGTGAAAGACGAACATGGTAATACACTCACTTATCGATATGAAAATGGTCGTGTCGTAGAAATTACAAACGCCTCTAACCGTAAAGTATCTTTACAGTATGGTACAGATGGGTTATTAATGAAACTTGTCGGCCCTGAGAACCGTACGGTTACGTATGAGTATAAAGATGGCCAATTAGTAGGTGTAACAACACCGAGAGGGAAACAATACCGATACGGCTATGAAAATGGGAAACTACGTTATACGTATGATCCGAAACATACGGAACAAAAGCCGTACAAAACAACGTACACGTATGAAAATAATCGACTGGTTGGCGTGACAGATGCACTTGGGAAGGAAACAAAGCTTTCTTATAACAGTGAAGCAAGAGAAGTTACTGTCACAGATCCTAAAAATGTAAAAGATATGTATCACTACAATCTTGCCGGGAACCCGGAAAAAACGATTGTAGATGCAGACGGATTAAAGTTAACAACAACCTATGAATATGAAGCAAACAATTTAACAAAAAAGATAGATCCAAAAGACCAAGGGAAACGTGTTTCTGAAAGCTATACGTATGACAGTAATGGAAACGTAACATCTGCGACGGACGCAATTGGAACAGAGAAGTATGAATATAATCAAAACAATGATGTCACGAAAGTAACAGATACAGAGAGTAAAGAAACGTCTGTTACATATAACGGTGCCAATGCTGTTTCGAAAACAGATTATCAAGCGCAAACATCATCTGTGACGCAGTATGATCCTTATGGAAATCCGATTCGTGGCAGTTTAGAACTAGTGCCAGGTGCAAACCTATTACGAAACCCTGGTTATGAAGCAGGTGGTGAGCGTTGGGAGTTACGCGGATGGAATGATGGTGGTAAAAATGAAGTAGATGGAACGATTCGCGCGCCGGAGTTAGGACAAGTATCCTCTTTGCGTATGGAAACAAAAGCGAACAATGGAGATTGGGGAGCAACCATTGCAAGTCAAAAAGTTCCAGTTGATCCAAAACGTCCATATATTTTTAGTGGTTGGATAAAAACAAATAGATTAGAAAAAGCGAGTGCGTATTTTCATATTGTTGAGATAGATGAAAATGGAAATCGTGTAGGGGAAATATTTTCCAACTATCATAGCAAAGTGAATGGCACAACCGATTGGACAAAACGACAAGTACCAATTGTGACTTCTGAAAAAACACATCAGTTGTTAATTGAGTTATTTACGGATCATGCGGATATAAATGCGAGTGGAACGGCATGGTTTGATAACTTACAGCTAGAAGAAGGACCAATTGCTTCTTCCTTTAACCCAGTACCTAACTCTAGTTTTGAATACTATGGAGACAAACTAGAAGTTTGGCATACATGGCAAAATGTGCCGAGAGATAGCATAGGGGAAGGATTTGGAGGACATTCAGCGCTTGTGATGGAACGTAAGAGCCCAACTGATCCAAACCCAGATCTGCATTATCGTCAAGAAATTACGCTAAATCAAAGTCAAGCGAAAGATATTACGATTACCGCAATGTCAAAAGCGGAAAACGTGAAACATAGCAGTACATCTCAGCCAAACAACGGATATTCTGTTTGGATTTATGCAGAACATGAAGGCGGAACATGGAAAAGTTATTACATCACGTTCCCGCTTGGCACAAAAGATTGGAATCGCGGAGCAGTTGTCATCCCAGCTTCAGCAGGGGCGATTAAACGAATTCAGCTTCATACGATGTTTGATAAAGAACATACCGGAAAAGTATGGTTCGATGATGTTCGTGTGATGGAAGGCAATCATCTAACGAAAACAGAATATGATGCAGATGGAAACTTTATTACTGCAACCTATGATGAAGAAAATCGGAAAAATACCTTTACGTATGATACGTATGGAAACAAAACAAGTGAAACAGATGAAAAAGGAAATAAAAAGACATTTGCATATAACGAAGATAATCAATTAACTAAAACAACACTCGCAAATGGAACTTCTGTTTCTTACAATTATGATGACAATGGAAACACAACAGAAAAATTTGTGACAGCTGGTGGCAAAACACAAAAGAACATCTTTGAGTATGATGTTGATAACAAACTAACTGTTTTCCAAGATGCATTATCTCGAAAAATCTTACACGAGTATGATGCAAATGCGAACCGAATTAAAACCACCCTACCAACAAACGCTGTTTTAGAATGGGAGTACGATGCCGCAAACCGCGCAACAAAGACAAAACGAAACGGCAAAGATGCATTCTCGTATGCATATGATGAGAACGGAAATGAAACAAAAGTAACCGATCATATAAACGGAATCG